>NZ_CP150274.1:6852807-7194942 GCF_037977055.1 Paenibacillus sp. FSL K6-1096 | reverse complement strand
CTTTAAGGGATTAGGGTGTGTTTGTGAAAAAAGCCAGGGGCAGCTCCCGCATGGGAGCTGCCCCTGGCTGTGACTATATACCGGCAGTTTGAATGCCGGATGATTACTTTGCCGGTGCCGGTGCCGGCACGCTCTCGGCTGGGGCAGGCACTAGCTCAGGAAGCGCTTTTGTAACGGCCCTTTCCTGGTCAGGAACTGGCGCGGGGACAAGTACAGAGTCAGATTGTGAAGGGCTTCCTTCAGGTACCGGTACGAGGACACTCTCTGCAGAATCTGCTACAAGCTCAGGCAGCGGCTGGGCTGCGGGAACCGTTACGGACTCTGCAGATTCAGCCGGCACGGGAACGGGTTGTCCCGCCGTATTATCTGGTACGGGTATGAGACTGCTCTCGGCAGGCTGGGTGCCAGATACTTGGACTGGCTCGGTTATTCCTCCTTCTGACGATTTGGAAGGAGCTATTTCAGACGCAATAATCCGTGAATCCTCATTCTGCGGTTCTGCCACCACTTGCGGCGTAACTTTGGAAGCTAATGCAGCGGTAGAAGTGCTGATCCCGGCAATTAACAGGGCTGCGGTTATCGATAAGAACAGGGTTTGTCTGTTCAGCTTTTTGACGTTAAGCATATGGGCTAATCTCCTTTGTAGTTGTTGGCCGTCACCGGATAGTGAGGCATGGAATGAGCCGGGCGGGCCTGTTGTCCCTGCCATGACTTGCAGAATGGTTCCGCCGTAGCGTTTGCGCTCTGCATGGGTCATCTCCTGCACAACCACTTGATCGCAGGTCAGCTCGCTCCAGGTGTGAAGCTCTTCGGGGATGGTGTGAACCAGAGGATTGTACCAGTGTATTGTACGTACGAACAGAGATACAGCCTTGATCCACAGATCCTTCCGCTTCAGATGAACCAGCTCATGGCGCAGCACCATCTCCATATCCAGCTTGTCAGGACTCTGTTCCGGCAGATAGATCACCGGTTTCCACAGACCGGCCAGAAAAGGACTGCGTGCCGCAGGACTATACGCAAGCTTGACGCTGCTTGTCAGGCCAAGCTGCTCCTTAATGCTCCTCAGCAGAATGGCCGTCCCGCTATCCTCCGGTATCATGGTACGGGTACGTTCAAGCGCCCTGGTAAATCTGCGGTAAGCATACCACTGCCAGGCGGCAAAAGAGATAGCCCCCGCTGCCCAAATGCCCAGCAGGATATAGGCAGTACTTCTTGTAAGTGTGAACATTGCAGGCTGGAAGGATTCCGCTATATTGCCGGTCAACCTGCCAGTCTGCGTATTCTGTACACTTGCTGCAACATGCGGTGAACTCAGATGCTCTGATACCCGCAGCAGAACAAGAGCTATAGGGAACGTATAAAAGATCAGTGCCAGCTTTATGAGTCCGTAACGCCAACGGGCCGGAAAACGCCCGGTCGATAATCTCCCCAATGCATGAATGCTGATGGTTACTACACTTCCGGCAACGGCTAGCGAGATCAGAAGATTCAGTAAGATGTTTATCATCATCTACTTCTCCGAGAACCATTGCTTCAGCTCGTCAATATCATCATCCGACAGCTTGTCGCCGTCATACATAGCGGAGATCAGGTTTTTGACCGAGCCTTGATACAGCCCATCGAGAACATGTTGGGTCTCAACCAGCTTATACTCCTCAGGCGTTATGCCCGGGACGTATTTGTTGAGCCGGCCATGCCGTGTGGAGGTAAGGAACCCCTTATCGACCAGCCGCGACAGAAAGGTCGATATCGTCTGCGCCTTCCAGTCCCTTCCCTTCTGTGCGAACTGGTTCAGCAGCTCTGTTGAAGTTACTGGCGGCGTACTCGCCCATATAGCTTCCATCAGCTCTAATTCCGTATCCGATAGCTTCTGTATCTTGTTCACCGTGAACACCTCTTAGTTCTGTTATGCGTCCATAACATTATTACTACACTACGTAGTAGTTATAATCTACTACACAATGTAGTGATTAGTCAAATACGACGCGCGGTCCGCGCTATAGCATCAATAGTCTGTTGATACAACTGAGGCGGCAGGTCATGTCCCATACCTTCAACCAGCATCAGCTCGGCGCCCGGGATGGAGGAAGCGGTGTCCTCCCCGCACGCCGGAACGAACAAGGGATCGTCCATCCCGTGAATGACAAGGGCTGGGGCTTGTATGGCGGCCAGCCGCGGGCGGCGGTCACCGGAGACCGCAATCGCGGCAATTTGCCGTCCCACGCTGCCCGGGTCGTAGGCCCGCCGGACCTCCTCCGCAATGAGTGCCCGATAAGCTTCTTCATCGAATGGATAGCCAGTACCGGCAATACGCTTGGCAAAAGCCATACTGTGCGCCAGAAATCCCGCCTCATCCGCAAACGGGTTCGGGCCCGGTGCAGTCATCAAACCCATGACCTCCGGGGAAGCCTGCGGAAGAGTGGGATTCCCGGAAGTGGACATGATGGAAGTGAGCGACAGTATTCGATCCGGGTACTTACTGGCTGTAAGCTGGGCGATCATTCCGCCCATAGACCGTCCAACAACATGTGCCAGGTCAATCCCAAGAGCGTCGAGCAGTCCGATCACGTCACCGGCCATGTCATCAAGCATGTAAGGCATGTCCGGCCGTTGTCCCGACATAAGTGCAGCCGCCAAGGCGTTGAAATCCATTGCCGGGTAATGGCTGTAATGGGTGGAGCAGCCCGTGTCGCGGTTGTCAAAACGGATCACCCGGAAGCCCCGGGCTGCCAGTTGTTCGCAGAATGGAACTGTCCAGCGGATTATCTGTGTTCCAAGTCCGGCTATCAGGATGATTGCCTCGTCTTTATCGTTGCCAAAGCTGTCATAAGCCAGCTCAATGCTGTTCGTTTGTATAATGTTCATAGTCTATTTCTCCTTTAAATCATCTTCTGGGAACGCACCGGCTGCTAATTTCTTAACATGGCTACGGATATCAGGTGCCCAGTCCTGAGTGTATTGGTCCAAACGCTCCGCATCACCGGCATACAGCGCGCGCAAAGCTTCTTCGTAATGGCTGAAATCCCCGGCCATAGCTGTCATGAAGCTATAAGCGGCTTCCTGGGACTTGCGGATGGTGTTCTGCTGTTCTCCGGCGCGGCTGGCTTCATCAACCAGCTTGCGCAGGGTTACCGATGCCCCTCCAGGCTGGGCTTTGAGCCATTCCCATTGCCTTGGCAGTAACGTTACCTCGCCGGATACTACTCCGAGCTTCGGCCGGCCCGCCCGGCGCGTGGTCTGAGAATTCACCTCTGCACCAGGCGGCTCACCTGAAGGCCCTGCTAACCGTGCAAGCACCTCATCTGTAGTACCGCGAAAATCAACATCTATCTGCTTCCCCGTGGAATCATCGAAAATAAGCAGCCCGGCCAGCTCACTGTCACTCAGCATTCCCTTCACCGTAGTAACTACATGCTCCAAGGAACCGCTGGCAACAGCCTCCACTCCCAAAAATGCTGTGCAAAAAGAATGTGTCTGTTCATTATTCGTACTCATGTTTTATGTGACCTCCCTTCTTTTCGCCTTAATTATACCCGGGTAAAAACACAAATGCAATATTACCCGGGTAAAATATCGCTCAATATATTCGGTTTTTCGATTACATTTCGCCAACACGCCTCCGCCACAGCGAATGTAATCGCATTTCCGACTAAATCTCCCCCGCCCCTCGCACCTGCCTCTCCGAACAACAAAAAAACGGCCCCCAAACAAGGGCCGCCTCACCATGCAGCAAACAATCGCTGCGTATTCAGTTAACCGATTTGTCGTACTGCAAGTAGACGACATGGGTCTGGAGGTATTCGTTCAAGCCGTGCTTGCCGTCCGCGCCGCCGATGCCGGATTTTCTCCAGCCTGCATGGAAGCCCTGCATCGCTTCGAAATTCTCGCGGTTGATGTACGTCTCCCCGTATTTCAGCCGCCTGATAACCTTCATGGCGACATTCAGATTCTGGGTGTACAGCGATGAGGTTAAGCCGAATTCACTGTCATTGGCGAGGGCAATCGCCTCATCCAGGGTTGAGAATGAAATGACGGGGATGACCGGACCGAAAATTTCCTCCTGCACAATCTCCATCTCATTCGTAGCATCTGTGATCACTGTCGGCTCGAAGAAGCTCCCTGTGCCCTCAACTTTTTTACCGCCCAGAGCGATCTTGGCTCCTTCCTGAACGGCCCGGTCCACCTTCTGCTGTACCGAATCCTGCGCGGCCTTGTTGATGAGCGGTCCCATCTGGATGTCCGTGTCCTTGAGCGGGTCTCCGTACTTCACGGCCTTCATCGCTTCAACCAGCCGCGTGGTGAACTCCTCCTTGATCTCCTCATGGACATAGACACGCTCCGCACAGTTACAGACCTGGCCTGTATTAATGACCCGGGAAGCGACAATCGCCTGAACCGCCAGCTCCAGATCAGCATCCTTCATGACGATAGCAGGCGCTTTGCCGCCCAGCTCCAGGCTAACCTTGATGATATTCTCAGCCGCTGCCTCCATGACCTTCTGCCCTGCCGGTACGCTGCCTGTAAGACTAACCATACCAACCTTGGCGTTACTGGACAGCTCGTTGCCCACCTCCGCACCTCTGCCTGTGACCAGGTTGAATACGCCCTTGGGCAGCCCGGCCTGATCCACGATCCGGGTGAACGCCACCGCATTGTTCGGCGATTCGGCGCTGGGCTTCACGACAATCGTGTTGCCGGTGATGAGCGCCGGGGCCATTTTTCTGGCGATCAGGAAGAACGGGAAGTTCCAGGGCAGAATGCCGGTGGTTACGCCAATCGCTCTTTTGAATACAAAAATATGCTCATTATCACGGTCGCTCTGCACGATCTCCCCTTCATAACGCCGTGCCCACTCCGCCATATAATCCAAATAATCCGCAGTAAAATGAACCTCTACGGTCGATAATTCCAGGGTCTTGCCGACCTCCTCCGAGATCAGCCTGGCGATGCTGTCCGCCTCTGCCCGAATGCCGTCAGCAATCTTATGCAAATACTTGCCTCGCTCTACCGCCGGAGTCTCCTCCCACTCCGCTTGGGCCTGCTCCGCTGCATCAATAGCGCGTATGACATCATTTCTGGTTGCCTTGGGAACCCGTGAGATGACTTCATCGGTTGCCGGGTTGGTCACTTCCATCCACTCTTTGCCTTCGGATTCCGTAAATTGGCCGTTGATATACATCAAATGCTTGGTCACTGTTTCTCCCCCTCAAGGTAGATTGTTCCATGAACCCATCCACAGTGTAAACGCTCACAATATTTATTGTCAATAAGTTTCACATTTTTTATTTGTTTTTGTGTTGTTTTTCCTTGACTTGATGAGTTAAGCTGTGAATGTAGGTTTTCATTGATGGGAGGGATGGGAGTGAAAGTCAGTATTTTTTCCACTTGTCTGGTAGATCTTATGACTCCGAGTGCCGGTATTGCCATGGTGGAGATCCTGGAGCGGCTCGGCTGCGAGATTGATTACCCCGCTTCACAGGTCTGCTGCGGCCAGCCCACTTACAACAGCGGTTATCTGCAGGAATCCAAGCTTGCCATGCAGAACATGATGCTGGCCTTCGAGGCTTCGGATTATGTCGTAGGTCCCTCCGGCTCCTGCATCGCTATGTTTCATGAATACCCGAAGATCTTCAGCGGGGACCCAGAGTGGGAATTGAAAGCGGTTGCTCTAAAAGAAAAATCATATGAACTCACCCAATTCATTGTAAAAGTGCTGGGTGTCACCGATGTCGGTGCCACGCTTGAAGGAACAGCCACTTACCACCGCTCCTGCCATATGACGAGGCTGCTGGGAGAGAAGGAAACGCCCTTCCAGCTGCTGGAGCAGGTGAAGGGACTGAAGCTTGAGCCGCTCAAGAACAGCGACAACTGCTGCGGGTTCGGCGGCACCTTTGCGGTGAAGATGCCTGAAATCTCGGAACAAATGGCCGATGAGAAATGCGGCTGTGTGCTGGATACCGGAGCCGATATCCTGATCAGTGCAGATATGGGCTGCCTCATGAACATCGGCGGACGCCTGTCCCGCAAGGGTGAGCCGGTACGGGTCATGCATATTGCAGAGGTGCTGAACCAGCATGCGCCTGCGGTCAACAAAGGGGGAAGCTGACTTGAGCCTGCAAACCGATTCACGTAAATTCAGCGAACGGACCTCGGAGGGCATTGGGGATTCCTCTATGCGCAGTGCCGTGGGGTCGGCACAGGACAGCCTCAAGACCAGGCGGCTGACCGCCGCTGCAGCACTGGGGGATTGGGAAAAGTGGCGGACGGTCGGCCAGCTGATCCGTCAGCATACGCTGGCCAACCTGGATTTTTATCTGGAGCAGCTTGCGGATAATGTTGAGCGGCAAGGCGGACATATCTATTTTGCCGCAACCAAAGAAGAGGCCAGCAGTTATATACGGGATGTCATTGTCCGCAAGCAGGCGACCCGAATCGTCAAGTCCAAGTCGATGGTTACGGAGGAGATCGAGCTGAACCGGGTGCTGCTCGAAGCCGGCTGTGAAGTGATTGAGACCGATCTGGGAGAGTACATCCTGCAGATGGATGACTGGGACCCTCCCTCCCATATCGTAGCGCCCGCCCTGCATAAGGACCGGGAGCAAATCAGGCGCGTCTTCGCAGAGAAGCTGGGATATACCGGCGATGAGACGCCGGAGAAGCTGGCCGGGTTCGCCCGTACCGTCCTGCGCCAGAAGTTCCTGGAGGCAGAGGTCGGGATCACGGGCTGTAATTTCGCTATCGCCAATCTGGGGGCCATTAATCTGGTTACGAATGAAGGGAACGGCGACCTCACCGCTGCGATCCCCAAGACGCATATTGCGGTCATGGGCATGGAGCGGATTGTACCCACGCTTGAAGAAATGGAGATCCTGGATAATCTGCTCTGCCGCAGTGCTGTCGGCCAGAAGCTGACCAGCTATATCACGGTCATGGGACCCTCAGCGGCAGGTGAGACCGACGGACCGGAGGAATTCCATCTGGTGGTCGTTGATAACGGCCGCTCCGATATTCTGGGAAGTGAATTTGGCGAAGCCTTACAATGTATCCGCTGCGGGGCCTGCCTGAATGTCTGTCCGGTCTACCGTCATATCGGCGGGCACGCTTACGGATCGATCTATCCGGGTCCGATTGGGGCGGTCATTACGCCGCTGCTTGGCGGTTATGACGATTATAAGGAGTTGCCCTATGCCTCCAGTCTCTGCGGGGCGTGTACCGATGTTTGTCCGGTAAGAATCCCGCTGCATGAGCAGCTTGTTATGCACCGCCAGAACATTGTGGAAGAGAAGAGGACCGGCGCGGCCGACCGGATTCAGATGAAGGCCGCCGCCAAGCTGCTCTCCTCCCCTGCCCTGTTCGGCAGGACCCTCAGACTCGCCCATTCTGCCAGCCGGATCATGAGCAAGCACGGACGTATTGTACGGGGCCCGGCTATCCTTCAGGGATGGATTGGTTCACGCGACCTGAAGCAGCCCGTCAAGCCGCAGGACAGCTTCCGGGCATGGCTGAAGAAGCGCAAAGGAGGAGCTGAGCAATGACCGCATCCACGAACACAAATATGAATATGAACACGAATAAGGAGGCTTTTCTGAATACCATTGCTGCCAAGCTCGGCCGGGCACGGAAGTCAGAGGTCCAGCGTCCTGCTATCCAGGAATTGGTTCCTAACAGTTATGGCCCGCTTACTCAAGATGATCTTGTAGCGATACTTAAGGAGCAGTGCTTCTTCATCCACACTCAGGTGATTGAGACAACGCGGGAGCTGCTGCAGAGAACGTTAGAGGATCTGATCGAGGCCAATGGCGGCGGGGCCGTGATGACCTCCGGTGATCCCCGGTTCAGGGAATACGGGCTGGCCTTCCCGGGGGCTGCTGTATGGGAAGAAGCGGCGGGACGGGCGGAGAATATCAGGCGTGCAGAATCGGCGAATACAGCCATTGTCTTCGCCGACTATGCACTTGCGGAATCGGGAACGGTTGTGGTGGAGAGCCGTCCCGATCAGGGCCGGTCGCTCCATTTCCTGCCGTCCCATTATATTGCGGTGATTGAGCGTGAGCAGCTGGTGCTTCGCTCCACTGATGCCGCTGCGGCGCTTAACCGGAGAATTCAGGCCGGGGAACCGGTGGGCTCATCGATTAATTTCATCTCCGGCCCCTCCAATTCCGCGGATATTGAAATGAAGCTGGTAGTCGGGGTGCACGGCCCGCTAAGGGCTACTTATGTGTTGATTACGGAATAGCCTCCGGACTGCCCCGCTTGGCTCTTATAGCGGGGCAGTTCCTGAATACATACGGAAGCTTAAGACTCCGCCTCTCACAATCTCCTCATGTGGCAAGGAGTGATGCTCCCATGGCGTACCGTTCCAGTGAACCGAGGCACTATAGACATTAGAGGGGCTATTATTCTCCGCTTCAATGATCCATTGCCGCCCATTTTCAAGCTCGATCGTAACCTTATCAAACAGGGGGCTGCCGAGCACGTATTCTGGAATTCCGGGACTTAGCGGATACAGACCGAGGGCGCTCCAAATATACCAGGCCCCCATACTCCCGTTATCCTCATCGCCGGGCAAGCCATCCATCCTGCTGCTGAACAGTCCGGCCATGGTTTTACGGACCCAGTACTGTGTTTTGGGCAACGCCCCGAGTCTGGAGAATAGATAAGGGATGTGGAAGCTGGGCTGATTGCTGATGGCAAACTGCCCGAGTCCGGCTGAAGCCATTTCCGACATTTCATGAATCTCCTGTCCGTAGGAACCCACTTTGAATACCGGTTCTTCGGTCATTAGCTGGTCCAGCCTGCGAACGAATGCCTCCTCGCCGCCCATCAGACCGGCCAGTCCCGGAAAGTCATGTGGCACAGCCCAGCTCCCTTGCCAGGCACTGCCTTCACAGAAGGGATCGCCCCATTGCAGCGGATCAAAGTCCTCTTGCCAGGTGCCGTCCTCGTTACGGCCTCTCATGAACCCGGCCGCCGGATCAAATAACCGTTTGTAATTCTGCGCACGGCTCATAAACCGCTCATAGTCATCCGTTTTGCCGAGAGCTTGGGCAATCTGGGCTATACAGAAATCCCCGTAGACATAATCCAGTGTATTGCTTACACTTTCATGGAACCGGTTATGCGGCAGATATCCATGCTGCAGATATAATTCAAGTCCGCGTCTGCCCAGTCTCTCATCCGCTGCCGGATGGTCTGCGTGCTTCAGCAAGCCTTCGTACAGCAGCTCCATATCGAAGCCGCCGATTCCCTTGACAACGGCGTCTGCAGCCGCCGCATCAATCAGTGTCCCGGGCATTGCACTGCGTTCGCCCGGAGACAGCCACTTCGGCAGCCAGCCGTTCTCTTCGTAAGCCAGCGTCCACGCCTGCATGATCTCACCCAGCAAAGATGGAAACAGAAGGCTGTACAGCGGCAGGCTGGTCCGGTATACGTCCCACAGACCAATGTCTGAGTACATTGGACCATGGCAAATTCCTCCGTTAAAAGGGCTGAAGTGTATCTGTTCGTCTTGCCTGTTATATTCATGCCATGTTCTCGGAAACAGGCACACCCTGTACATACAGCTGTAAAAGGTGCGCAGATGCTCTTCATCTGTGCTTTCTACAGTAATCCGGCTAAGCCGATCCTCCCAGCTTGCCTCTGCTGCACTTAAGATCTCCCCGAAGCTGCGCTCACCGATCTCCCGTTCTAAATTCAGCAGTGCCTGCTCCCCGCTAATGAAGGAGGTGCCGCATTTGACCCCTGCAACGCCGGATACCGGCAGGGCTAAACCTGCATAGGCACCCAGACGTTCCCCGGTTCCCTCATACCTCCCGAGCGGCTGGTACTCCCCATCGAAGATTCCCGATTCCTCCATGATCAGGTCTGTATCGAACTGAAAGACAAAATACATGGCGAAATTATCGGGAACCCCGCCGGTATGACCTCTAGTATAACCTGAAATTCTGCGTTTCTCCGGCTGGAAAGCGAGATATGACTCGCCCTTCAGAGGAGCTATAATCAGCCTGTTCTGATGCGGCTCATCATAAGTTATTCTCAGCGCTGCACAGCGCTCAGTCGGTGTCAGCTCCAGCCGGGTCCGGTAACGCTGCAAGGAGACGCTTAAATAATGGGGGCCTGCCTGCAGCTCCTCCGGTTTGAAGGAGGAGGAGCGTGAGCCGGGGCTGAGCAGCAGCGGTCCTGTCTGCGGCAGCACGGTCAGATGTCCATAATCCCCGATCCAGGGACTGGGCTGATGGGTCAGGCGGATACCCTCCAGGTGGCGGTGACGGGGATGGAAGAACCAGGTGCCGCCCGCTTCATGGGTCTGCGGACACCAGGCTGCCATACCAAGCGGCATCGCTGTTAGCGGCAGCGTGTTGCCGTTGGAATAGCGGTAATCCGATTCGGTTCCCTGCATGGGATTAACATAATCTATTAACTTCACATCAATACACTCCTTAGGCCGGATCTCACCGGCCGGCTCTATAATATCCGGTAAACGCCCTGCCGCTCTAAGTTAAGCGGAATACCTGAACATCTCCGGGCTGAATTGTTACAGTCAGACGGGTTGTTGATGGCTCCTCCTGATCTGCCGGCTGAATAACAGCGTGGCCGCCGGTAAACCAGGGTTCGGCTGAGGTATACACAGCACGCAGCATAATTTCGGTCGCAGTCTCCTCTTTCCCTTCGTTATGCACATATAGAAACGCACCACGGGATGCTCCTTCACCCCATTCCGACAGATCCGCACGGACTTTACCGCTTGCCTGCACATTAGTCTCCAGCTTCAACTCCTGCTGCAGCAGATCCCGTACCAGCTGAAGCGTCCCGGGATGCTCATCCTTCCAATAGGCAGCCGCAAGCAAGGTGCCTAACCATATGGCGCGTCCGCTGCCGTAATCGGCGCAGGTTAATGCAGGCATGAGATCTTCCGAGAATCGGGCCAGTACCTTGACATGTCCCTCCAGCTCGATATCCGATTTGTAATAGGAGCCATGGGCCAGATCGTCTGCGGCCGGCTCCTCTTCCCCGCTCTGCCCCATATCATTGCGCAGCGTAATCGCCTTCCGGGATTCGAAGGCAACCTGATGATAGCTATGATCCAGATTCTCGGCGGAGTGAATCCATGTCTCATGGACGCCGAACACTTGGTCGAATCCATACCCAGGAACGTTATAGCTGTGGCAGCCATTCTCTGCCTGAAGAGCACCGAAGGAACATTCCGAGATCAGAATTCCGCCGTTCTTTATCCATGCACGCAGGCTGTCGCACAATTTACGGCTAAGATAGAGCGGATAAGGCATCCACAGGCAGCGGTATGGCTTCAGTGACTCCGCAGTGACCTCTGACTCATGGAGAAACTCAACTTTATAATTGAGCTCATGCAGCAGCTTATGGACGCCTTGTATGGAGTCATTGTAAGTATCCAGATGATCATGCGCTGCGAAGTTGGCAATCTGATTCTCCGGGCTGAACAGAATAGCAATTCCGTCTCCGCGGCGTTTGGCCAGCGACAGCTCCCGCTTGTTGCTTTGTACCAGCTTGTTAAGGTGTGCCATGTCGCTGTACCAGGGCGATGCGCTGCCGTCCAGGCAGACGCTGCCCCAGGCCGGGGCTTCCTGGCCCAAGATTTCCGGCCTGTATTGCCAGAACAGATATCCGGTGATGCCACGGGCTAGCGGGGTCAGAATATGATTCTTCATCTCCAGAAGGTCCGGCTGGCGCGGCTTCATCGCTGTATTGCCTGGAAGCGCGTGAATTTCCGAGTTGATAATCGGTTTGCCTTTGGCAGCCGAGACCAGCAGATCAGCCGACCACGCCGAGGACCCCAGACTGTTGCCTACCAGATCACAGGGCTCTGCCAGCTTGAAATCATCCGAACCGGCCGTAATCATATTGAAGATTGGCGCCGGTACCGTATGCACCATGACCGGATGCCGCGTATCCAGTGACTTTACAATTTGTACCCGTCTCCGCAGCTCCTCTGTCAGAGTGTCCGACATGAACAGCCGCCAATCTACCAGATCGTTGAAGATGCCTTGGCCCCGGGGTGCCTCCACTTCCTCCCAGTTCCCGTAAGTCCGCTGCCACGATTCGTTGAGCGCTTCAAGAGAACCGTATTTATGGATCAGCCATTCATGAAATGCGGTTAGCGAATGCCTGCAATAACAGACCTGGTTGTCAAAAGACAGCTTACGCTTAATGCCCGTAGTCAGCTCCGGTTCATTCCACAAATCCCAGACCCAGAGCGCCGGATGATCCCGGAAAGCTTGTACGGTTTCCTCCAGAAAGCTTGCCTTCTCCGCAGCGGCTGGAGCATGATGATAGCATGGTCCGGGGGCTCCGCCTATCTGACGGCAGTTGATCGCTCTTGGCTCCACAATGGATCCGTCGGCCGTGACCATTTTGGAATCCGTATATTTTCTATAAAACCAGGCCGGAGCTACGTCGAAAATCACATTCAAAATGACCTTCAATCCATTTCGGTGGGCTATATCCATCAGCTCTTGAATATCGTCGAACACGAATGTTCCTTCCCTGGAGACACTGGACCGCCACTGCACCCAATATTTCACACAATTGAACCCCTGCCCGGCAATATTGCCGAGGTCTTGTTCCCATTGGTCCCGGAAGGGAGTTGGAGAACGGTAATATTGAAACCCGAATGGAATAAATGGATCTTGCATGAAGAAACTCCTCCTACAGCGTTCAATTTCGATGTCCGTATATAAAAGCGCTTACTGTTTATTCACGCTTAAAGTCTATCACAGTGTATTTTAGGAGAGTTAGGATAGAATCCTATGAAACGGTTTGTTAACCTGTTGAAATGCACCGCACGCCGTTATACGGACGTTAATATGCAGACCTGTGGGGGAGAATGCTGCGATATCGTTTGTAATCCTGACCACCTGATTATTTCCTGCTCCTCTAAAAGACAATTCACGTTTATAATGACGGTAAGACACAGAAACTGCTACGGGGTGAAGCTAATGTTGAAAGCGCTTGTAGTCGATGACGAGTACCTGGTTCGGATGGGCATTACACAAACTATAGATTGGGCAGAACATGGCGTTGAGATCATAGGAGAAGCCAGCAATGGCAAAGAAGGCCTGGAGCTCGCCCTCCAGCACCGTCCGGATGTCATTATTACGGATATCCGCATGCCGTTCATGAATGGTCTGGAACTTATAGAGAAAATCCGCGAACAGGACATACTGGTGGGCATTGTCGTTCTTAGCGGTTATGATGAATTTCAATATGCGCAGGCAGCCTTACGTTATGGTGCTTCCACCTATTTACTGAAGCCCATCCATACAGAAGAACTCGCGGATACGGTACGCAGTGTCGGGAAGGAAATTTTGGAGAAGAAGCTGCATTCCAAGCGGTACACACAGCTGAGCGGGGAAATCGCTTCGATCTCCAAGCAATTCTGGCAGGATTTGCTCCACGGCCAATTGCTTGATGCGGAATTTGTTGCCGGTAAGTTAAAGCTGCTGAACCTTCAGCTTGAATCCGGTGAGGCAATCATGCCACTATCGCTCGCCTTCCCTTCCGACAATGACACAGAGAGAACAGCCCAGGGAACGAGAGCACTGGAGGATGCCGCAGCAGACTTAATGCAAGCGTCTTCTCTGGAACAGCTGTGCCTCTTCCGGGATAGCCATCTGGAGTGGGTTATGGTACTTCGGAGCAGAGAATTAGTACATGCCGTGGACAATGCCCGCAGCTTGGGCAAGCAGCTGTCCGAATGGAGCCGGCAGCACTTCGGGCAGCCGCTCAGTATAGGGATAGGCAAGCCTGCAAAAGATTGGCACAGGATCGCAGCTTCGTACCGGCAGGCTGTTGTTGCCGCACAGCGGGCCTTGACCAGTGTTGAACACGTGCTCTATGCCGAGGAAGAAGCCGGAGCGCGCTGCCGGCGCGAGATCAGGGAAGCACTCGCTTATATCCGGGAGCATTATGCCGCGAATATTACGGTCGAGAGGGTCGCTTCTGCGGTGTTCGTGAGCCCGACGCATCTGATGCATCTGTTTCGTAAGGATCTGAATAAGACCTTCTATGAGTGTCTGACAGAATACCGTATCGAGGAAGCCAAGCGCATGCTGCGCAATCCAATGTACCGGGTCTATGAGGTGGGTAATCAGGTCGGCTTTACCGATTCCAAGTATTTCAGTCAGATCTTCAAGAAAATGACCGGCATGCCGCCAAGTGAATACGCCAAAAATTATGGTTAAGCTGCCTTTGGAGCAATGGATCCATGTCAGGCTGCGGCGGTTCAAGATCAAGAGCCGCATCGTAATTGTCTTGTTGGCTGGCTTGTCGCTGCATCTGGTGCTGATGCTGGTTATTTTCAATTTCTACTCTTATTCCTATCTGCAAAAAGACTTGTACCGCCATGTCGTTCAGACCCAACGCCAAATTGGACTAAGCGTGGAGCTGATGGTTGATGACATCCAAATGCTGTTCCTGCGGTTCCTGGTGAACAGTGAGATCTATCAGATCATCAATAATGTCCACCTTCCTGCTGCAGACAAGGAATTGCGGATCGGAGCCATAATTGACGGTATGCTTGCCGATAACCTCCTGGCCGGCAATGTTATCATCCAGACTAATGACAATATACTCTATTCTTACCAGACCAGAGAGCAGATGCTGGAGGTTCCTGAAGCCCTGTTCATCAAGCGTATTCAAGAGAGCAGTATGCCTGTGATTGGCGAGATCAAACGGGATGGCGAAGGCAATGCCTACATCCCCTTCGGACAGCAGTTCCGCAACTTCAATACGGGACAGAATATCGGTGTCGTTATCATTTATGTCAGAGAGTCTGCTTTGGCGGCGCTGTATTCCTCCAGTTTTACAGGCATCGGCTACTCCTTCCTGACCTCCGGCAACCGGATAATTTCCCATCCCGACAAGCGGCTTCTGGGCAACTTCCTGGAGGAGAGCGCACCGTTTCGTCCGGGTAATGAGGAAGGCTACCGTACTTGGTCGGAGAATGGCAACCCTTATATCATTGCGACCTATCCGCTGAATTCCCGACTGGAGACACTTGGCGTCAGCTGGGAATTCACCAGCGTGATATCCAGCCACAAGCTGTTTGCGGGGATCGTCAAGGGCAACCGCAATGCGCTCCTGTTCGCCAGCGTAACCTTCATCGTGCTGCTCCTGCTGTCCTTCTATCTGGCCGCGCAAATTACCCGTCCGCTGCTGAAATTGAAGAAGAAGCTGGGGCTCTTTGGCAAAAAGGATCTGGCTGCTGTGTACGATCAGCGCGGACAAGTCGATGAGATTATCCAACTGGAGAACAGCTATTACCAAATGGTTGAACGGATCAACCAATTGATGGCGGAGAAGGATGAGGAAAAGGAAAAGCAGCGCAAGTCCGAGCTTACTGCACTGCAATCGCAGATCAATCCGCATTTTCTATATAATACCCTGGATGCGATTGCCTGGATTGCCCGGCTGAAGAAGCAGCCGGACATTGAGCGGCTGATTTCTTCACTGGCCACCTTTTTTCGGATCAGCCTGCATAAAGGGGATAAATTTGTGACGGTCGAAGAGGAAATCCGTCTGGTGCAGAGCTTCGTGACGGTCGAACAAATGCGATTCCCGGATAAGTTCGAAGTTGAATATGAGATGGATGAAGCTCTGCATGGCATCCGGATATTGAAGCTGATTCTTCAGCCTATTGCAGAGAATGCAATCAAGCATGGGATCAGCGAGAAGCGGGGGAGGGGCCGAATCTGGATTAAGGGCGAGCTCCGGGGGGAGGATATCCGGTTCACGGTGACCGATGACGGGGTCGGATTCTCAAGCAGTGCAACACTCAGCCAGGCCAAAGAGGATGTACTGTTCCAGAGCGGATACGGTCTGCGTAATGTGGACGAACGGATCAAGCTGGAATATGGTCCCCAATACGGGCTCAGGATCACCAGCACTCCCGGGCAAGGCACCACGGTGACCATCAGCTTGAAGAAGGAATTGTCCAAATGATATCAGGACAGCACAAGAGCGGTTCTCCTATATGCGGAGAACCGCTCTTTGTTCACAGCTTACTCTTTCATCGTTGAATTGATCTTCAGGTACAGCTGGTTAAGCGGATTCACAATACTGCCGCTCAGCATAGAAATCAGCAGCCACAACAATATGAATATTGCGGTGTTCAATGCCAGCATTACATATTTGAACAACCGCAGCTCTGCGTTCATGCCGTCGGCAGAAATATAGGTGACAATCTGATCCTCTGAACCGGGCAGCGGATAGAGCAGAATCAGGCCGTCTGCGGTTTCGCGCTCCTTTGAGTCCGTTCCATCCAAGCTGCTCTTCCCCATTGCGGCCAGCGCAGCTCCGATTTCCTGAAGGTGCAGCAGAGGCATATCCGCTGCCTTCAACAGCTCCCCGTTTCCCTTCAGCAGGTAGACTTCATTCTCTCCGTAGATCGAATTCTTATCCGACAGGTAGAAGCTGTACAGCTTGCCAATCTCCACTTCAAGAGAGAGCAAACCAAGAAAGCGTCCTCCCGGATCCTGAATTTTCACTTCAAGCAGCAGACGGTCACGCAGATCTGCAGGCGCAGTCATCAATTGTTCTCGGTTCAGAACCGTCCAGCGTAAATCCTGCTCCGAATCTCCCAGGAATTGCTTCATTCCAGGGTCCTTCTTAATCTCGGTAAAGGGAAGCAGTCCCGACACATTGCTGGAAGAATAAGCTATCCCTGCTTCACCCCAAATATAAATGCCGAGTATATCGCTGCTGGAAGAACGTATACCTTCCAGTATAGGTGAGATGGCCCCGTCATACGCCGGTTTCTTGAGTGCATGTTGCACCACCTGATTATTGGAGATCAGCTTGGAGGTCTCTTCCAGCCAGTTCATGAACAGCAGTGTATTCTTATGCTGCTGCCCGGTGTACTGGACGGACAGCTGCCTGAGCATATCGTGGCTCCTGTGCTCCATATTGCGGTACAGAATGAAGCTTGAAGCAGAGATATAGACTGCTATGAACAGCACCAGGACGAGGCGGATATTTCGGCCGAACGATCTGAACATAGGACTTCCTCATCCCCTCGGTTTTTGAAATAAGACTAGCAGTTCGAGCCGCTAATGTCGATCTCTACTTCAAGCAAACCGGCAGCCGTCCTCTGCACTTCTCCGTTAGGCAGAATTATCGTAATCGCTGAACCGGCTGCCCAGACTGCCTCCATGCGGAACACTTTGCTCCCGGCTTCAGTAATAATCTCCCAGCTCACGGTTATAAGCCCCAGATCTGTGCTCACAGCTCCGCTTGCGTATTGCAGCTCTCCGCAATGAGGCTGCAAGATGATTCTACCTAATTCCTGCCGGACCCCTAATATTCCTCTGGTGAATTCTGTAATCGGCAGTGCGCTCCAGGCATGGCAGTCGCTTCTGGTGTCTGCAGAGTCAATCTCGGGAAGCGTAGTCAGACCCAGCTCAAGCTGCCTCATCCAGCGTGCCCATAGCCCGAAAGACCAGTCATACTTCCCGCTGAGCTCCAGCGCGCGGAACAGATAATAACTCATCGGCAGCGAGAGCTTCGCCATCGACGTATCAGTCAGTACCGCTTGCAGCAGAGCCTCTCCCTCTGCAGCAGACACAGTACCCGCAAGCACTGCCCAGACCTGCGTGTGTTGGCTGAGCTGCACCTTTGATCCCGCCTCCGGGCTGTCGCGGAAGAGCAGACCGTCCGTATGACGGCAATGATCCAGCACCGCAGCGTTAACTGCTGCCTTGCGCTGGTGCAGCTCTGCGGCAATCTGGGTCCAACCGCCGGCTTCCAGCAGCTCAGCCGCTTGCCCCAGCGTAAAAGCATACATCAGACTCAAAAGGGTGGCCGGTGCCTGATTCGTGCACTCCGGTGCGCCGAGCGGCCATTCAGCAACCCAATCGTAATAATTCCAGTATTCGCGCGGAGTCCGGCCGACCAGTCCTTGCGGTGTCAAGCGCTGATCGAACCAGTCCAGTACCGAGAGCATGGCTGGCCGGTAATGCTTCACCAGAGCATAATCCCTGAAGGACCTGTAGTGGTCATGAATCATTCCGATCCAGTACAGGGAGAAGGAGGGAATAACCTGCGGCAGCACTGAGGGGTAGCGGCTTTGCAGCATCCCGCTTGGCAGCTGTGAGGCTCTGTAATCCTCCATGGCCCTGCGGGCCAGCCTGTCGTCTCCCGACAGCAGGTATGTGAATTGCATCATCAGCTTGGTATCCATCGTATATTGAAGCTGTTCATAATATGGAGTGTCCTCATAGGTCTCGTGCATACAGCGTCTTAGCGTCCGCACACTCAACTCCCAGAGGCGGTTATACCGTTCATCAGAGCAATGGAAGCTTCCTTGCAGCTGGAGCGGATATCCGGTCTCCGTATAGCTGATTCCGGTTATTCTCAGCGGTTCGGTTCCGGCATGTACCTCCAGCCTTACGTAGCGGAAGGTACGGAACCAGAACGGCTCATATATTTCCTCCTGAACTGCTGTACCGTAACCGGCCGGCTGGTAGCTGTCGTGACCGCCACGTAATACCTGCTCCCTCATATCATCGCGGACCGCTTTCCGGCGGATTTCTTCATTCCCTGTCTCATCTTCGTAGCATTCGGCATATTGGAGTGTAATGACGCTGCCGATTCCGCCCTGTAGCTTAAGCTGCGGATATCCGGTGGTCAGCTCGCCTGCATCCAGCTCCAGCCAGAGCTGCTCTCCCGCCTGGACCAGTACTCCTTCATCAGCCGCTGCAACAGAAGAGAAAGTGCATCCGGCTCCGCTCTTCAGTTCCAGACTATGTCCAGCCTTGAAAAGGGCATCGCCCGCCCCGAAGCTGCTGCGCATCAGCTTCAGAAAGCAATGTTCCTGCTCATAGAGCAGCGGAATGGGACGCCGGGCCAGCTGCCAGGGGGTGAGCTGACCGTATTCATCCCTTACCGGCTGTACGATCCGGGCAGCACTCCAGGCACTGTCGTCATATCCCGGCAACGTCCATTCCCGGAGTGCCGGGTCTCCGGCCGTCTCCTCCAATCCGCCCATCCAGCGCATGACCGGAAACGGGCGGAGCCGGTAGCCAGTATCCCGGAAGCATGTCCAGGAGTTATCCGTAAGCAGCTCCTGCACAAGCTGCCCGTCTGCCGTAATCTCCGCTTCTACGAGCAGACCGCCTTGCTGTGAACGCCATACTGATATTGGACCGTCTTCCCCCATTTCAAAGGGGGAGGTCCCGGCATAATGAACCACTGTAACACCAATGACATTAATTCCCGGCTGCAGAACCCCCTCCAGGCTGAATTCCTCGTAATAGTGTACATGCGCATGCCCTTTACACGGACCGGTCCACAGGCGCTGCCCATTGACGAATAGCCTGTAGCGGCTGTCTCCGGTAATGGCCATATTCAAGCTGTAGGCCTTCTCCGTACCTGCTGGCAGTTCAAACACCCGGCGGAAATACACCCGCTCATGCCGCGCTTCCCTGCACTTAGCTTCCTGCTCTTCCCTCAGCCAGATCCAGCGGGCGCTCCAGTCTCCCCATTCTTTTGCTGCCATGATATCCCCTAACTCCTTTCACCTCAAGTGGAAACGGCATCGCCGCCCTTCAGAAGGACGGCGCCGGTGTTTGACTGCGTGTTATTTTACTTTGTCGAGATAATCCCGTTGAAATTCTTCAGCCGCCTTATTCAGAATCTCTTGCGGATCTGCATCTTTGTCTGTAAGCACGGTTTGCAGCACAATATCCAGCTTTTGATACAATTCCTGGGCATTCACGGGCTCCTCCGCCCGCATCCCCTTGCTGCCGTTATCCATATAATCACGGAACAAGTCCAGATTCACGTTGTTGTATTTGTCGAGAATCTTCTGTTCCTCACCAATACGCTTCTCATCGGTCCAGATCCGCAGCCCGTAAGGGCCTACGATCAGTCCCTGATCGCTGAGTGTCTTCTTCTCAATATCCCAGCCGGTCAGAGCCTCCTCAGATGATTCCGGTGTGAACCCGTAGGTCTTCAGCCATTTGAATCCGGCATCAATCTGCTCCGGTGTTACATTTGGCGAGAACATATACAGGCCGCCCCCCAGCAGGGTAACAGGTTGTCCAACCGGTCCTACAGGGAGTGCTGACATGGCGATATTGTCCTTGGACATCTTGGTCTGCTGCTGGATGACCGGAGTCCAGTCGTTGGTGCCGAAACCCATGGCAACCTGATCGGTGCCGAACATACGGAACATGTCATTGGTGACATCCACCAGATTGTTATCTGGCAGCACATCATACTTCCATTTCAAATCCTTCACATATTGCAGAGCTGCAGCAGCCTCGGGTGAATTGAATACCGCCTTCCATTTACCGTCAATCTGTTTCTCGAATTCAGCGCCGTAAGCCCAGGCAATATTCATGAACATCCAGCCGCCCTGGCCGCTCTTCGTAGGCAGGAACATCCCGGCCTTTCCGGTCTTTTGCTTGATGATCTGCGCGGTCTCCGCCAGCTCCTCATACGTTGTGGGGAACTTCGGAATCCCCTTGTCATCCAGAAGCCCCGCTTCCTTGAAGAGGTTCACATTGTACAGCATGCCGATGACATAACCGTCCTTGGGAATCCCGTAATACTTGCCGTCCTTGGTCACCATTTTTAGAAGATCGGGGTTAATGGCCCGGTCATATCCATACTTCTTCATCGTGTCCGTGATATCCGCTGCGTAATTAGCTTTAATGATTTTGCTTGTTTCAGTGAAAAAGGTTTCATATACCGTTGGAAGCTGGCCACTCGCAGCTTTGGGCAGGAATGAGCTGACGTCATAGCCCCATTCATCCTTGTCCACAGTGATCTCCGGATAATTAGTCTTCATCTTCTCCATCAGCTGTTCATACTGGGCGATCTTGGCCTCCTCATTGGGCTTAGGCCAGTTGCTGACCTTAATCGTCACCTGTTTGCCGGCTGCTGCATTTCCGCTCCCGCCAATATTCACTTCATTGGAACCTCCGCAGCCGGCCAGTCCGGCAGAGAGAAGCAGCGTGACCGACAGTACTGCGGTTAGTCTCTTGTTGTGTGCCATTCTCAATGTAATTCCCCCTATGATTATTCTTATAGCAAAACCTTGCCCTTTGTAAAGCGCTTTCTTTGATTCCGAAATCATCTTACCATGCGTCCTCTGCAACGCCCTACTGGGCAAAACTGTGAAATGGTTTGTGATCGGATGACATTAACCTTTAATGCTGCCGCCGAGAGCTTGTCCGTTCATAATGAATCTTTGGAAGAAAATAAACAGCACAATTGGCGGCAGGATAGCAAACGTCAGGGCAATAAACTGAATGTCCTGCGGTAATGTCGCTTTCAAATTATAGATGGCCACAATTACTGACCAGGTCGATGTATCCTTCAGAACCATGAAGGGCCAAAAGAAATCCTGCCACACACTATTCATAGTAAGTATCGTAATTGTAGCCATGACCGGACTGCTAAGCGGAAGAATTACCCGGATGAAGATGCCGAGGGTGCTTGCCCCGTCTATCTTGGCCGCTTCCAGCAGCGCCTGTGGAATGGTGTCGAAGAAGTTCTTGAAGATCAGAATCACCACCGGATTCGCAGCAGCCATGAACCACATCGGCCAGAAGGTATTGGTCAGATTCAAATGCAGCAGCGGGAAATCAATCAGGTTCTTGAACAGCGGCACCATCCCCACCGTATTCGGAACCATCATCGTCCATACAATCAGAACGAACAGCAGTGCGCTCCCGCGTGGCTTCAGCTTAGAGAAGAAATACCCGGCCAGCCCGTTAAAGGTGAGACAGAACAATACAGAGCCGGCAGCCAGGCCGGCAGTATTCAGATAGTAAGTGAGAAAATTGAACTCCTGCCAGGTCTCCCACAGCTTGCCGATATCAAAGGTGCGGGGAATCAAGGTGGGCGGAATCGCATAGAACTCCTTAATGTCCTTCAGGCTTGAGAGCATGATCCATACCGGAGGCAGGATACAGACAGCGGCGAGCGCCAGCATAAGAATGAACAAGCTCCAGTACAACAGGCGCATCCAGGGTGAACTGTATTCTATATTGCCGATAATGCCGTAAGCTTCATTTGTTTTCATGGCTTCTACTCCCTGTTCAATTTCTTATCCAGCCTGAAATAAATAACGGTAAGCACCATCAGGACAAGAAAAGTAATAACCCCCAGCGCCATGGAGTGTCCTGCTTCAAAGCTCCGGAACGCATAATAATAGCTCTGCAGCATCAGCGTCATTGAGGCATTATTCGGTCCGCCCTCCGTCATCACCAGCGGTTCATTGAAGATCTGAAATACCCCGCTGATCTGCAGAATCATCATCAGTCCGATCATGCTGGAAATTTGCGGAAGAGTAATGCTGCTGAAGCGCCGCCATACACGGGCACCGTCGATCGACGCCGCTTCATACAGGTCACGGTTGATGCTCTGGAGGCTTGCCAGATAGAGCAGCACCGTCCCTCCGAAATTCCGCCAGGTGATCGTGAATACAATCAGCATAATGGTCATCTGCGGGTCCTGGAGCCATTGCTGTACCGGGAAGCCCAAGGCACTCAGCATCATATTCAGCACACCGCCCTGTCCGGGCTCAAACAGGAACATCCATAACATAGAGGCCGCAATACCGGGAACCATACTGGGAAAAAAGACGGAAAACCGGAAAAATGACTTCCCATGTCTGAGTTCATTAATTACAACAGCGACTATGATAGGGATGGCAAAGCCGATCAGCAGCGACCAGATGACATACAGAAATGAATTGGCCAGTGTCTGCTGAAACGCCGAATTCTGAATTACATCCTTGTAGTTCTGCAGTCCGGCAAAGCTTACAGCATTATAGCCCTCAGTGTTGAAGAAAGAGAGCACAATCCCTTTGACGAGCGGTTGCCAGGAAAAAAAGAAAAAGACAAACACTGTTGGTACTATCAGTATCCAGGATGACCAATCTCTGAACAGACGCTGCACCGGATTCCGGTTCTTCCTCTTAGCCATTAAAGGCTGTGGTTCAATCATTCTTCCAATCATGCTTCTGTCCTTCCTTCCTCCCGAAGCTGTTGATTCATTCGGGCCAGGGGTTGTATCGGTGTTATACCTACAGGATAGCGCTTCCTCCCGAAACCCGAAATCCGGTAACCCTGCGAAAGCGTTTGTAAAGCTACTTATTGCTCACGCTTCAGACAGCCCGCAGCCGATGCACTGAACAGCCGCTTCCGCACGGAAGGACTCGCTTGCCGGGTTGGGCTGCTCCTCCAGAACGCGGAGAACCGACTGCGGCTCTGCACCGGGCTGCGGTACCCGGGAAGGCGAGATCTCGGTCCAGCTCCGTTCACCCAGCAGCCTGTAGGACAACACGTACAGATAATACCCTGTGCTTAACCGTTCAGTGGAGGGGCTTATCCCATCCTGCCACGAGCACACTTCAAGGGGATGTCCCTTCTCCGGCAAGAACCCGCACGCCAGGCTGATGCGCTTATTACGGATCACCTGCTTGTTCTGTTCCCAGGCCTGCTGGTCCAGCCTGTCCAGCTCCAGCCGGTACTCCATGCCTTGCTCTCCATACAGTGTCCAGGCTACCGGGCTGCCTTCGGGTACGAACTTCGGTGCCTCCAGAAAAACAGGCTGACGTTCCGGACTAAACCGTTCCGCCTGTTCCCATTCTCCTGCAGCCGGACTTCGTCTGCGGTAATGAATCGTTCCTGAGAATTCAAGCTCCTGATCCTGCAGCAGCGCCTTCAGGCATTGGGCTGCCTGTTCATAAAGATCCGTACAGTTGTTATGGCCGAAACGGTAGCCAATCTCATGCCGCAGCGGAATGCCATAGCTTCGGGCCAAAGCAGCATAAGCAAAGCTGAAGCGGCTCAAAGTGAAGGCATCATGTGTCCCGTGGTTGATCAGCAGCTTCGTACCGCTCGCCTTCAGTCCCGACAGGAAGAACTCGGACTCCAGACCGGCAGCTTCTTTCATACGTCCGGTGTCGCCTTCACCTGTTAAAGTCCACAGAAGCGTCTCAACCGCGTTACAGCCGGTCTCCGGATGCCGCCAGTTATGCTTCCAGATGTCACGGTAACCGGTGTCCGCCTCTGCTACATGCCAGATCAGCGGACAGGGGCCATCCGCATGCTCGCGGGAAAACCCGTTAAGAATCAGCGGCGGTGCGTAGCATAGTGTATAACGTACCCGGTAAGGCAACCGATATGGGTTGCCTCCGGCCAGCAGTGCAGTCAATCCGCCGCGTGAACCTCCTACAGCCACTACCCGCTCTGCATCGCCGTCATAGCGGTCCCGGGCTCTGGCAATTGCCGCCCCGATGCCCCCGTAGACTGAGCCCTGCAGAGAACGGCTTCCGATGTAGCCTCCTCCGTTCCAGAGAATGCCAACCGCTCCCCTGCCCGTGCTGGCGAGCGTCTTCCCTATAATCTCCAGAAAGGAAGGACCCACTGTACTGAAGGTATTCTCATTGGCGTCGTAATACCCATTGAACAGCAGCGGATAACGATTGGAGTTCGCCGGATCCCAATAAGGCGGGAGAAGATAGGAAGCCAGGCTGTGCCGGTCCTCCGAAACCAGCAGACTGTTGCTGATCAGCTGGAATACTGGTGCATCAACTACCAGCGCTCCTTCCTCTCTGGATTCATTAATGAAAACCACAGGATATCCAAAGCTCTTGAGCATACGGTCACTCAAGGATACAGCAACCAAATCATCGACTGCATACAGACTGTAGCGGTCCCCGATGTAGTGCTCGTATTGCGGAGTTTTCAGCGTTCTCTCCGATCCATCTTCCCCAAACAGCTCATAATCTGCAGTGTTATATACATAAGGGCTGTCCTCATCGGTGTTATAGAGCCTTATATGCTCAGAAACAACCTGCTTCCCCGCTTCGTCCATGCGCAGCGTTCCAATACCGTCTGTTCCACCATAGCGGAACCTGCCTCTTCCCGCTGCTGAATGGTTATCCCAGTGCGTTACGACAGGGAACATATTGGTAAGCAGCGGGCTGACAAGCACGAATACAGCTTCTGCAGCATTACTGTTCCCTGCTGTTGCTTCAGCTTCAACGGTATCTTCATACAGTGTGGACCACCTTGCGTTAAGGTAGGTCACTTCGCCGCCGTGCTGACAGGCCAGCTTCAGAATGGAGTGATGCCATCTTAAATAATCCGCCACTGCCCGGCTAACCGGAATGGTGACGGGCTCAAGCCCGCCGTTCTGAACGTACCGGCTTAGCGGTACGAATGGCCCTGGTACAAAACACAATGGTTCACCCATGATTCTTATGTCCTCCCTCCAGTATGCTTGTGCCTTGGGCACTCAGGAACGAATGGAATTGAACATTTGGCAAGTCATCCGAGATGCTGTGATTCTCCCCTGCCAGGAATCCTCCCGCCTGCTTTGGTGTACAGATCACACTCACCGTTCTTGCCTCACCCGGGAACAAGGTCAGGAACTGTTCTTCTGCTTCCATCCAGTAGCGGTTCCCCTCCTCTTGGGCATGTACGTGAAGGAGCACTTCACTGCCTATATTCAATACTGTGAAGCAGGCTTGCAGACTCAGCTCTCCGCTATCAGTGGGCAGCCACCTGTTCTCCTGGCGCACCTGAAGATTGCCGCCTGCAAGCGATAACGCCGGCGCGTACAGATGCTGCCTGGCGGTAGAGAATAAATATATATTCTGCTGGGGTTCAGCTTCACCGTTCACCAAGGTCAATCGGATGAAATATAACCGGTCCTCCTGCTCAGGTACTGTGAAATTCAGGCTCCCGGCGCACACTGCCCGGTCTCTGTCTCCCCGGGTGACGAATCGTTGCCGGTGCAGGCACCGGCCCGCTGCATCCAGGACTACCGCCTCCGCTTCAAGCTTGCCCCCTTCCCAGCCATGTATATATACATCTCCATGGAAAGCGGTACCGGGTGTAAGCAGCAGGCTCCGGTAGTCCAGTGATACATGCAGCGGGCGGAAGGCCATCTTCATCCAGTGGTAGGCCATCTTCGGTTCACCATAATAATCGACCAGATTGGTACAGGACACGTTCGGCCAAGGTTCGTTGAGCTGCCAGACAATACTTCCGCTGTTTCGGAATTTGCGCCGCCGGTTGGCCTCCAGCACGAAGCGGATTCCCTCGGCCTGAATCCACTGGCTGCAGGCGGAGAATTGCGCCAGATCCGTCAGGCTGCCGAATATTTCTTCATCCCGGCTCAGCGTATCCCACCACTCCCCGTGATGTCTCCAGACTGCACTATTCTCCATAGAGACCGGCTGGCGGTTGTCTGTACCCAGGAATTTCTCCAGACTCTTGAGTGAACTCAGCCCGTCTGCCCCGAATTCACTGTGCAGCAGATTGTCGTTGCTGCCGTATAACTCGTAGTGATACGGGTTCCCCATATACTTCCAATGACCATGAACATCATGTCCCTGCCCCTTAGTCTCCGTAATATACTCCACCGGTCCGGAAGCCGAGGTTGGGAGAAACAGCCGCTGCGGATCGTTCTGCCCGACCAGCTCCATCAGCATTGCCAGATTGGAATCGCTTATGTCCGACGGCTTGTTCGGCTCGCTCATTAACTCATTTCCGCCGCTCCATATCGTCAAGGCGACATGATTGCGCTTCACACAGAGTGCGGAGCGGGCAGACCTATGCAGCAGCTCAAGGAATTCCGGGCGCTTGGAAGGTATATTATCAATCCCCGAGCTCGACTGGATGAATTCCTGCCAGACCATAATGCCATTGGCATCACATAGGTCGTAGAAGACCTCCTTCTCAATGATCCCGCCGCCCCACACCCGGACAAGATTAACGTGAGCCGCTTTCATTAGACGGACCATCAGCTGATACTGCTCAACGGATACATTGCCGTAGAGATGGTCCAGAGGTGTCATATTCACCCCTTTCATATAGATCCTGCGGCCGTTTATGACCACTGTATAGGGCAGAGCATTGTCAGGACTGTCAACGTTGCGGATATACTCAAGCCTGCGGATTCCGGTTCTGATCACCCGTGTATCCAGCGGCTTCCCGTCTTCATCCAGCAGCTTCAGTTCAAGGCTGTAGAGCGGCTGTGCCCCGTAACCGTTCGGATACCATAGCTCAGGTTCAGGGACATCAAGAATGGTCTTGAGCAGCGTGCCGGCACAGACGGGATGCGTCTGCATCAGCAGCTGATTACCTACGGGATCAGCGCAGGTAATCTGCGCCATCAGTTTCCGGGCAGGTTCTGCTCCAGTCATGCTTAGGACGGCAGCCTGTATTTCAATACTTCCAGTTGCCTTAGTGCTGCCGTCCTCTTCAAACTCTGCATGGGTTGTGATGGACATTTCGCCCCATGAGCAATCCTCATGTATCCTTAGCAATACATCATCCCAGATTCCGGCGTTAACCAGCCGGGTTGAGAAATCCCACTTATAATTGAAACGGCTTTTCTGCGTGAAGGTGGCCGAGGTTTTGCCGATTTGCCCCATTTCATCGGGTGCCTGCTTCAGAAGCACAGATATCACCAGATTCTCTCTAACGGAGAGCAGCTCTGTGACATCAAACACAGCCGGCTCAAACATTCCCTTATGCTCCCCAAGCAGGATATGATCAGCGTATACCGCCGCTTCATAATCAAGCCCCTGAAAGACCAGCTCCATTCTGGCCCCCTTCAACTCTGGTTGCTGCAGGGTCATACGGTACACCCACCAGCGGTTCTCTACCCATTCGCAGCTCAAACTGTTCAAATCTTCATAGGGATTGGGAATCCAGCCCTGTCTGTAGAGATCGTAATGAACTCCCCCCGGCACAGTTGCCGGCATCCAGTCGGTCACGCCCATTAGTTCCTGACCAAGCTCCATACTTGTACCCTTCAATGGCACCCAAGGCCAATAACCTTTAACTTCCCAGTTCATTTCATTCAACAGAATTTCTCTCATTATTCCGCTCCCCCAGACCCTGGTAATTTGACGCTGACTCTAACCAGGCACGGCTCTGGCACCAGCCCGTTAATACGCTTACAATCCGCAATGCGTAACGTTTCATACCAATGATAGCACCGGGCTTGCGAATCCGAAGGCCCCCAAATCTGTGAAATCGTTTGTTAATCTGCTTAATTCCCGCTAACCTATAGCTTCTTATCCTCAGACAATTGTTCACACCAAAAATGCCCCCAAACTGCATGGGAGCATTTCTCTTATATAGCCTTATCATCTACATGTAATCCGTAACGTCAAACTCCCGATCCTTGTAATAATATTTCCGGTCCTCCTCCGTGATCTCACGGATGACCCGGCACGGACTGCCTACGGCGATCATGTTATCAGGAATATCCTTCGTGACGACACTTCCGGCCCCGATGACGACATTGTTCCCGATGGTTACGCCCGGATTCACAATGACATTACCGCCGAGCCAGACATTATTGCCGATTGTGATACCGATGCCGTACTCATAGCCGGAATTTCTGGATTCCGGGTGGATCGGATGCCCGGCGGTATAGAGCGAGACATTCGGAGCGAACATCACGTTATCGCCGATAACCACCTTGCCTACATCGAGAATCGTACAGTTGAAATTGGCATAGAAGTTATTGCCCACACTGATGTTGCTTCCATAATCGCAGCGGAAGGGTGCTTCAATATGTACAATCTCCCCAACCTGGCCGAAAAGCTTGCGGATTACCGCCTCCTGCTCCTCACGGGCATCGGGGCTCAGATTGTTGAACTGATGAACCAGCCGCCGCGCAGCTGTCCGTTCCTCAATTAATCCGTCGAGCCATGCTTTATAAGGTAGCTCTGCGAGCATTCGCTCTTTCTGATTCATAGGATTCATATCTATTGTTCCTACCTTCTCTTATTATTGTGCATCCAGAGCATCCAGTGGATACGTCCAGAAGGCTTCCTGCCCGTAACGGAGCAGGATCTCCTGTTCCGTCAGCTCCTGGCTGCCGACAAGCTCGGCCGCCTGATATTGCGAACGGTGGGAGCGGATCGAGGCCATCTTCTTGTCCAGGAATGCAGTGACATCGACATGTACATCCGGGAGGCCGATATGCTCCTCATGGCCGATGGAGAAGGCGCAACAATGGACAACCGGGCGGGCAGCGGCAGGCAGACGATGGACTGCCCGGATGACCGCCGCTCCGGTGGCATCGTGGTCAGGATGTACGCTGTAACCCGGATAGAATGTAATGACAAGAGACGGAGCCAGCTCCTGAAGTAAGGACAATATTGTATCCTCCAGCAGGCGCGGGTCGTCGAACTCGATCATTTTATCGTGAAAGCCCATCATTCTTAGGTCCTGTATCCCGATAGCATGGCAGGAAGCACGCAGCTCCTCCCGGCGGATCTCCGGTAAGGTTACCCGGTTCGCGAAGGGAGGAATCCCCATATTCCGCCCCATCTCCCCGAGCGTCAGGCAGGCATAGGTCACTTCAGTGCCAAGCTCAATATACTTCGCCAGTGTGCCAGCCGCTGTAAACGCCTCATCGTCAGGATGCGGGAACACTACCAATATGCGCTTGTGTTCTGTAATCTGTGTGTCGTTCATAGATTCATTCCTCCCGGTGACATTATAGCTTAGCGAAATACCCGATAACAACCTCACGGAAAATCAGACCCGCCTGTGAAATATAGCGGTTCTTATGCCATAACAAAGCAATTTCCCTAACCAGCCTCTGGTCCTCCAGCGGAATCAGACGGATATGTTCCTGCGTATTCCTCGCTGTACCCGGTATGAAGGCCAGGCCGATTCCGGCTTCCACCAGGTCAATCAAGCGGGCCGGTTCATCTCCCTCATAGACATAGCGTGGCAGGAAGCCTGAAGCCTGGCAGACGGAATCCACCAAATCGCGAATCCCGTAGCCTTGCTTGACACCTACAAACCACTCATCCTTTAGCTCTATCAAGCAGAGGCTCTTACGGCCTGCCAGCGGGTGACCGGCGGGAACGGCAAGATAGATATAATCATTATAGACAACCTGACATTCCACATCCCCCCCTCTGACCGGTGGAGAGGATAGGCAGAAATCAACCTCTCCCCTCTGGAGAAGGGCAATCATCTCCTGCATGGGCAGCATTTGTACGTGAAAATGGATGTCCGGCAGCTTGCGGCGAAATGCCCGGAGGATACCGGGCAAGGTACTCGCGGTGGTGACCGCTAATTTAAGGGTGCTGGACTCCAGGCCGGACAGGTCCTTAAGCTCCTGTCTCCCCTGCTTAAGTTCAAACAGCGCCTTCTCCGCACGCGGAAGAAATCGGCGGCCCGGCTCGCTCAGCCGCAGCTTCCTCCCGCTCCGGTCGAATAAGGGGACTCCGAGATCCTCCTCCAGCCGTTGAATGGTCTTGCTCAGTGAGGATTGGGTGACATGCAGCCTGTGTGCAGCCTCGGTCATATGCTCCAGGCGGGCAACCGCGATGAAATACTCTAATTGAAGAAGCTCCATATCCGCCTCCATTCATTCCTTCAAGTCTATGAAATCATACCATGAAATGCGTTGGAGTAAATGACTCTTCTCCTGTACGATAACTGTACAGCACTTGAGGGGGAATAACAATGAATGCACGGAACTGGTGGTTAATGATATCCGTTGGGCTGGGTGTGATGCTGAACCCGCTTAACTCTTCGATGGTGGCAGTGGCGATTCCCGGGCTGCAGCAGGCATTCAAGCTTGAATTCACCGTGGTTTCCTGGATTATTTTTTCGTTCTATATAGGCAGCGCTATTGCCCAGCCTGTCATGGGCAGAGCGAGCGATATCTTCGGCCGCAGAAGAATTTTTCTGGCAGGACTGATGATCGTCTTCGCCGCCTCCCTGCTAACGCCTCTGTCTTCGGGCTTCGAAGCGCTCATCGTTCTGCGGGTTGTCCAATCGGTCGGCACCAGTATGGTGGTGGCTGTGGGAATGGCAATCATCCGGGTAAATATTACAGATAAGCAAGCTTCCGCGCTGTCTGTACTGTCTATGTTTACATCGGGAGCAGCGGCGGTAGGACCTTTTGTCGGCGGGGTACTGGTCCATGTATGGGGCTGGTCTTCCATCTTCTATATCAATCTTCCGTTTGTAACGGCGAGCTTCCTGTTAGCCTGGAAAACCATCCCCCAGGACAAGCCGCCAGCAGCTATAGCACCCAAGCTGTCCTTGCGTGAATGGATGAGCCGGATAGACGTACCTGGAATTCTGCTGTTCACTACCGGACTGGTGGCTGTGCTGGCACAGATGCTCTCCGCCAAGTCCTCCGGCCATGTCTCTCTGTTCAATATCATCACCGGTCTGGCCGGGGTCATCCTGCTTATCGTCTTCGTAAGACATGAGCTAAGAACAGCGATGCCCTTTATTCCGCTGCGTACCTTCGCCAAATCTCCCGGGCTGATCCGGGTCAATGCCGAATTTATGCTGGTTAATCTTTTATTCTATTCCGTCTTCTTCGGTCTGCCTTCTTATTTGCAGCTCGTTCGTCAGGTCAGTGAATTCCACACCGGGCTGCTGATGTTAAGCCTCGGTCTAAGCTCGCTCGCCGTTTCTCCGCTGGCCGGACGATGGATCGATGCCTCCGGGCCCCGGCCGGCGCAGGCCGTATCGGCTATCCTTATGACCATCGGGTCGGTGTGTATCGTACTGCTCAATCCGGTATCCCCGTTAATCAGCATCATTCTGGTTCTCGCCGCCTTCGGAATCAGCAACGGGCTGATCAATGTCGCTATGCAAGCAGCCTTGTTCAACCATTCGCCCAAAGAGCTGATTGGAGTCACCTCCGGCTTATTCAGCACCTCCAGATATTTCGGAACCATCCTTTCTTCCCTGCTGATCGGAATCGTTATGGGCAATTCGTTCAGCTTCAGGGGCTTCCAGGTGCTGGGGATGATCCTTACCGTGATTGCCCTGTGTCTGTTGATCATGTCCCGGCGGCATTCCAGCAAGCCCAAAGACTCCCGTCACAGTCCTGTTGACCGCTAGGGAGTGCTTGGAGGACGGGTCTTATCCCTCAGCCACATCAGCCCGCAGGTCCGCAGCGACCTCCAGCATCACCGGGATAATGGCTTCAACGGAGAGGGCCACATACAGATCGCCCATATAGTGCCGGAACGGGTACTCCGCGCCTTCGTGGCTCCACATGAAGAAATCTCCGTCAATCGACATTGTGCTCTCCGGTCCCTTTACGGTGAAGACCTCGGAATATCTGAAGCCGGGCTTACCGGCAAAATATTGCTTGCATTCCTCCAAGGTAATGGCTTGCTCTGCATTCTCTTCCTGCATCGAACGGGTAATACGTAAACGCTGGCTCATCGGTGATCCTCCACAATTTTAATATTTAAGCACATAATCCGTGCGTTAACTCCATTAACTAATATCCGCCGGGTTGATGATCGCGAGAATCTGGTGGTCCTTCCACACGCCGCGGATCTTCACATTCAGCCGGGCAATGCCTTCCTTGTGGAACCCTGCGTTCTCCAGCACACGGATGGAGCCGGGATTGTCCGGTGAAGCCTCCCCGGTAATCCGGTGGAACTTCAGCTCCCGGAAGGCATAGTCTACGACCTGCTTCACAGCCTCCGTCATATAGCCTTTACCGTTATAATCCTTGTCCAGGCTGTACCCGATCATGCAGCTCTGCAGCGGTCCCCGTACCACAAAAGACAGACTGACACTGCCGATAATCCGGCGGTCTGCTTTGTGAATCACCAGAAAATCGTAGCGGTCGTCTGCTGCCCGGTATTCTTCATATTGCGCAATTTTGCCGCGCTGATACTCTTCGGTATAGAATTCCTCGCTGATGTCGGGCGAATGCTCTTCAAAAAACGCCCGGTTGCGCCCATACATCTCCGTCAGCTCTGCGGCATCCTCAAGCACGGGGAAACGGATGTATACTCTTTGCTCTGTCATCTGCAAGCCTCCAATCTATTGGCAGCACAAGGCTGCTTCCTCCGGCTGTCCGGTCATTTCATCGAACCGGTAGGTCCAGAAGCGTTCCGTACCGTACTTGCCGCAGATTGCCGGATCGGTTGGCTTAAGGCCGCCTAGCACTTTCTCCTCCTGGAACTGGGTGCGGTGCGCCAGAATGGAGTTGATTTTGACCGTGATATACGGGGTTACATCCATGACTACATCGGCTGCCCCGATCCGCTGCTGATGGCCATTCGAGAAGGCGACACTATGTATGGCGGGACGCTCCGCAGCAGGCATCCGGGCAATCGTGCGGATCACCGCAGCGCCCGTGGCGTCATGGTCCGGATGCACACTGTAACCGGGATAGAACGTAATCACCAGCGACGGCGCAACCTCCGTGATGAGCGATCCGATACGCTGATCCAGCAGCGCCGGATCTTCGAATTCGATCATTTTATCATGGAAGCCGAGCATCCTCAGGTCCTGAATCCCAATAGCCTTGCAGGATGCGGCCAGCTCCTTCTTGCGGATCTCCGGCAGGGTAATACGGTTCGCGATCAGCGGAACACCCATATTGCGCCCCATCTCCCCGAGCGTAAGGCAGGCGTAAGTTACCTTGGAGCCCCTGGCAATATACCCCGCGAGTGTCCCGGATACGAAATAAGCTTCATCGTCGGGATGGGGCAGCACCACCAGGATGGTCTGATGCTCCATAGCTCTGTTATTCATAGCTGCGTTCTCCTCCATGTTCATCAAAAAGGGCTCCGGCTAAGCTGCAACGCTACAATCAGCTTGCCCATACTGTCATGCCCGGCCAGAATCAGCCGCTCCGTATCCTGCTCATCCACATGCGTCAGGCCTTCTGCGTAAATCCAGCCCTTTTCTGTCTTCAGGCCCACCCGGTAGGGTCCGGCACCAGAGATAGAGCCGTGGGTGTAACGGATCCCGGCATTGCTGATAAACACCGAGCCCGGAGCACGGGAGCTGTCGAAATGGCTGGCATAGGCTCCGTTGGTAAGTTCAAGATGGATATATAGATCATCGCCGACGAATTGGTCGATTCGGGTCTGGATCATCTGTGGTTCGATTAGCTGCATGGTGTCCTCCTGTTGTATCAAGAATAGCTGATTCCGGTGCATTTATTATACATGAAAAAAAGAGCCTGCCCAAGGAACGCTAAGAATTCCTCAGGCAAGGCCGGTGACGCTGAAATTTACAGATCAACTATAGAGAAAACCTTATCGTTAAGGAAATAGACGTATTGGCGTCCGTACACTACATACCCGTCGTATACCTCATCCGGCTCTCCCCAGGCGAGCAGTAGCTCGGTGATTGTCATGCCGCTGACCGCCCGCTCTTCACGGATGGACTTCCACATCTTATCGCTGATTTTGAAGGTGGTTTGCGGATTCTTGAAAAATAAGATGTCTTCGACGTAATCACCATAATCACCCGCAGTTGGATCAATCTCCACCGGAATCTCCTGCCCGTTGGCCCGGCGGATGATCATTTCTAAATTCCCGTTTACAGGATTTGAGCGGAAGTTGGCAACGGTTGCTTTCTCAAAGTTCTTGAACGGAGAATTGCTCAGCTCTGAATTTCTTACCCAGACCGTTTGTCCATTATAGTAATACTTCAGATAATCGATATTCTCACTATAATACATGGTATTGTCCACAAAATCATTCAAATCCAGGATCCACTCGGTTCCGGCTTCATTTTGCATCACAAAGTTCTGGTTGTACTCATCGACGTACTGTACACTCTTCACCCAGTGGCTTCCCGGGTGTCCGTATAAATAGACCTTTTTGCCCAGCGCAGTACCCATCGTACCCGGCAGCTTGCTGATCGCGTAAAGCATACTGTTGCTCTTATTCTTGCCGTCCTCTGTGCTCCAGACGAACAAAGCGATGGCGCTGGAAGCATATTTACCGTCGATCGCTCCGAGCTTAAGCAGTGTTTTGAAGGCTACGTAATTGGAGCTTTTGTACAAAATAGAGTTGTCCTTGTTCAGCTTGGCGCTGCCTTTGCTGCCTGTGAGCGTTATGCCGGCGGCATCCGCCGTCACAGTGAAGCCCGGAATCTGCCCGGCCAGCTTCACCGGTACATAGGCAGAGCCATTCACAAGCACAGATTTGGCTGGCGAGATGATTAATTGCCCTTCAATAAAAGTAGCAATCTCCGTATACGCCGGAGCGGCGGCAGCCGCTGCCGTTCCGGTGCCCCCCGGATAGACCAATCCGGCTACGAGCAGCAGCGTGGTGAGCCATAATGCGAGTTTTTTCATAGATGTTCTAATTCCTTCCCCCCATGTAAGTTAGGCGCTCCGGCTATTTGCCGCTATTCGCCAATCCAATAGATTCGACAGGGAGGAAATCATTTCCTCTAAGGAACAGAAAACTATTTATTTCGGTATTCGGATCACAAAAACGGTCGGCTCGCCCTCCCTGCTCTCCAGCAGTAAGGTGCCTTCCATCTTCTCCACGTTCTTCTTGGCAATGGATAAGCCCAGTCCGGTTCCTCCGCTGGCCGTCGTCCGCGCCTCGTCGCCCCGTACAAAGGGATCAAAGATCGTGGACCACAGCTCCTTGGGAATCCCGATCCCGTTGTCTGCGATCTCAACCCGGATATCCGTCTCCTCGGGAATTACCGATACCCGGATACGCGTCCCTTCCGGATTGTAGGCCAGCGCATTGCCGATCAGGTTATTAATCACACTGGCGAACAGCTCAGGATCGTAGTGGGCGTAGACCTCTTCTTCGGGCACCTGAAGGTGCAGTTCGAAGTCTTTTTGCTCAATCTCGCCATAGGTGTCTGCAATAATCTCCCGCAGATGGTCTCCCAGCTCAAGCCGCTGTATCCGCAGAATAAAGTCCGGCGAATCCAGCTTAAGCAGGTCGAGCATATGCTGAATGAGCTTCGTCACCTGCACCGACTTGGTGTAGATGTAATTCAGGTATTTCGCTTGCCGCTCGGGGTCCGTGACCCGGCCTTCAATCAGCGCCTGCGCATACCCTTGAATGCTCGTAATCGGCGTCTTCAGGTCATGGGACAGGTCGACCATCAGCCGCTGCTTGCTTTTCTCGGCCTGCCGCTTCTCCTCGGTTGTCTTCTCAATCACATTGGCCATATAGTTGAAGCTGTTGCCGATCCGCAGGAACTCCGTCTCCGCGTACAATGCAATCCGGGTATTGTAATGCCCTTCCATCATCCGGTTCAGGCCCAGATTCAGCACCCGCAGCGGCTTCTTGATCCGTCTGGAGACCCAGTAGCTGTACACGAAGATCAGCAGCAGAATCAGCCCGCTGACCACAAAGACATAGAAGAACACCGAATGATTCAGGTACGACATCAGCAGCTCATTGTTGATCGACACCTTGACCACATCCCGGGGAAGCTTCAGCAGCAGCCACTCCGCCCCGCTGTCATTCTGCACGCTGGTGATCGAGTAGTAAAACGGCTGATTGCTGCGGTTCTCCAGTCCCTGATACAGCGTCTCCTCATCATACATCTGAATATCATCCTGCTTCTCGCCAATCACCTGGATGACCCGCTTGCCGGAATCAAGCAGCTCCAGCCAGCCTCCGCTCTTCAGCAGACGCTCGCTCTCCGGCCCTTCGCCCAGCTCACCGAGATACGTATGGGCTTCCACCGACATGTCGGGATCTGGAATCATTTTCTCGCGGATGACTTGGGTGATATCCTTCTGCACAAATAAATAGACGGCCAGCACCAGCATCAGGAGCATACAGTTGAACAGCAGGAAGTCGATGGTCAGTGACGTTTGCAGCGGGCGGCTGTCTCTACTTTTCCACGGGTGCTTCAATTTTGTACCCCAATCCCCTGATTGTCTTCAGGTATTCCGGCCGCTTGGAATCGCGTTCAATCTTCTCCCGGATGTTGCTGATATGCACCATGATACTGTTATCCTCATACACGTAGAAGTCCTCCCAGACCGTCTCATAGATCTTCTTACGCGTAAAAACACGGCCCGGCTGCTGCATCAGCAGCTCCAGAATTTTATATTCAGTAGAGGTCAGCGCGACCGGTTCACCGTCCACCTCTACCTGGCAGCTGCTCCGGTCCAGGGTCAGCCGGCCCAGCACAATCTGGTCCTTCGGCTTCTCCTCCTCCACCGCCTTGGCGTCGAACTGATGCACCCGGCGCAGCAGCGCCCCGGCACGGGCCACGATCTCCAGCGGATTGAAGGGCTTGGAGATGTAGTCGTCTGCACCCAGCTCCAGGCCGAGGATTTTGTCATGGTGCTGACTCTTGGCCGACAGGAACAGGACGGGAAAATGCTCCGTCTCGCGAATCCGCTTCAGCAGCTGAAGCCCATCCATTCCCGGCATCATAATGTCCAGAATCGCCAGGTCAATCTTGTGGCTCTGCATCAGCTTCAGCGCTTCCATTCCGTTCTGGGCCTGCAGAATATGGTATTCCTTCTCCAAATATAGCTGCAGCAGCTCCACAATCTCCGCTTCATCGTCGGCTATAAGAATGGTATACATGCTGAATCCCCCTCTGTCTCTCTCTTCATGCAAGTCTTGCTACTCACTAGCTGTAACTATAGCCTGCCATTCTTAATCCAGTCTAAACCAAAACTAAAGAAAAGCTAAAGATTATTTACAAAATCCCCCCAACATTTCTACCTTTCAAAAAAATAGTCCGGCACAGCCATCATTGGCTTGCCGGACTGTTCGTTGCTTATACCGTAGGTACTGTTCCGCCGTCAATCACGTATTCGGCACCCGTTATGGAAGCTGCGCGGTCGGAAGCGAGGAAGGCCACCAGCTCGCCCACCTCCTCAGGGAAGCCCGGACGTCCGATCGGAATGCCGCCCAATGCGTCCATTACCGACTGCAGCGCACTTTCCACACTGCCGGTCACCTCTGCGATACTTTCCAAGAAGGCTTCGGCTGCTGTGGTTTGAATGAAGCCCGGTGCGACCCGGTTCACCCGGATGCCCTTCGGAGAGAATTCCTTAGATAAGCTCTTGCTGTAACTGCTTAACGCAGCTTTGGCGGCTGCATAGGGGATGGTCGATTCGATCAGCGGCAGCACTCTTTGAATGGAAGAGATGTGGATGATGACTCCCTTACCCTGCTCCAGCATAAGCGGGATCAGCCCCCGGTCCAGCCGAACGGCAGCCAGCAGGTTCAGATTCAGCGCATCCATCCAGTGTTCATCGGATGCTGCGAGAAATCCCCCGGCTGGTGTTGAGCTGCCGCCAGCATTATTCACCAGAATGTCGATCCGGCCGAACCGGGCCTTGACGGCAGCAATGACTTGCTCCACACCTTCCGGCGTGGACAGATCGGCCTGGACGAACAGATCCGATTGGGGTCCTTCAGGGGGCAATGTCCGGGCGGTGGTCATGACTTCAGCACCTGCCGCCGTGAACCGGGCAGCGATAGCCTGTCCCATTCCTTTGGTGCCGCCGGTCACCAGGATTTTTTTACCTTCGTATTCGGTTAGCGGGTTAGCATAAGTTATAGCCATCATTACAGCCTCATTTCATGAAGTATTCCCCAGTCCGGCTGGCGGGTGCAGCCGCTTAAGGTGTACATTCATCTTATGCTTGATTAAGTTGTGCGTCTAATTTATTATTTTCATGTAATTCATTAATAATATTCATATAAATTAAGGAGTCTTTTTCAATGGAGCTTACCCAATTAGAGTACTTTCTGACCGTTGCCCGGCTTGAGCATATGACCTCCGCCTCCAAGGCGCTACGCATTACCCAGCCGGCACTGAGCCATGCGATTTCCAAGCTGGAGAGTGAGTTGGGCGTTCCTCTCTTCGAGCGCAAGGGCCGCAATGTTCACTTGAACCGCTATGGGCTGATGTTCAGCTCACGGGTTGAAGAGGCGCTGCGCAACATTGAGAACGGGGTGCGGGAGATTGAGGAGTCATCCAATGCGGAGAGCGGGGTCGTTCATATCTCCTACCTGAACATTCTTGGTGTTGACCTGATCCCCTCGCTCATCCGGGATTATCAGGCGGATCACCCGCAGGTCCGGTTTGAGCTGTACCAGGGGAATCACGGGGATATTGTTGAAGCACTGGAGAATGGCACCTCGGATATGCTGATTACCTCCAGAGAGACTACGGGAGAGGATAAGGAATGGCTGGTGATCCGCCGATTACCGATCTATATCGTGGTCTCAGCCGCCCACCGATTCGCCTCGCGCGCTTCTCTGAGTCTGTTCGAGCTGTCGGGTGAGCCGTTCGTAGGCCTGAAGACGAATTGCGGGCTGAAGCACACGATCACCTCACTGTTCAGCAATACCAACTTCGAGCTGGCCCCCACCTATGATGCTGAGGATCTGATTACCGTTGCCGGCTTCATAAAAGCAGGCCTCGGCGTCTCCGTGCTTCCGCAGACACTGGGACTTATGCTTGACGGCCTGGTCTGGATACCAATCGAAGAAGCAGGCTGGGAATGGGAGGTTGGCATGCAATGGCGTAAGGACCGTTACCTGTCCCCTGCGTCCAGAAGATTCTTGGAGTATGTTCAAGAGACTAGGGAGGTAGCAGATTCAGACTTGCGGGTAACAACTTAGTCCAATACAAGCTGAGGGTTTGCCGAGCGTCTGGTATAGGTACACAGTTGGGCTTAGTTGTAGTCTGTACAGTTAAATCGTCCGATTTTCTATCGATAGTATGTTTAGTTGTATAACGTACATTTAAACTTCCCCCACAGCCGGGTTTCCGCTCATTCAGGCAATTTTAGTTGTACAGACTACACTTAGAAGAGGAATGCCTTCCTTTTTGATAGTTTTAAATGTACGGAATACAACTAAATTACATCTAAACAAAGAGCTGCCCCAACCAGCCACACTTCACGGCTGTGGGACAGCTCTACCCAGTGTTTTAGCGAATCAATGCCAGAAGCTCTGCAACCGTTGCCCGGTACTGCGGCTGAAAATCAGCAGAATTCATATAACCGGCTATACTGGTCAAGAATTGTCTGCCTTCAGGTGTTCCGCTCACCTTAGCGGCATCCAAAGCACACAGCAGCAGGTTACCGTTAGCTACACGGCATTCTGTGAGGAAACTTAGCTTGTGATTGCGCTCGAAATTATCGATGGTCTGTACGATAGGATTCCAGCTGCGGTCCGCCTCATCCATGATAAATGATTTGGAATGCTCCACAATCGTCCACCACGGGTAGGTGGAATGTGCTTCGCTCGGGAAATCGCGCAGCACCGGATGCCCGTTATCGATCAGCAGGCCCATCGTACCGATGGGAACCCGCCGGTTCATGCTCTCCGAAATCGAGCGGAACATTGGGTAGCACCAGAAATCCGTACAATAATAACCTTTGATTCCGTTCTGAACCGACTCCGGCTCCGGCATCAGCAGCACATTGCCGCCTTGCTCCAGCAGGGAGACAGCCTCCTCAGACAGCTCTGTGAACACATGAATGCCTCCAGCTTCAAGCGGGGTATCGCTCTGCTCCGGATAGATCCACAGGTCATAGCTCTTACGGATATCGGTTCCCTGGACCCGGAGCGCCAGCTCTGCCCGGCTCATCCGGGCAACCGCCGGAAGCTCAACCGCCAGCTCGCAAATGTCAATGTAATGGGTTCCGGCAGGAATCCAGGCTCCGGCTAAGCCCGTTGTCCGCACTCCTCCTTCAATTGCAAGCTCCCAGTGCAGCTCGATGGCATCCGGCATACCGCTGCGGAAGCAGCTCAGCTCCACATGGGCCTCGAAGGTCTCCCCGGAGGCGTAGTTGTACTTAGGGAATCTGGCCAGCAGCACGGCGTCATTACAGAAGGTCCGCCACTCTTCCGGGCTGATCAGCCCCTTGGAATCCATGAACGCATCCAGAACACCTACCAATGCTGTACCCTGGCCGCTGAAGTCCTGGAGATCCAGAAGCTGGAACCCCGCCAGCCGGCGGGAACGGAAAGCAGCCTCAAGCTCCTCCTTGTAGCAAGCGACAGCGAGCTGGCCGGAGCTTCTGAAATAGGCATCAGCCAGATGGCCAAGCCCCTTGCTCTCCAGCCGTTCCCGGAAGATAATGAAATTCTCCGCTTTGAGCGGACCGGTATATTTCTCAATCTCCGCGAAATTCGGGAATGTCGCATACTGTCCGATCTCATGCGAGACTACGGGCACCCGGGGAATCCATTCGCCGGATTCACCGCCAGCCTGAACGGTCTTGGCTTCGGTACCATACTGGATCAGGATCTCGCCGCCTGCCTCAGCGGTCACTCCTTCACCGCTCCCAAAGCCCGGCGGAACAATCTGGTCGTCATAATCCTTCATTGTACTTGGCAGCGAGGTCTGGACATGGCCGAGCGGAGCATCACACATCGCATAGGAGCCTCTGAACAGCCGGTCGCGTGTGAAGCGGACACCGCTGAAGAAGTCATCATGCTCCAGCACCTCAGGCACCCACTGATGGTTATTGGAGCCTTGAGTGTAGAGCAGACGGTCATCGAACGCCTTATAATCTGCGAGGAAGGAGTCAATGCGGGCTTTGCTGCCCCATAGCTCATTGCCAAGCGACATCATGACGAAGGAGGGATGATTGCCGAATTCGCGGAGAATGGCATATCCTTCGCGGATCAGGTAATCCTGCTCTGCCTGGTTATGCCCTTCATCCGTCTCGTCGGTAATCGTGCCCCAGAACGGCAGCTCCGGCTGCATATAGATTCCGAGCAGATCCGCAGCGGTGAAGGCTGCTTCCGGCGGACAGCAGGTATGGAAGCGGTAGTGGTTCATGCCGTAGGACTTCGCAATCCCCAGAATTCGCACCCATTCTTCTACGTCTGTCGGAGCATAGCCCGTGAGCGGAAAGATCAGGCCGTCATGCTTGCCGCGCAGAAAAGTCTTGTCCCCGTTAATCGTGAACTTGTCTCCCTCAGCCCGGAATGACTTAAGCCCAAAGATCACCTCCTGCGAGTCAACGGGAATTCCATCACTGCCCTTGAGAACAAGACTGACAGTATAAAGATTGGGAGCGGATTCACTCCACAGCAGCGCACCCTGACCCAATGCATAGTCAATAGTGAACGGGCCCGGTGCGATGACATATTCCTGTTCCTCTACGGAATGGGTTGTCTCACTATTGAAGCTATTGGCAGATACCGCTAGTGTGGCACCTTGCATGCTCTCCAGCGTTGCCGAGATCTGCACCGAACGGGCAGGCAGGTCAGATTTCAGCCGGAGGCCGCTAATCCGGGCTTCCCCATAGAACTGCAGCTCCATCCGCCCGGTAATCCCGTTCCAGTTGGTCTGGGTATCCGGCGAGGTCAGATGCCCGCCTTTGGTCGGATAACCGGTATTGTTCACCCGGATCGTAAGCGTATGACTCCCGGGCTGAAGCTGCGGCAGCTCATATACATGCGGAGTGTTCAGGCTGTCACGGCTGCCGATTTCCACACCGTCCACCCAGAGGGTTGTTAGCCGTGTGCGTTCCAGAAATAAACAGCAGCGCTTACCCGCCAGCTCTACCGGAATCCCAACCTCTCTGGAGTACCAGACCGGTCCTTCAAACAAATATTCATCCGTTAGCGCGCCTGTGAGAACCTCGCTATTCTTCGGCCCTTTACGGGCATGGGACGTAGTTCCCGGCAACGTGATTGCATCGGTAAAAGGTAATGCCAGTCCTTCTCCCTTCTCTTCCAGCTGCAGCTTCCATTCGCCTTCAAGACTGATCTTTACCAGCACATTTATCACTCCTAATAATGGTAATCTCTATACTCTTGCGGGGTGGTACCGGTAGTCTTCTTGAACAGGAAGGCGAAATAGGCCGCCGTCTGAAAGCCTACCTGCTCCGCGACTTCATACACCTTAATGCCAGGATCACGGAGCAGCTCCTTGGCCTTATTCATACGCGTTTCCTGGACATATTCGGAGATCGTCTGGCCGGTTTCTTTTTTGAACAGCACACTTAAATAACTTGAATTCAGATGGTACAGCTCGGCCAGCTGCTTCACCGTCAGATTCTCCTGCAGATGTGCGGCCAGATGCTGCCGGACCTGCTGGATCAGATGATGCTGCTGTGCCGTCTGCTCCTTCTGCTTATGCTGTGTATAATGGACGAGATATTCCAGAACGGCCTTCCGCACTTCCTCCACTCCGGTGCAGTCAATTAAGCGCTGCCACATCAGAATATTCGTTTCCGTATCCGTTTCCTGATTCCGTTTCAGCTTGCGTGCCAGCTCGCTGAGCAGTCCCATGCCGAACGCCTGCACATAAGAGAAGGAGATGGGCTCTCCGGCCAGCATCATCTCAAAAGCATGGCTTGCATAAGCCGACGCCTTGCTGTTCTCCCCAAGCTCCAGCAGCTTGACGATCTCCGGAATGTACTCCTCACGCAGCCGGAAGTCATGATATTCGTTCAGCAGATGCCGGTCACAATATACAATCTGCCCATATCCGGCCAGCCGTGCATCGGCAATCATATGCCGTACCTCTTTATACAGGAGCGGAATTTCCGTCCAGCTGCACGCCTCTCTGCTGACTCCGACCGTAACGGAAGCACCATATTGTTCCTGAAGCACTTCCTGAATGAAGCTTAGCTGCTTCTCCAGCCTGGCCCGCGCCTGCGGAACCGCTTCCAGAACCAGCACAGCCGTCTCACCTGCTCCCGCTTTCCCGATATATGCGCCGGAGAAGCCGTCCAGCCCAAGCTTCACCGCATTCTGCAGGCCTTCCCCCAGCAGAATCTGCTCCTTGGCATCATGGCTATGATGCAGGTGAAGACTGTCACAGTCGAAGAGGAACAGCGTAGCCTGCCACTCTCCTGCCGGAAGATCAAGCAGACGCCGCCATGAATCCAGCAGTTCATCACTGTGAATCAAGCCTCTGGTCAGATCCTTAATGAAACGCTCCAGCAGCACTTCCCGGCTCTCTGTCACCTTCTCCCTGAGCAGGGCTGTTTCCTGCTCCAGCAGTTTTTTCTTCTCAGCTGCTGCGCGGAGTGCCTCCAGCTTCTGTTCCAGCTCCTCCGTCTTGACCGGCTTCAGCACATAGGCCTTAGCCCCAAGCTGGATTGCCTCCTGCACGAATTCAAATTCATCGAAGCCGCTGATCATTACGGTCTGCATCGACTGCTGCTGCGGATAATCAGCCTGGATTCTGGCGAGCAGCTCGATTCCGGTCATCCCGGGCATCGCCACATCGGTAATGAGCACATCCACTTTGTTCTCCTGCAATACAGCAAGCGCTTCCAACCCGGAACGGGCCGTCAGCGGCGTCCCGTAGCCAAGTGTCTCCCAGCGGATATGCCGGAGCAGGCCTTGAATCTGCATGGGCTCATCGTCAACAATCAATACACGCATGTTACCCCTCCTTCGTCTTCAGCTCGGGACGTTCTATGCAGACCGGAAAATGAATGGTTACCGCTGTCCATTCGTCCTCTGCACTGTCGATTTCAAGGCGGCCTTCAGGACCGAAATATAGCGCCAGACGTTCCCTGATATTATTCATGCCGAACCCGTTCCTCGTACCGCTGTAAGTACCCGCGCGTATCTGTTCGAGCTTCTCCCGGCTGATCCCCTGCCCGTTATCAAAGACCTGGATGCGCACCTCATCCCCTCTGCGTTCAGCCGTAATCTGAATAAAAGCATGCTCCCTGGCCGTAATGACGCCATGCAGATAACAGTTCTCTACAATCGGCTGCAGGATCAGCTTGATGGTATAGAGACTCAGGATCTCCGGTTCCACCTCCCATTCCACCGACACCTGGCCCGGATAACGGAGCTGCTGGATATCGATATACGCCTTCACATGTTGCAGCTCATCACTGAAACGGGTTACATTGACCTGATTGCCCAGGGCCAGCCGGTAAAAGGTCGTCAGCGCATCTATCGTGCGGACTTGCAGCTCATCCTGCTGATCCAGCGCCCGCCAGCGGATCAGACTGAGCGAGTTGTAGATGAAATGCGGATTAATCTGTGCCTGAAGCGCCCGGAAGGATTGCTCACGCTCCTTAAGCAGCGCTTCCGTATGCTCTTCAACCAGCTTCCCGAGCCGCCCGGACATGGAGTTAAACAGCACCTCCAGCTCGCCCAGCTCATCCTTGTCCCGGTTCTTCACCTTGACTTCGAAATATCCTTCCGATATATCCGTCATCCGGTTCCCCAGCTTGCGTATCCGCCAGATGATATTCTTCAGAACAATCATAATCAGGAAAACAGACAGCAGCAGGAAGAACGCTATTCCCGCTGCGATATAATACAGAATCCGTCTGGACTGCTCCTCCAGACGGTCCAGATGCACCAGTGCGCCAACCCGCCAGCCGGACTTGATCTCCTGCGTAATTAGTACCGTTCCGTTATCAGTCCGGGTAGTTCCGCCAGACCTGCCCCAGTATTCACTTAATGAGGAGGAGGATAGCGAGGTAGCGATCTCGGATGGTTCTGAGGAAGCGATGATCCGCTGACTGCCGTCAACGATATACATTTCCCCGGCACCGTCAAAGGGATGGTCGAAGGATTCGGCGAACACGCTTTTATAATCCAGCAGCAGATAGACCAGCCCGTGTACCTCCCCGTTACTGTCAAGGATTTTGTGCGATACGACCAGCTTGTTTCGGTCATCCTTGGCATTGGTCCATACCAGATTATCCGGAGAAGCCAACCGCTGCGCATACCAGTCTTGTTCACGCTGTCCGGACAGCAACCGCCCCTCAGGCTTCCAGAGCAGGCCGCCATCCTGTACCAGCGTAGCATTGGTATGGTAGATGCGGAAGTTCTCAATGCCTGGAAGGTATTTGCTCGTAAACAGGAAGGATCTGTCCACATAATTGACAGTGCCAAGCTGTTCTGTGATATCCGTATAATCCCGCGTTATTCTGGAGATCAATTCACCATCTGTCGCTGTCCGTGTAGCCAGAAGGTCATAGCTCTGCTTGCGGAACTCGATGCTCTGCGCACTCTGGCGTACAGCTTCCCTGATGGTCAGAATATAATTGGCCCGGACGGTCTGCAGCATCAGGTAGCCTGCTCCCGCGGCAAGCAGCACCGTAGGAAGGAATACAATCAGGCCGTAGAACAGGACAATTTTGCCTCTCAGGTTCATGGACCGGGTCATACGAATAATCCACTTCTCTATGCTCTGCTTGATCATATGGCCCTCCTACGAACTATAAAGGGAGCCCCCTCACAGGTGAAGGGCGCTCCGGCATATTTTAAAATTTAAGAATTTATATGTTTCACGCTATACATTATCCTTCTATTTCTCGCTGAAACGGTACCGTCCTTTAAATGGACGGCAAAGCCGTTTCCACTTGTTTCTAGCTGCCTGCGTTCATTTCTTCCTCATATCTGCTTAGCCACTCAGCCTTGACTTCACTCCAATGTCCGCGTTTCTCCAGCGCTTCCTGGAACCCGCTCCACTCCGCTTCGAATTTGGCATCGTCCCCCGCCATCAGCAGCTTAGCCCGGTATTCCTTGCGGATATTTTCCAGCTCCAGTGAATATTTCTCCCATACCCCGCCCTGCTTAACCTCGATCAGATCATAAGGCTCTGCTACACGGATAGTCCCCATCTTGCCGATGGCTTCGGTGAACTGAATGGTCTTGGCTGCACCAGCCTTACCGCCATCTTCAGTGTTCCACCATGGGTACCACTCATTGCTGTAGGAAGAGGTCATATAGAGCTCCGGTGTAACTTTGGATTTCTGGGCGGTATCGCCGGAGTTGCGCGCGGTCTTGTACGCTTCATCTGTAAATTTCCACTTGCCCAGCGGCTGGTCCGTCCAGTCCCAATACTTTCCTGCCGGCCCCTCGCTCATCACCTGCTGCTGCTCTGGCTTCGGCTGCAGGCTGTAATCCAGGAATTTCAGAATCGCCTCAAGATTCTTGGTCTTCTGGCTGATATAGACATCATAACCCGGATTCGGGTTCGTGACCTGGTTAATGCCCAGCTTCTCTACCCCCGCAACCTTCGGAAAAGGAATGACTTCATAGAACCAGCCCGGCTCCGTAGGGCCGTCCAGCGTCTCCCAGGCTGTAGCGTTAATGTTCCAGAAGCTGCCTACATTCAGCGCGACCCTGCCGGATTTGTTCTTCTCGATATATTGCTCTCCCTTATTGGTCACTACTTCCGGATCAATCAGCTTCTCCCGGTACAGCTTATTCAACCATTGATAAGCGGCCTTATAATTGGGATTATCATAAGCGAAAACAAATTGATCCCCCTGCTTCTGAATGCCATTGCCGCCCGTACTGACGCCAAACGCAGTCAGCACCGCATTCTCGTCACTCCAGCCGAGCGAATCATTAGTGTCCATAAGGAAGGACATGGGAAGCAGCGTTTTACCGGAGGCGTCTTTCTGTTCTGCGGCTTTTTTCAGGAAGGTCTCAATCCCCTCCAGTGTGGTCAGATCGGCTGTAGTCATGCCTGCCTTCTCCAGCACATCCGTTCTGACAAACCAGCCCTGCGAGGCCCAGCCCGGCCAAGGCTCTTCCGGGTTCTGGTCAAACCAGGTCGGAATCGACCAGATATGGCCGTCCTCATCCTTCATTAACTCCAGATATTGCTTCGGAATCGCCGCAAGTCCCGGATATTTATCCGGCATGTCGAAATACTGCTCCACCGGCATCACCTGCTTGGAGCGCCGCATGGCGCTTTTCACGGTCTCGTTCCGGCTGAAGATCGCCGCATCCTCGAATCCGCCGGTGTTGATCTTCAGGTTAAGCGCTGTCATCGCATCGCCCTGTGTAGCCTCCAGCTTCACATCCACTCCCGGCTCCTGTTCCCGCCAATACTTCTGCACCAGGCTGTCATTATTGATGGTTGCCTTCCAGCCGAGCCAGAGGTTGAAGGCTGTAGAACCGCTCGCCCCTTCAGTAGCTGCAGGCTTATTTCCTGTACTGCTGTTGTTTGCCGCCGTATTTCCGCCGCCGGAATTGGAACCGGAACACCCGCTGACAATAGTCAGCAGAGCCGTCATGGCCAGAGCTGTTAGCCGGGATGCTTTGATTTTCACTAGATTACTCCCCCTATATGGTTATTGTACTGCATAATGCTTCTATAGCCATTAAGCTTAGAGCTCAGCCTTTCACTGATCCCAGGAGAACGCCTTTGACGAAATACTTCTGCAGGAAAGGATACACACAGAGAATCGGCAGTGCACTGACCATCACCACAGACATTTTGATCGACATCAGCGTAATATTCTTTAATTGCGAGCTGCGGGCCAGCGCCTCCTGATTGTTATTGGAGCCAAGCACGGCCGACAGATCCTGTGCCGACAGCAGCTGCTGCAGGAAGGTCTGCACCGGAATCAAATTCTGCTTGGTGACGAAGAAGGCTCCGGCGAACCAGTCATTCCAGTGGCCCACTGCGGTGAACAGTCCCAGTGCAGCGAGCATAGGCTTCGATAACGGGACGATAATTTGCCATAGAATACGGACCGGTCCGGCCCCATCCAGCTCCGCCGACTCGACGAGCGCTTCCGGGATGCCCTGAATGAATTTCAGCATAACGAACATGTTCCAGACGGAGAACAGCCCCGGCAGAATATACACCCAGAACGTATTAATCAGACCGAGATTATTCAGCTGGATGTAAAAGGGCACGAGTCCGCCGCTGAACAGCATCGTCAGCAGAATGTAGCTGAGAATCATGCTGCGCAGCGGCAGTCCCCGGTAGGAGAGGCCGAAGGCCACCAGCAGGGTGACCAGCAGTCCGCCAGCCGTGCCAATTACCGTTCTGCCCACTGTAATCAGGTAGGAATGCCGGATGGTCTCATTGCCGAGCACGATCTCGTAATTGATCAGTGTGAAGCTGCGCGGCCAGAGATAGACCCCGCCTTTGGCGGCATCCGCCCCGTCATTCAGCGAAATCGCCAGCATGTACAGGAACGGATACAGCACCGATACGCATAACAGGGATAGCAGGACAATAATGATGTATTCTGCTGTCTTTTCACCTCGGCTTGCTTTCATGGGCCTTCACCACAGTCCTTCCCCGTTTAGTTTTCTGGACAGCTGATTGGTTGAGACGACCAGGATCAGGCTGATTAGCGAAGACAATAATCCTACTGCCGTCGCCATCCCGAAGTACCCCTGCTGCAAGCCGTTGCGGAGAATATACGTATCCAGCACATCGGCAACGCTATGATTGGCAGAGTTCATGAGCGGATAAATCTGATCCATTCCCACTGTAATTAAGCTTGGAATACTAAGAATCAGCACAATGGAGATGGTCGGCATGATTCCGGGAAGGGTGATGTGGCGGATCTGTGCCAGCTTGCCTGCACCTTCCACCTTCGCCGATTCATACAGCTGGGGATCAATGGTTGTAATAGCAGCCAGATAGAGGATGGTGTTCCAGCCGGTCTCTTTCCATAAGCCGCTGAAGACAACAATTGGACGGAACCACTCCGTCGAACCGAGGAAGAATACCGGTTCTCCCCCCGCCTGCCCGATGAACTGATTGACCAGTCCGCCGTCCAGCGTAAGGAAGGATTGCAGAATATAAGCAACAACGATCCAGGAGAAAAAATGCGGCAGATAGCTGACCGACTGGACGAAACGCTTGAACGCCGGCCGGGTCACTTCATTGATCAGGAGCGCCAGCAGAATCGGGGCGGGGAAGCCGCAGATGAACTTCAGCACCGAAATGTACAGCGTATTCTGTACCACCGTCAGGAACTGCAGGTCTTCCAGGAATGAGAAGTTATCCCAGCCCGCCCATGTGCTGTCCCAGATCGAGGTACCGATCTGAAAATCCTTGAAGGCGACCTGAATCCCGGCCATGGGGATATAGCTGAACAGAAACAGCAGGACGACTCCGGGCAGGATCATCAGATATTGCCAGCGGTATTTGTAGATTTTGTTGTACAATGGTCTCCCCCCTTGATACTTCTATCATAAAAGGAACCGCCCACCTGCGCCTATATAACAGCGGTTGGATATCTATCGTTCTGATTTGATCTTGTGAAGCGCTTACCAGCAGAGGCGGGATTAAGGGATACGGGCGGGTATGGCAGGCGTAACAGGCAGATGTGTCGGTACAGCAAAAAGCGCATGCCGGATCATACCGGCACGCGCTCAATGAGTGAAGCTGATTCCGTTGTATGCTGACCTGCTTAGTCGAGCATAACCTGCTTCGTTGCAATGTTGGTGCAGAATTCCTGGTCGTGCTCTACAAACAGGATCGTCGGCGCGTACTCCAGCAGCAGCTCCTCAATCTGCATCCGTGAGATGACGTCGATGAAATTAAGCGGCTCATCCCAGATATGCAGATGCACCTGCTCGCTGAGGCTGGCTGCGATCAGCACCTTCTTCTTCTGCCCGCCGCTGTAGGTGGACAACTCCTTCTCGAATTGCAGCCGTGAGAAATCCAGCTTCCGCAGGATGGCCTTGAACAGACTCTCGTCGATCCCCCGTTCTCTGGCATAATCGTTCAGGCTGCCCTGGAGGTGCGAAGTATCCTGCGATACATAGGAGATAGCCAGCTGGCCATCCTTGACGAAGCGGCCTGTATAGCTAATGTCTCCGCCGCAGATCAGCTTCAGAATGCTCGATTTCCCGGAACCGTTGCTGCCGGAGAGGGCAATCCGGTCCCCCTGTTCGATGGTGAAGGTTACACCTGAACATACGGTTGTATCGCCATACCGGATAGCAACCTCCTCCAGCTCCACCAGCTGCTCTTTATGATAAGGAAGCTGTGCAATCTTCAGGCTATCCGCACTTTCCAGATTGCGCAGCAGCTTCGACTTCTCGGCGATGGCGGATTCCTGCCGCCGCTGAATCGACTTGGAGCGCTTCATCATCTTGGCAGCCTTATGGCCGACATAGCCTTTATCTATTTTTGATCCGGAATTTCTGGAGCCAATCTTGGATTTCTCCACTTCATGCGCCCAGCCGCCCGTCCGTTTTGCTGAATCCGACAAGCGTTTAATGTCCTTCCGCAGCTTCTCGTCCTCCGCCAGCTCGAACTGGTCCTGTCTGGACTTGTTCTCCCACCAGCTGCTGAAATTGCCCTTCTGAATCTCAATATTGGTCTTGTTGATCGACAAAATATGGTCCACACAGTTATCCAGAAAAGCCCGGTCATGCGACACCAGAATATACCCGTTCTTCGTGCGGAGATAGTCGCTGACCAGCTTGCGGCCTTTGGCATCCAGGTGGTTGGTCGGCTCGTCGATCAGCAGGAACCGGTTCTCCCTGGCGAACAGCGCGGCGAGCAGCACCTTCGTCTGTTCTCCGTTCGACAACGATTCAAAAGGCCGGTACAATGCATCTTCAGACACCTTCAGCAGGGACAGCTCGCGCATGAACTTCCAGTTCTCCAGCTCCGGGTCGATCTCATCCAGGATCTCCAGGGTCTGAACCGTCCGGTCAGCAATCTCATACGGGAAGTACTCGAAGCCCACCTGTGCGGAGATCGTTCCGCTGTATTCGTATTTGCCGAGCAGCAGGTTCAGGAAGGTTGTCTTGCCGCGGCCGTTGCGTCCGGTGAAGCCCAGCCTCCAATCCGTATCCAGCTGAAAGCTCACATTTTCAAAAATATTATCGTAAGTGCCCTCATAGGCAAAGGTTAAATTGCTCACATTGATTAAAGACATACGCATATCCTCCTGTATTCACAAAAATAAAAGCTGCAAGAAGGTTCTCCTCCTGCAGCTCAAATAAACACAGCAAATCCGTTCCCCGGATACTTATCTCCAGGCAGATTTGAATAAGGATATTTGGACCGGAGTGAAAAGAGGCAGACCCTTCCTGCATATCAACCATAAATTGCGCGCCACAAATAACGCTTGTTTATTGGTCACATTACGCAAGAAATGTCCGCACGATACTCTTCAACTCCATTCGCTTTAATTAAGTGCATTTTAACACGGCTCTTCGCAGAGATCAACCCGTTAGTCAGATCAGTCCGTGCTTCAGGAAGCAGTTATACAGTCCATCATTCTCAATAGAATCAGTAATATCATCAGCAATGGCTTTGAGCTGCCCGCGGGCATTCCCCATGGCAACCCCCACCTGGACATATTCCAGCATCTCCAGATCGTTAAGCCCGTCACCAATCGCCATACTGTCCTCACGCGGGATATTCAAATGCTGCAGGACATCGGCAATAGCCGCAGCCTTATGAACGCCAGGCATCATCAGCTCCCCGCTGTTCTCCCCAAAGATCGGGATGGAGCACTGAATCGCCGTGAACCGGTCCTGTAATTCCTCCTGGATCTGCTGAAAGGGCAGGCTGCTCTCCAAGAAGCACACCTTGTTGACATCATCCAGATATAATTCCTCGTCCCCATAAGTGAGTGTTGCGATATAGGGGTGGGGCGACAGCCTTTTTCTCTCCTGCGCCTCGGGATCATTCAGCAAGTCGCCGTATATTCTTCGTTCCAGATGCGGCTGTAAATGGCGGCTGCCATGAAGTGCCGTATTGGATTCCAGAATGAAATCGACTCCGTTCGCGTTAAAATAATCGATCAAATGCTTCGCATCCTCCGGGGCCACTTTTTTATGATAAAGCAGTTCGCCACCGCTCTCCACATATCCGCCTGCTGCTCCAATCAACCCGTCGAACCCGATCTCCCAGATATAATCATAGATTTCAGGCTTGGAGCGTCCAGTACACAGGTACAGCAAATGCCCGTTCTTCCGCGCCTGCCTGCACGCCTGCACCGCCGATTCCGGGACAACTCCATTCTCCATGAGCAGCGTTCCGTCAATATCGATGAAAATAATCTTTCTGCTGGTCTGATTCATGTCCTCTTCCCCTTTGTCTAGTCTTCCACTGAACTATAGGTTATGAAATGCGTTCCAAGTCAAGCGTTATTTCAGAAGAGCCGCCCGATTCACGGATCCCGGATCTGTCCAAATAATTAGATAGCGTAACTTAGCAAGCATCTTATCCCGTGGGAGGTACATAATGAGAACATTACCAGATTCTTTAGCAAAAACAGCAAGAGCAGTGCTGCTCGGTACTGCCCTGGCTCTGGCAGGCGGCACAGTCTTTACAGGTGTACAGCCGGTAGCTGCTGCCTCCGCATCCGATGCCCAGGCCGTCTACAACCAGTTCCGCAAATACGTCAGCAATCCCGCAAGCCTGGCCCAAGCACGCAAGTATCTGATTAACCATATCTCCCAAGCAGGCTCCTGGTACGGCACGGTAATGACCCTTCAACTGGAGAATGCCCAGAAAGCAGAGCTGGAGCGGTTCTCCGAGAAGCTATATACAGAGTCTGTACAAAAGGCACTAATGGATGCCGAAATTTACAACGACCTGACCTATACGGAGATCCTGAAGCGGGTGAAGCAACCTGCGGTCCGTAAGCTGATTGAAGAGATTTGGGATAAAGGCTACAAGCTGGAGAGCAGCGAAGGTATGTATTATCCGGTGATGCATTATGAAGGCTTCAAGGTATTCAAGCCCTATGTCAGCAAGGATATCGCCGCGTATATTGATATCATGGCAACGGAGAGCAACAAGCCTTCCACCTTCGATGCAGGTATCGTGATCACTTGGGATGAATTGATCGGCAGAGCGGCTGTCATGAGTGATTTCGTCGAGGATTATCCGAAGTCGAACCGGACAGCCGCCATCCGCAATGAAATGTCCTATACCGTTCCTCTAGTCCTGCTCGGCTCAGATAATACATCTGCCTACGAGTATGACACGAAGGAACTGGATCCCGAGCTGCGCAGAGCCTACGACCAGGTTCTAATGGAGGGTCCGGGTGACAACAAAGTACTGAACATTCTGGCCAAACTGCTGCCGCTGCTGGATGCTGCCGGGAACAAGAAGACACCGGAGGTTGAAGCTTATCTGAATCAGGTGGTAAAGCAATATACGGAGCTGTGAATAGTTACGATTAAAACTGAATGACGCTGACGGGTGAAAAGCTGGGAGGGGACTCAGTGCGGAGGCAATGTGTTCGGTTTTTGGCATACATTAGCACATCCGCCTACGTAACAGCCAAATATGTTCGGTTTTTCGCATACAATTGATACACATGCCTATGCAGTGCCCCAATGTGTTCGGTTTTTGGTGTACATTCGGCTTCTGTGCCTCGTCACCGCAAATTGTGTTCGGTTTTTGGCATACATTAGCACATCTGTCTACGTAGCGCTCCATTGTAATCGGTTTTTCGATTATATTCGGCCACATGCCTACGTAGCGCACCAATGTGGTCGGTTTTTCGATTACATTCGGCCACATGCCTACGTAGCGCACCAATGTGGTCGGTTTTTCGATTACATTGGGCACACACGCCTACGCAGCGCTCCAATGTGGGCGGTTTTTCGATTACATTCGGCCACACGCCTACGTAGCGCTCCATTGTAATCGGTTTTTCGATTACATTCGGCCTGCGGGCCATCAGACCGCAAAGAGGCTGTCCTTCCTCAGAAAGGACAGCCTCTTTGCGTAGCTGTTAAATCAGATCCGTCTCCTTAGCAGCGGTAATGACTGCAGCGATACTCTCCCGCAGCTCATCGGCGTTCCGGGCCTGATACGGATCGGCCGTATAGATGACCGCATCGGCCAGATACCCTGCGGCAATCCGGCCCAGCTCATGGCCCTTGCCAAGAATTACAGCGGCATCCTCCGTGGCCGAGCGCCAGGCTTCCGTCCGGCTCAGGCCGTAGCCGATCAGCGTATCCAGCTCCTGCAGATTATTGCCGTGCAGCGCCGGAGTGGCATAATCCGTGCCGAAGCCAAGCCGTACCCCGGCCTCTCGGGCATACCCGATGGCCGCAGCATGAGCATCGGCCGCCCGGGCGGCGCGTTCACAGATAACCGGAGGCAGCGCCAGCACACCAGTGGGATCGGCCGCAATCCGGTAGATGGAAGCGGTCGGCACATAGGCAACGCCGGCTTCGGCGAGTCTTCCGGCCTGGTCCCGGGTGAGGAACATGCCATGCTCGATAGACGTCACCCCAGCCTGTGCAGACCAGTCAATTGTCACTCCGCCCCAGGTATGGACCAGCACCTTCTTCCCATGCTCATGGGCATGACGGACAATGAAGGCGAATTCCTCCTCCGAGAAATTCGGGTCCGTGACCTTCTCAGCCGGTGCGCCGAGACCGCCGGTGGCCATGATCTTGACCCAGCCGGCGCCGGTGGCATAGACCTCAGCCAGCCGCTTCTCCAGATGCCCGATTCCCTTGGCATCGGCTGCACCCAGCATCGCGCTGCTGGTCTCTACCCGCAGCGGCTGCTGATAGTGCTGCACCAGATGCCGGATCGTATCCGGCGGCAGTCCCCCGGCATCGCGGGCAGTGGTTACCCCGGTCCGCAGGGTGGCGGCCAAGGCCTCGGCCTGCATCCGCTCAATCTCCTCGCTATCCCGGGCCAGCTGATCGTCATGATCAAAGTCGGTCCAGGCCAGATGCGTATGCAGGTCGATGATCCCCGGGCTGATCCATAGCTCCTGGGGCGATAACTCCCGGTGAGCAGGCTCCTGTCCCAAATCATCCGGCCCTTCCGATCCCTCATATCCCGGCCCGGCCTCCACCACCGAGGTGAAACGGCCATCCCTGATCTCAATATCGAACCGTTTCCCTGCTACACCTGCGATCTGAATACCTTTGTAATCCTGGAAGGCCGGTTGCTTGAGAATCATACCGTTGCCCCCCATACCTGACGGACAGCCTGCACAGCTTGCCCTGCATCCTGCTCCAGCAGTCCGGCTAGGGTCCGGACCGCTGCCTCCACGCCTTCACGGCTGGCCTGACGGCCGAAGTGATTGATCCGCAGCAGCTGGCCGAACAGCTCCCCGTCCCCAGGGGCCACGATGCCGAGCGGCTGCCGGATCTGGAGCCGCTGTTCCCCGTTAATTCTCACGGTGGTTGTCAACGTAGAATAATGGCGGCTGTCCTTCTGCCACGGCGCAAGCCCCAGCGCCGTGATCCCGGCAATGGCCGAAGCCGCTGCCTGTTCATGCCGTCTGATCACCTGTGGCAAGCCCTCTTCAGCCACTGCATGCAGGGCTTGAATCAGCGCCCTGGCTTCAAGCACCGGAATAAACGGCGGTACACGAAGCGGCGCTGAGCCGTCCTCAGCGGGCCGCAGATCCAGCAGAGACAGAATGGAATTGCGCGGCGCCCGTTCATTGGCCTCCAGGAAGGCCCAGCCGCGCGGTGAAACACTGACCGCACTGACTCCGTTGGGTCCGGCGAGCGCTTTTTGCGCACCAATGATGGCGAAGTCCACCTCCCACTCATCCACAGGCAGGGCTTCTCCCCCGACGGCCGATACGGAATCCGTTACGGTAATCAGGTCATGTTTGCGCGCCAGCCTGAAGATGTCCTCCGCCGGATTCGAGCCGCCAGTCACAACCTCAGCCTGGACGAAGGACAAGGCTACCGGCTGGTACTGCTCAATCGCAGCTGCGACTGCCTCCACGGTAACCACCTGGTCAAAGGGCACCTTCACCTCCACTACATTCGCGCCTCCGCGCTCCAGCCATTGTCCAAACAAGCTGCCGTATGGGCCTGTTACTATGTTCAGAATTGTACGGCCGGGTGCGGCAATTCCCGCAGCGACCGCTTCAATGCCCAGTATAGCCTCGCCGGGGATGATGACCGGAGGATACTGTGTACCCAGAAGTCTGGACAGCTCCTCCGTCAAGGTATTCAGCTCCGTGAGAGTGAGCGGTACAAACCCTGTATATTCCACGTTCATATAGACCTCCTGATGTTATGTTATGAATGATATTCGGGCATCTTCGGAACCGCTGACAACAGCTCACGGCTGTATTCATGTGCCGGGCGGAGGAAGAATTCGTCTCGCGAATTCAGTTCCACCAGCTTCCCCTGGCGCATTACCGCAACAGTATCGCTGACAGCATGAATAACCCCAAGATCGTGGGAAATGAACAGCATTGTCAGATTCAGCTCGGTCCGCAGGGCATGGAACAGCTCCAGCACACTGCGCTGCACAGAGACATCCAGCGCACTGGTCGGCTCGTCGGCGATCAGCAGGCTGGGCTGGACACTGATTGCGCGGGCAATCGCGATCCGCTGGCGCTGGCCGCCGGAGAATTCAGACGGATACCGGTCCAGCGCCCTGGCCGGAAGCTGCACCTGCTCCAGCAGCTCACGGCTTCTGTGCTCCACTTTGGAGCGTTCTACAATCCGGTGGAACAGCAGCGCCTCGGCCAGAATCTGCCGGACCGTATGCCGGGGATTCAGCGAGGCATCCGGGTTCTGGAAGATCATCTGTATCTGCTTATGCTGCTCCCGGCTCCGCTTCCTGCGCAGCTCCCGGGAGCCGAGCAGCAGCTGACCCTCATCCGGGGCAATCAGACCGGCAATCACCCGCGCCAGTGTAGATTTCCCGGAGCCGGATTCTCCGACCAGTCCCAGCGTGGTATGCCGGGGAAGCTCCAGCGTGATCTGATCCAGCGCGGTGTAATCCCCGTAACGGACAGTGATATCCTTGACTTGCAGTGCTGCTTCTGCTGCTTCTATCATATAGCGCCTCCTCCTTCCAGCTCCGGCAAGGGAAGCACAGAATCGATGAGCATCTGCGTATAGGCCTCAGCAGGATGCTGCAACAGTGCCGGAGTTGCTCCATATTCGACAATCCGGCCTTGCTTCATCACCGCGAGTCTTGCGCACAGATTCGCTGCAATCGCCAGATTGTGGGTAACGAAGACCATGGCGAAGCCCAGCTCCTGCTGGAGGTCCGTTATCGTGTCAATAATCTGGCGCTGCACCGTTACATCCAGCGCCGTGGTCGGCTCATCACAGAGCAGAATGCCCGGCTTGCAGGCCAGCGCGAGCGCAATAACTACGCGCTGGCATTGCCCGCCGGAGAGCTGGCTGGGGTAACGGTCTTTCATAGCCAGAGAATCGGGAAGCCCCAGCCGGGCAAGCAGCTCGAGGGCGATGCTCCGCGCAGCCTTGAGGCTGGTCTTCTGCCTGTAATAGACGACCTCTGTCACCTGCTTCACAACTGGACAGAGCGGGTCCAATGAACCGCGCGGGTCCTGGAACACCATGGCGCTGACCGCCTTGCTGCGGATCACTCCCCCGGTCTGTTCCACCCCTCGCGGCAGCAGGCCGAGAATGGCCCGCAGCGTCAGCGATTTGCCGGAGCCGGATTCCCCGACCAGCCCGAGGCTCTCCCCGGCAGCCAGCGAGAAGCTGACCTCATCCACCAGCACCTCCCCCGACGCAGCCGTGAGTGTCAACGATTCAACTTCCAGTACAGATGGTGTGGTCATGATTTTCTCCTCCAGATATCGGCCAGGCCGTCGCCCAGCAGCGACAGCGCAATTCCCGTATACACCACAGCGAAGCCTGGAACGGCCGACAGCCACCATGCGGTAGTAATGAACGGCTGGCCGTCGGCGATCATTGTTCCCCAGTCCGGTGTCGGCGGAGCAATACCGATGCCCAGATACCCCAGCGTAACGATCGCTACCAGCAGCCCGATCATATCGGTCATCAGCACAACCACAGCTTGCGGCAGCACATTCGGCAGCAGATGGCGTAGAAGAATCCGGTGGCCGGGCAGGCCCAGCGTCTGGGCGGAAGCAATCCACTCCTGCTTGCGGAAGGATGCACTGAGGCCTCTGACCACACGGGCGAATACAATCCAGCCGACCAGAATGAAGGTAATATAGATCCCCCGCTCCCCGGCGCCGCTGGCGAAGGCCACAATAATGACGATCAGATAGAACGGGAAGGCGATAAAAGCATCAGTAATTAGCGAAATCACCCGGTCAATCCATTTGCCGTAATACCCCGAGATCATCCCCAGCAGCACTCCGGTGCAGAATGGAATAATCTCAGCCAGGATCATAATCGCCAGATCCGTGCGGGCGGCATAGAGCAGTCTTGTCAGCAAATCCCGGCCGAGCTGGTCGGTTCCGAGCCAATGGGCAGCGGAGGGCGGCTGCAGGAAGGCGCTCAGATTCTGCTCCGACGGATCATAGGGGCTTAAGTATGGGACAAGCACAGCGAGCAGAATCAGGATGGCGAACATCAGGATTCCTGTCAGCAGCGATGGAGTTTTCACAATCCGCCGCAGCGCGCTTGGTCTTGTGCTTTTGTCCGTGAGAATCGGTTCTGAATGTATGTTATTCATGGTTGCGCCTTCGTTCTGGGATCAAGCCACCCGGAGATAATCTCAGTCAGCAGACTGATCATGACAACTGCCAGCGCGCAATACAGGGCAATCCCCTGAATCACAGGGAAGTCACGGCTTGAGATCGAGGTGAACAGCAGACTGCCGATGCCCTTAATCCCAAAGACCTGCTCCACCACCAGAGTCCCCCCGATCAGATAGGAGATATTGACGCCCAGCAGCATCAGGGTCGGCAGCGCCGAATTGCGCAGCACATGCTTGAACAGAATTACCCGGGAAGGGATGCCGGCCGCCCGCAGCGTAACGACGAATTCAGACTCCAGCACCTCCAGCATCTGCGCACGCAGCGAACGGACAAGCGTAGGAATCTGTGAAAAAGCCACCGTCACCGCCGGAAGCACCAGGCTGTGCAGCGTGGACAGCCCCCCTTCGCCGCTTCCCCCTACAGGGAACCAGCCGAGCCGGACGCTGAAGAGCAGAATGAACAGCAGACCTACCCAGAAGACGGGCATCCCGAGTGTAACCGCAGGGATAATGCGGATAAGATGATCCAGCAGCTTGTCCTTCTGTGTGGCTGCAAGCACTGCAAGGATAAGCGAAGCTAAGATGGCTATTATTGAAGCTAGAACAATCAGCAGTAGTGTGACAGGTGCGCGCTGTGCAATCAGCTCCCGGGTGGAGGTTCCGCTGACAATCGAGTTCCCGGTATCTCCTTGGGTAAACAGCGTCTTGACGAACCGGATGAATTGCTCCCACAAGGGAAGATCCAGCCCAAGCGTGTGATGCATCGATTGCAGCGCTTCTGGCGTGCTGTATTCGCCGAGAATCATTTTGGCAGGATCGCCGGGCACGATCCGGATGAGGAAGAAGACCGCCGTCATTACGCAGAGGATAACAATTAAGGCCCTTACTAGGGCTGTTCCCAGCCACTTGTAAGAACCATTGTTTCCAGCTGCACCCGTCAGGGTCAGTCTGGGCTTCATCATTGGCCTATGCGGACATCTTCCAGACGAAGGCTGCCGTTAGGCAGAACCACCAGTCCTTCGACAGAAGAACGGGCACCGATCAGGATGTCAGGATAGTATAACGGAATGTACGGCACTTCATCGGCAAGGATCTGCAGCAGCTTGCTGTAGATGGCGGCCCGGCCTTCACCGTCAGCTGTCTTCTGTCCTTCATATAACAGCTTGGTCACATCGCTATTGGTGTAATGGGTCCAATACGATTTGCTGAAGCCCTCAGGGTCAGTCTGGAACGCCAGAATGGAGTTCGCTTCAGGGGAGTCGGCCTGGCCGCTGTTCAGCATCGCCGCGAAATCGTAAGCGAAGAAGCGTTCGCGGAAGGTGGCCAGCTCAACCGATTCAATCTCGATCTTGATGCCGATAGCCTGGCCGGCAGCCTGGATAATCTGCGCTTCCTGGGCCCGGGTGCTGTTGCCGGAGGCGACCAGCAGCTTGGTGGTGAAGCCGTCCGGGAAGGCCGACTTGGCCAGCTCCGCCTTCGCTGCGGCTGTATCGAAATCGAGCGTTTTGAGCGTGTCATTGGCGTTGTAAGGAATCGTTGGCGGCAGCAATGACTTCGCTGTCTGGGCATAGCCGAAGGTCAGTGCCTTGGTCAGACCTTCACGGTCGATGGCCAGCGCCAGCGCGCGGCGGACATGCACATCGGAGAAGTGCTTATCCAGTGTATTGAAGAACAGCTGCTCTGTAACCCAGCTTCCGTTCGTTGCAACAGTTGTGTCTGCGCCATTCTTAATTTCTCCTGCATTCTGGAGAGACAAGGCTTCAACCGCATTAACCGATCCGGCTTTAAGCTGGTTGATGGCCTGGCTGTCATCCTGAATCAGCTTATAGACCAGCTTGTCGATGTAGGGCTTGCCTTCCTTCCAATAGTTGGTGTTCTTAGTGAAGGTTACATCCCCTGCCGGGTCCCAGCTCTCGACCACGAACGGGCCTGTGCCTACCGGCTTCTTGAAGAATTCCTCTTCGCTTACACCGCCGAAGTCCTTAGGGATGATGCCGTTCGAGAAGTTCGACAGCTCCGAAATGAAGGGAGTATACGGCTCTTTCAGCGTGATTACGAGCGTTTTGTCATCCTGAGCCTTGACGGTATCCACCTTGGCCGAGATCGCCAGCGGGCCGCCCACCTTCAGATGCCGTTCCAGAGAGAACACTGCATCCGCTGCCGTGACCGGCGTTGCGTTCGAGAACTTCAGGCCGTCACGCAGGACGAAGGTATACGTCAAGCCGTCTTCACTGATCGTATGCGACTCTGCGAGCTGATCCGTAATTTCACCCTTGCTGTCAAAAGCCACCAGCGATTCAAACACTTTATCAATCGCAAATGCGTTATTCGACGTAATCTGGTTATGCAGATCGAAGGAAGTAACAGAAGCCGGACGGCCATAGACGAAGGTGCCGCCTGCGGCAGGCTCTGCCGGTGCTGCGGTTTGCGCTGCGGCCGGGCTTGCGCTGGCCTGGGCGTTACTGCCGGATTCGGCAGGATTCGCAGCCCCCGAGCAGCCGGATAGAAGCGAAACGAACAATATGGCCAGCGAACCCAGCCCGGCTGTTTTGCGGAGTGAAGATTTTAAGTTAATCACAGTGTGATCCACCCTTCCTATAAATCATATATGTTTAGTATGGATTGTATTATGGGACAGAGCTTCCCTTCTGTCAAACAAAAAATCAGCCGGGCCGCAGAATTGACTCTGAATGTTCCAATGCAGGAAATGTATTCGTAATCATTGACTGTCTACCGCTGACTGAATGCTATAATCTTCCAGCTCCATATCAGGCTCCATGCCAAGCGCCAGCTTCGCCAATTGACAGCCGATGAAGGGACCCATCGTTAGTCCCGAGGCCCCCAGCCCGTTAGCGGCAAGCAGGCCCTTCCATCCGGGGACGGCTCCGATAACCGGCAGATACCCTGGGGTGAACGGACGGAATCCGACCCTCACCTCACGATAGATGCCCTCAGAGAGTCCGGGTGCGGTCTCCAGACCCTTATTCAGAATCTCCTGCATCCCCCCGGCGGTCACTCTAGTATTATATCCTTCAATATTATTCTCATGAGTCGCTCCAATGATAATCTGTCCCCCGGCAAAGGCCAGCAGGTATTGATCACTCGGCGGAATCACTACCGGCCACTCCTCCGTATCCTTATGATCCGCCATCTCCAGATGCATAATCTGCCCCTTCTGGTAGCTGACCTTGAAGTCTATACCAAGCGGACGGAGCAGCGGATTCGCCCATGCCCCTGCACATATAATAACTTTATCCGCCGGAATGAAGTCCTCATCCACCATAACCCCGGTCACCTGCCCGGGTTCCACCTGGAGTACCGCATCCCCGGTAAGCAGCACGGCACCATGCCGCTGCGCAGAACGAAGCAGAGCGTCCCGCAGGGCGCGTCCGTCTACCCGGGCAGCGCCGCTGATATGCACCGAGGTAGCCCCTTCGGCCAGCAGCGGGAAGCGTTCGCGGGTCTCCTCAGCGGTCAGCCGCATAATCTCGCCGATCTCCGGGGCGTCTGCCAGACGCATCCGGGCACGTTCTTCTATTTTGTCGAGCTTGCCTTCATCTGTATGTATACTAAGCGCGCCCACCCGGGCATAACCGGTATCCGTTTCGCCTCCCTGCATCAGCTCTCCGATCAGTCCGGGGTAGAAGCGCGCCCCCGCCTTCGCCAGCCGGTACCAGGCCTGATTGCGCCGCTGGGAGAGCCAGGGACAGATGATGCCTGCGGCAGCATCCGTAGCCTGTCCGGGTTCTTGGCGGTCCACCACTACCACCTCTGCCCCCCGTTTTGCCAATTGATAAGCGGTGGATGCGCCAAGGATGCCTGCGCCGATCACGATTACTTTGGTCATAAACAATGTACGCCCTTTCTGTACGCCCCTGATTTAGTGAATAGGGTTCCTCGCCAAAAATTCAAGGATGGTGTCATTCACCAGAACCGGCTGTTCCCTCAGCATATGCGGGCGGTGGCTTGCTCCCTGCACGATCAGCGTACTGGAATTCTTCATCAGCGATGCCAGCTTCGCCGTCTTCTCCGGGCCTGCGAACGGATCAAGCTCACCTGAAATCAGCAGCGCCGGACAAGCAATTTTACTTAGCTGAGCTTCTGTGAGGTCGGGGTATTTGATCCAGTCCTGCACCGTTTGGCGCAAATACTCCTGCCAGTTCCCCCGGTGGGCCTCCTGATGTCTCTCCATCATCTGACCGATGAATGCCTGTTGCCCGCTGGCCAGCAGCCGCTCCGGTTCATACTCCTCCGCTCCCTGCGGTTCACAGCAGCCGCTGGTTCCGATCGTCGTAAGCGTAGCCACCCGTCCGGGGTGATTCGCAGCCAGATACAACCCTACGCCAGCTCCCATGCTATATCCAATGAGATGTGCCTGCTTCATCTTCATCTGCTCCATGAATGCTGCCACATCCTCAGCGATTTGCGGCATAGACCAATCCAGACTGCTGCTTCTGGTTCTGCCATGCCCCCTGAGATCAGGGAAATAGCAAGCGTACCGGTTCTGGAACTCCAGCAATTGGCTGCTGAATGCCAGTATACTGCGCGAATAGTGACTGTGCAAGAAAATAACCGGCTCCCCGGTTCCCAGCTGTTCATAGAATAGCTCCAGATCGTTCAACTGCAGATAAGGCATTATTCATTCCCTCTCTCCTATGATTTCACATCAGGCCCGCAACAGGTAAAAACCCCCGGAACATCCATTCCAGGGGAAACAGTCAGGTCACTATAGATTCAGTTCTCTCATCCGCTGTTCCAGCTTAGGGAACACCCGGAGCGCGTTGTTGTAGAAGACATCCTCCCAATGGGCTTCCGGGATCAGATGCTTCACGAAGGGGATATAGGCTGCAAGCGGAACCAGCGGCCAGTCAGTACCGAAGACCAGCCGGTCGTATTTCTCGGCGAATACAATGGCCCGGCGGAAATGATCGGTATAGGTCTGCTCGGTCATCAGCCGGTCCACCTTGGCCTGATCGCCCACAATCCAACCGGACAAGTCGGTGCACAGATTAGGGTTCTTTTCCAACAGGGCTGCGGTGTCCATTACCCAAGGGTCGCCGAGGTGGCAGAGCATGAAGGTGATGTCCCGGTGCTTCAGGAAGGTCTCCTCCATGGACAGCGGATGAGAATACTTGAGCAGTCCCTGGTCCGCATAGGTCAGTCCGCCGTGAATCACCACCGGCAGGCGATAGGCCGCAGCCAGCTTATAGACCGGATCATAGATGGCATCGCCCACATTGAAATGGTAGTATCCGGCATACAGCTTGATCCCAACGACATCCTCCCGCTGCAGAGAGGCTTCCAGCGCTTCCAGCTGCCCCTCCAGATGGAGGGTAAGCGGGTTGATGCCGACACAGGTGAACAGGTTCTCCGGGAGTGCAGCGCTCAGATCAAGCAGCATGGGATTAAGCGCCTCTGCATCCGGGAAAGCACCGGCAACCGTCTCGGTCACGCCCATTCCCACACCGGCTACAACCCCGCTCTGCCGGAACTCCTCCTGGAGTCCCTTGCCGGTGTAGTCAATATACGCCAGGTTCTCGGCCGTATCATGGAAGGCGGCAATGTTGGAGTAATGCACATGTGCGTCAATGATTCTCATCCATAGCTTCCTTTCTGTTCATTACTTCTTGAACCGGATCGACAGCAGATCGGCATAAGCCTGCTCCGGTGCCTGCAGATCCGAGATCAGGTAAAATTGGGGCTGGGTGAACCGTTCCTCTCCATCCTGCAGATGCAGGTACTGCTCCGTGTAGGTCATCATCGCCTCGGCATTGACCATCAGTGAGGAGGAAGAATGCTCCGGCGTTATAGCCTGTGTCAGGCGTTCCTTCCGTTCTTCAGAGCCGAGCTGGATCAGCCCGTTGTCACTTTTGGCACCTGTCTGCACTCCGCCACCCTTGTATACCACCAGCTGCCCGCTGCTGTTCTTGACATAGAATCTGCCTTGTGTGATCTCAGAGGCGGCTTTATAGAAGGTCGGGGTCTCCAGGCTCAGCGGATACAGCGGTCTGCCGGTATTCTGCTCCACATATACGGTACGGGCAAGTACAGGAACACCCGGAAGCAGCATGAAGTATTGATGCAGGGTAAGTCCCCGGTATTGCTCGTTCTTCTGAATCGTAACACTTACGCGGATGCCTGACCAGCGGTTGCCCTTATTATCCGTTAAGTCGGCGAATTCAGCGGCAGCCTCTTCCTCCAGCATAGTCCGCGGTGTAACATCCCCCATCAAGGTCAGAATCCCGCCGACCCACGGGTTCCACCAGGACTTGGCTACCGGCTGCGGGAAGGAGGAATCCAGCCATTCCTGGCCCTCATACACCACCGAGAACAATCCCGGTGCAAAATCAGGACTGGCCTGTATGCGCAGAACTCCATTGTCCGCGGCCAGAACCCTGGACCCGCTTACTTCCAGCCTCTCCTGCCGTACTGCCCCGTCCTGGACCGGCAAGGCCAGGAAGGTGCGGTCCAGCTCATACCCCTCCATATCCAGATGCAGGGTAAGCACATCCGGTTCCGGACTGCCGGAGAAGGTCAGCGGAAGCGTGGCCTCCGTAAGCTTCTCCTCCCCGGGCAGCTCAAGCCGGGCTTCTTCAATACTGCCCTTACTGGAGGATACATGGATCTCCCCATCCAGATAACTCATCTTCTGCTCCTGAAGCGTTAGCGCAAACTGGCCGCTGATGAACGGATTGCCGTTATTCAGGGCCGCCTCCAGCGGCAGCCCGGCCTTCAGCTCCTCATTACCATTGCCTTGAAGCAGCGCATACGCACGGAAATCCTGCCAGCGGTCCCAGGTCCCCAGCGCAATCCGCAGCGGACGGGTCACCGCATGGCTTCCCGCCGGAATCCGGCCCAGCGAATGCTCAACGGCGTGCAGCCACGATTCCTGGATCAGCTCTAATTCTGCGGGCCAACTGATTCCCATTGGCGTCTCACCCTTCGTAAAGATCCAGTTCTCCGTAAATTTATTGCCTTCCCAATAGTCCAGATCAGAGGCTTCCTCGCCTAAGCTAAGATCCAGATATTTGCCGTTATAAGGGAGAACACTGTCACGAAGGCCAAACTGAAAGCTGTCCTTCAAGATCAGGTCCTCCACCTGACCGGTATCCAGCGGGTTGTGAATGCTGTAATGCCGGGAGATCAGGCCGTTGTTCTGCAGCTTCACCACCATGGTCAGCCTAAGTCCTTCCCGGTTGCTGATGTTATAGTCGGCTTCAAGGACGATAGCTTCCTGCTCGCGGTGAATCTTCACGTCCAGCGGAGCGAACTTCTTGAATTCATCCGTATACGGGCGGCCGAACTTGGGATAAGGCAGCGTAACGAGCGTCTTGCGGCCCTCCCGCAAATACAGCTTGTTGCTGGATAGGTCCAGCACTGCCGCATACTTCCCGCTGCAGATGATCCAGGCTTCATCGGTCTTGCCGCCAAAGGCAGCATCCGCCCCCGGAAAGACCATGCTCAGCTCCTGCTCCAGCACAGGCGCTTCCATGCCCTCCTCCAGCCGGAGGATGCCAACCTTATGATGCCAGATGCCGTAATCCAGCAGCCGGGCCTTAACTTTAACCGTTCTCCGGCTGTTGGCCGGAACCTCCACGGCAACCCGGTTCTGCGCGAAAGCCAGAATGCCGTCCTCCGGCAGCGCAAAGACAAACGCCGAGTCGTCACTGTACTTATTCTCAACCGTCACATCCAGCTCAACCTCTTCGCCCGTGAAGACGGCCCGCTCCGGCAGCTGGAGCTTCACTTTGACCGGATATTTGGGCTTCACGCCGAGCTTGAATACGGCAGGCAGGCCGTTAATGAGCAGCTCAGCCTCTACGACCGGATGGGTCTGGAAGGGATTCTGCTCCTCCTCCACCGGATGAATGAAGAAGCTGCCCTCAATCCGTGCCTCGGCCCCAATCTCCCGCGCCTCCTTCAGCTCAAAACGGATCTGCGGATTGCTTACACCGGTCACCTGCAGCGACAAGGGCTTGCCGCTTTTGTTCACGGCCTCATAGACCACCGGATACTCCGCACCGAAGGGCAGCTCATGCGAGGCAGGAATCGTAGCCTGTATCCGGTAATCATCCGTCTCAATCAGGCGCAGGCCGCGGCCGGTCCGCTCATATTCCATGCGCAGAGACACCCCGTCCTTCAGCCATTCATATGTAAAATAGTCAAACCCGTCCGCGCCATGGCCGTCAGGCTCCACCTCAATTTTGCGGATGCTGTCGTTGTACCAGTCTATTTTCTCAAAAAAAGCGCTTACGGCGCCAGTCTGAAGCACCGAAGGAATGAAGTTCATCAGGTGGGTCGTATCATCCCGCTTCTCCCAGAAGAACCCGCTCTTCTTATAGGTGGGAACCGCCTTCACATTGCCGGGCCATGTATACAAGTCAAGCCGGGGCCAGCCAAGCGTAATCGTCTCTTCTATAGCACGGCGGACCAGCCGCTTGCCCACCTTGCGTCCATGGTAATCCGGCCTCACATTCAGCAGCGCAATATAGAGCGCCCCGGTATCCTCCTTGTAGTGGGAGAAGCTGCAATAGCCGATCACTTCTCCGCCGGTGACGGCCAGGAACAGCTTGAGCATCGGATTGATCTCATGCTCGCGCAGCACGCTCTCCTCGGTCTGGTATGAGCTGTCGCCGCCCCAGCTCTGCGAGCTGGCGTTCCACATCTCGGCGATGGAAGCAGCATGTCGTTCGGGTACGTATTCTTCAATAATGATGTCATTTGATTCTGGCATTGCAGACAGACCTCCTCGGATCACTGGTATTCTCGCAGAATAGAATAAATAACCACTTTAACTATTTGTAGTATATAACAGATGAATTAACCGCTGTAAGATCTAATTCAATTATAGAAGATTATTACCTGGCTTCCAAACTTAGACGAAGCTCAGCCTGGAGCCGACCAGATAGCCGATCGATACGAACAGCAGCGACCAGAGGAAGGCACCGGCCACCGTAACCGCCAGATACTTCCTGAACGACATGGCGCTGATGCCGGAGACATAGCTGGTTACATGGCGGATGCCGGGGACGAAATAGGCGATGAAGATTGTCCAGTTGCCGAACCGGAAGAACCAGCGTTTGACACTGGCGAATCTTCTCGGCGTCAGCCCCACCCATTTCCCGTACCGGTCCACCACCGGCTGGCCTACCCGAAGACCAATGGTATAACTGATCATCATACCGGTGATAGAGCCTATGAAGCACACCAGGACCGAGAGAGAGTAATCCAGCACCATTGTGGAGGATAAATAGCCGACGAAGAGCGTCAGCAGCTCATCCGGAACCGGAAGCCCGAGCAGCCCCAGTGCCAGCAGAGCAAAAATTGCTATATATCCGTATTGTGAGATCATCTCAATGACCCATGGCATGATAGTTCACTTCCTGTTAACGATATTTTTGATGGAGGGGAACGGGACTCTGCTAATCATCAGCATGGACAAGAGGCCCATAATCAGAACGATCAGCTCCGGCTTCAGCCGGTCACTGGTCAGCGCAACTACTGAGAGAATGACTCCTGCGGCTGTAATCGGAATACCGGTGAATCCTTTGGCGGGAGCTGAGATATTGAATCTGGCCAGGCGCAGCGCACCGCAGAACAGGAACACGACAGCTGCCGCAGTCCCGAGCGCATGCACATTCTCCAGACGATGGAACAGAATCAGGAAGGCCGGGGCGATGCCGAAGGAGATAATATCCGCCAGCGAATCCAGCTGTTTGCCGAAATCGCTGGTGCAGTGCAGCATCCGGGCCAGCAGCCCGTCCATCACATCGCACAGGGCCGCCAGCAGAATCATAGATAAAGCGAGATGATAACGTTCTTGAATGGTGAATAGCAGCGAGAATGAGCCGAGGCCCAGGTTACCCAGCGTGCACATTGAGGGCAGCCAGTTCCATTTCATGCTGGTTCACTCCTTTTCTGACAAAATGATAACGGATGCCTTAGCCGACAAACGTAATATTGAAGCAAACGCCGTCCTTAGTGTTGCTCACTGTATAGCGGCAGCCGTGCATATCCAGAATCTGCTTCGCGATCGAGAGGCCGAGTCCGGTCCCTCCGGTCAGGCGGCTGCGGGACGGCTCAATCCGGTAGAACCGCTCCCAGATATGCTTAAGCTGATCCTCGGGGATCTGCTCCCCGGTGTTATAAACAGAGAATAAAAGATCCTTAGCCTGACTCACCAGCATAACGGTTATTGTGCTGCCTTCTTCGGCGTGCCTGATCGCATTGGTCAGCAGATTGCTGATCACCTGCTCAATCCAGGTCTCATCTGCATAGACAGGCTGTTCATTCGCAGGAATGACGACTACATCGAGCTGTTTGGCCTGCAGGGAATGGACCAGCTTATCCGTGACCTTCTCGGTCAGCTCACTGAGCATGAAGGAGGTGCGGCGCAGCTTGATTGTCCCCGATTCCAGACGGGCCAGGTCCAGCATATCCTTGACCAGGAACTCCATTTTGTCGGCTTCCTCGATAATGACTTTAATATAATGATCCTGCTTGCCGGCGCTTACTCCGTCCTCCAGCCCTTCGGCGAAGCCCTTGATAATGCTGAGCGGGGTCTTCAATTCATGGGAGGCGCTGGCAAAAAACTCCTGCTGCATCTGCTCCAGCTTCTTCTTCTGTTCCATCTCTTCCACCAGCTGCTGATTCGTCTCGCGAAGCTCGGTGAGCGCAGAGTCGAGGCTCTGTGACAAGATGAACATGCTTCTGGACAGGTTGCCCAGCTCATCCTTCTGGCGGATCGAAGGAGGACCGCTGAAATCAAGCGCCACCATCCGTTTCGCGGTATTATTGAGCTTGATTAGCGGGCGGGTCACCATTTTGGAATAAAAAAGTGACAGAACCAGGATCAGCGCAAATCCGCCGAGGCCCAGGTATAGAAAGAACCAGCGCAGCGCAGCATTGGAATCCCTGATATCCTGCATGGAGGTTACCGTGAACAGAAGCTCGATCTCCCCGCCCGCCCGCTCTACAGGCACAATCAGGACCGAATTGCGGATACCGCTCCAGGGCGCGGTCCAATCCTCTTGTACCGTATCCAGATTACGCAGCTTCGTGAGCTGCTCCGGGGTCAGCGGGAACCACTCCTCCATGGCTTCGTAGAGGATGCCCTGCCGAGGATTCCAGAGCTTCAGGTCCGGCAGTACCAGCTCGGTAATCGTCCCGGAAATAGTGCTGGCCCCGCCTTCATCCTCCTCGCCGACCGGCGGTTGTCCCTGCTTGGTAATGGTGAACGGATAGAAGGTATCCCCGAGTGCGCTCTCGTCTGTGAAATGCTCTCCCACAACCGTAACCTGATCATTCTCCTTCAGATCGGCATTCCGCAGCATGTCCCCATACTGGTTCATGAACAGCGACATGGGAACTATCTGCACCTTACCCGATTCATCCATCACCCTCATGCGGAACGGATCTTCGGATTTCATCCGGCCGTCCGGCCTCAGAATAATCATCTGCGTCTTGTTACGCAGCATGAACCGCACCAGCTCGCGGGACGTCCGGTTCCGGCTCCAGGCCTCGTGCGTATAGCTGGCCGCGAAGCTCTTGAGCTGCTTCTCGACGCGGGCCTCCTTCTGATGCTGATAGAAGCTGTCGAAGAACAGGAACTGTCCCAGAATCACCATGCCGTAAAAGCACACAAAGAAGATCACGGTCATTACAAAAAGCTTAAAGGTAATGCTCCATCTTTTCATTCCTCGTCCTCGAATCTGTAGCCTGTGCCTACAACGGTACGGATGAAGCGGGATTCATAACCCAGCTTGCTGCGCAATTTCTTGATATGGCTGTCCACCACGCGGGAATCCCCCTCAAATTCAATGCCCCACACCCGGCTGAGGATCGTATCTCTAGCTATCACCGTGCCTTTGTTGCGGACCAGGAGCCACAGGAGATCATATTCCTTCGGGGTCAGCTCCACATCTGCGCCTTCCACCTCCAGGCGGTGCGCCAGCGTATTGAAGATTGCCGTGCCGAACCTCACCACCCCGGACTCCGGCTCATGGGCACCCTCCACCCGCTTCATCAGCGCGTTGGCCCGGGCGACCAGCACCTTGGGACTGAAGGGCTTGGTGACATAATCATCCGCTCCGAGCTCAAAGCCGTGGATTTTGTCATCATCGGCGGACTTGGCGGTCAGGAGAATAATCGGGGTAGCTGATTTGCGGCGGATCTCCCGGCACACCTCGAAGCCGTCCAGCTTGGGCATCATAATATCGAGAATCAGCAGATCCGGCAGCAGCGAATCGAACCAGAGCAGCGCATCCTGGCCGTTGTCAGCCTCGCGTACCTCCCAGCCGTCGCGGATGAAATAATCCGAGACCAGCTCGCGAATCCGCAGCTCATCTTCGACAAGCAGCAATTTTTTCTTCAATAGAACTCCCTGCTTTCCAAGCGTTTATATCTCACATCATAGTCTAGCGGTATGTCCTTTATGTGTCCTGATCCATCATGCGGGGAAATAGTAATAGGTCTGACTGACAATGGTCTGATAATATTAGCATTATCGGCTTCTTCTAGTAGAAACAGAACCGTATCCGCGAAGAAAATTAAGACTTATCCGTTTGGACGAAATAGCGCCGACAGGGGGAACTGAATTTGTAATGGGTTTTCCGATTACATTGGGGCCGCGCACCCTCGCACCAGTGTAACACCCCCGCCCGGGCGGATTGTGACCGGTTTTCGACTATATTTGGCCATGGACCATTCCGCGAGCGAATGCGAATGTGTGCTGTTTTCCGCATACATTCGCACCGTCGCCTGCGCTTGAGCCCAATGTATGCTGTTTTCCACATACATTCGAGCCGTCGCCTGCGTTTGAGCCCAATGTATGCTGTTTTCCACATACATTCGAGCCGTCGCCTGCGTTTGAGCCCAATGTATGCTGTTTTCCACATACATTCGAGCCGTCGCCTGCGTTTGAGCCCAATGTCTGTTTTCCGCATACATTCGAGCCGTCGCCTGCGTTTGAGCCCAATGTATGCTGTTTTCCACATGCATTCGAGCCGTCGCCTGCGCTTGAGCCCAATGTGATCAGTTTTTCGATTAGATTTGGTCACGTGCCTGCCCGCGAGCGGATTGTGATCGGTTTTTCGCTTAAATCCGGCCTCGCACCTCCCCGCCATCATCAAAAAAAGAGCAGCACACCGCGCTGCTCTTAAGAAATTCACTGGAGCGGAAGATGTCTTCCGCTCTGCTGTTACCCCGCTTGAATCGCCTGCTTGAACTGGCTGTTGTACAGCTCATGATAGATGCCTTCCAGCGCCAGCAGCTCGGCGTGGCTGCCCTGCTCGGCGATGTGGCCGCCCTGAATGACAAGAATGCGGTCGGCATCCCGGATGGTGCTGAGTCTGTGGGCGATCACGAAGCTGGTCCTGCCCTTCATCAGCGTGCGCATGGCCTGCTGGATATGCATCTCTGTCCGCGTATCCACGCTGCTGGTGGCCTCATCGAGGATAAGGATGGCCGGATCAGCCAGGATGGCACGGGCAATCGTCAGGAGCTGGCGCTGACCGTGGCTTAAGGTCGTTCCGTCTGTGCCCAGCAGCGTGTCGTAGCCCTGCGGCAGCCGTGCGATGAACCCGCTGACATTGGCCAGGGTCGCCGCCTCCTCCACCTCGCGGTCGGTCGCATCCAGACGCCCGAAGCGGATATTCTCGCGGATCGTTCCCGAGAAGACATGCGCGTCCTGCAGCACCATGCCGAGCTGTCGTCTCAGCTCATTTTTGTTCAATGCCCGGATGTCCTTGCCATCGACCAAGACCTCCCCGCCGTCCACCTCATAGAAGCGGGTCAGCAGATTGACAATGGTTGTCTTTCCTGCCCCGGTCGGACCGACGAGAGCAATCATCTCGCCTGGCTGTGCCGTGAAGCTGACTCCGTTCAGAATGGGCGCATCCGGCTGATAGCCGAAGACCACCTGACGAAAAATCACTTCCCCGCGTATTCTGTCAAGCGGCTGCGGCTGCTCCCCGCTGTATTCCGAAGGCATATCCATCACTTCGAACACACGCTCCGCCCCGGCGATGGCCGACTGGATCAGATTGTACTGGTTCGCCAGCTCCGAGACCGGCCGGCTGAATTGCTTGGCGTAGTTCAGAATGCTGACAATGATGCCTACGGTGACCATTCCCTTGTAGGCCATCCAGCCGCCGATACCCGCAATCAGCGCAAAATTTAGGTTGCTGAGCATATTCATCACCGGTCCGACCAGACCGGATACGATCTGCGCCTTGATGCTGGCATTGTTCAGCTCATCGCTGATGGTGCGGAATCTGGCCACCTCTGATTGCTCCCTGCGGTATTGCTTGATGACCTTCTGCCCGCTGACCGCCTCTTCAATGAAGCCGTTAAGCTCCCCCAGATGCCGCTGCTGATTCTTGAAATAACGCCGGCTTAAGCCGGTAATCCGGCGGCTGGCCAGCACGACCAGCGGAACGGTAATCAGCGCAATCAGCGTCAGCGGAACATTCAGCAGCAGCATAATAACGAGAGAGCCGCTGAGCATGATCAGGCTGTTGAGCAGTTGGGTCACACTCTGATTCAGTGAATTCGATACGTTATCAATATCATTGGTAGCCCGGCTCATCAGCTCACCACTGGCATGAGTGTCAAAAAATCCGACCGGCAGCTCCTGATACTTCGCGAACAGATCCCGCCTTAGCTCATATACCGTGCGCTGTGATACGGACGTCATCACGTAAGCCTGCACCCAGGAGACTGCGCTCCCCAGCAGATAAATTCCGCCCAGCATGATGCAGAACCGGATGAGCAGCCCGTAATCCCGGGGGATAATTGCCGAATCGATGGCCTTGCCGAGCAGATAGGGTCCGACCAGTGCCAGAACGGCATTCAATACAGTAAATATGTAGACCATCAGCAGCCCTGCCCGCTGGCGGCTCAGATAAGACCAGATCCGTCTAACCGTCGCTTTGCTGTTCTTCGCCCTTACCTTGGGTGCAGCACTTCCCCGTACGGGAGGGCCGCCCAAGCCTCCGGGACGGCCGGGAGACGGGGCCCCATTAGGATGACTGGACATAAGGCTCCTCCTCTTCCTTCTGCTGCGACTGGCGGATATCCCGGTAGATCTCGCTGCCGGCCATAAGCTCAGCGTGCGTCCCCTGGGCGGCGATCCGGCCGTTCTCCAGGATCAGGATGCGGTCCGCATCGATGATCGAGGATAACCGCTGGGCAATCATAACGACCGTGCAATCCGTAAGCTCGGTCTTCAGCAGCAGACGGATACGGGCTTCAGTCACCGCATCAAGGGCACTGGTGCTGTCATCCAGGATCAGAACCGCTGGCCGAATCAATAGCGCGCGGGCAATCGACAGGCGCTGCTTCTGTCCGCCCGACAGGTTGACTCCCCGCTGCCCCAGTACGGTATCGTATCCTTGCGGCAGGGCGGAGATGAACCCGTGAGCTTCGGCGGATACTGCCGCCTGCTGCACTTCTTCATCCGTAGCCTCCGGGCGGCCGTAACGGATGTTGTCCCTGATGCTGCCGCTGAAGAGCAGCGACTGCTGCATCACGAAGCCGATCCGGCTGCGCAGATGCCCGATGCTGATCTGCCGGATGTCCGTGCCGTCAATCTTGACCGCACCCGACAGCACCTCATAGAACCTTGGAATCAGGCTGACCAGGGTAGATTTTCCCGCACCGGTGGCTCCCAGAATGGCAACTGTCTCCCCGGGACGGGCAGTGAAGCTGATCTCCTCCAGCACCAGATTCTTATCGTCCCGGTTATAGGCGAAGGATACCTTATCGAATTCAATTCGTCCTTGCGTAATTGCCGCGTTATCCGCCTGCAGAGGCTCTGTAATCTCACTTACCGTAGCGAATACTTCATTCACCCGGTCCCCCGATACCTTGGCACGCGACACGAAGGCCAGCATATTGCTCATCATCATCATGGACATCAGCAATTGGGTGACGTAGTTAATGAATGCAATCAGTTCACCGACCGGAAGCTTACCGCTCCAGTTCTGCAGCCCGCCGAACCAGAGGACGGCTATAATACTTGCGTTCAGAATCAGCATCATCAGCGGCATATTCAGCGCCATCAGACGGATAGCCCGGATACCTGTATCCGTATAGCCCGTATTGGCGTCATCGAAGCGCTTCTGCTCATGATCTGCACGCACGAAGGCCTTGATCACGCGGATGCCGGAGAGATTCTCCTGCAGCACATTGCTCACACCGTCCAGCTTCTCCTGCATCCGGGCAAACAGCGGAAAAGACAGCTTAATCAGCACATACAGCAGGATGAACAGGAGTGGCACCGCAGCCAGGAGAACCGTCGCCAGTGAGGGGCTGATCGAAATCGCCATCACCAGACTGCCGATCAGCAGCAGCGGAGAGCGGATGAAGTTCCGCAGGATCATCTGCACGAACGTCTGCAACTGCACCACATCATTCGTCAGCCGGGTAATCAGCGAGCCTGTTTTCAGCCGGTCCAGATTGCGGTTCGAGAAGGTCTGGATATGTTCAAACAGCTTGATCCGCAGATCATTGCCGAAATGCTGTGAAGCCAGACTTGTAAAATAAGCACAGCCCGCGCCCCCAAACATGCCTATTATAGCAATACCAATCATGATTCCGCCCGTCTTCAGGATATGCGGCAGGTCATTCGTCATCAGACCTTTGTCCACAATGCTGGCCATCAGCGCCGGCTGCAGCAGGTCCATTACCACTTCAACAACCATTAAAAGCGGGGCAAGCACGCACCAGAGTGCATACGGCTTCATGAATCCCCTAAGCTTCCACATTCGTCCACCTTCATCTCATCAGTCGTAACTTCCGTTCAGTCAGGGTAAATGAGTAATGCTGTCTGTGATTGGCGTTCTCGGCTTAACCGCAGGAACCTCCTCGGGATAGCCGACCGCGAGGATAGCTACCACATCCTGCTCTTCCGGTACACCCAGCGCCTTATGGCCCAGCGCGCTTGCGCCCAGCGACGACCAGAACACCCCCGCCCCCGCCTCATGGGCTGCCAGCATGAAGTTCTGGATATAACAGGACACCGCCATAATGTTCTCATCACGTGCCATAGGGGTGGCCGCGGGCTTGGACAGCACGCCAATCAAGAGGGGAGCGCCGCCGAAATCCGTCTTATGATTCAGGGCCGCCCGGGTTTCGGGTCCAATGAACAGCAGATCCCAGGGCTCATTCATCCGGTGGTTCGGCGCATAGCTTGCCGCCTCCAGCCAAGTATTCAGCTCATACTCAGGGATCGGATCAGGCTTGAAGGCCTTAATGGTTCTCCGTGTCCGGATGGTGTTCAGAATTGTCATGATTCATATCCACTCCTTCAGATATAATGTCTTGTCCCCCGGATGGACCGGAATTCCTTATTCAATTGTATACGCTTATCTTATGATTTCCAATGTTATAGGCAAAAAGCCTGCAAAGCTCTGCATGGGCAGAGGCTTCACAGGCTGATTGCCGGTTTATTGCCGGTCTAAATCACTCCACCATCTGAGTACGGACAGCCACAATCAGCATATCCATATGCCGGGCATATCTTAGCAGATAGTGTACAAGGGTTGGAGCATACAGGCTGCGCAGCAGGGGCTTGCGCGACTGGCCGATAATCACCTGGGTCGTCTGCATCTCATTCATCCGCTGCAGCAGATGCTTATACAGATGCCTGCGGCTGCCCGCCTCCGTAATGTCCATCACGCCGCCCAGCCGTTCCGTCAGCTGCCGCAGCGTATCCAGTCGCTTCTGGTCCCCGCCCGACCTGTGGCGGCTGCACTGCACATAATGCACATGCCATTCCGCCTTCAGGCGGTGCGCAATGCGGAAGCCGCGGCGGATCAGCTGCTCGGCCTGCGGTCCTGTGTCTACGCAGACGAAGATGACCTCGCGTCTGCTCCACGGTCCGCGCAGGGCAGGCTCCCGCTCCCAGGCCTCCAGCCGCTCATCCACATCATCGGCAATCTCGCGCAGTGCCAGCTCGCGCAGCGCGATCAGATTACCGATGCGGAAAAAGGATTCCAGCGCCTGGTTCACCTTCTCCTGCGCGTAGATTTTCCCCTCCCGCATCCGCTGCTGCAGCATCTGCGGGGTGACGTCGATCAGCTCCACCTCGCTGGCCATACGCAGAATCGCATCCGGGACCGTCTCGCGCACCCGCACCCCGGTTAACTGCTCCACGGCATCGTTCAAGCTCTCCAGGTGCTGTACATTCACTGTTGTAATGACGGAGATCCCGTGCTCCAGCAGCCGGAGGACATCCTCATAACGCTTGCGGTTGCGGCTTCCGGGTATGTTAGTATGAGCCAGCTCATCCACCAGCACCACCTCGGGATGTCTGGCGATAATGGCGTCCGTATCCATCTCCGTCAGCACCGCAGACTGATAAGCCACCTGCGACCTTGGGATCACCGGCAGACTGCCCGTCTGCTGCCGGGTTTCCTCCCTGCCATGGGTCTCCAGCAGGCCGATGACCACATCGATCCCCCGGCCCAGCAGCAGATTGCCTTCCTGGAGCATCTTGTACGTCTTGCCGACTCCGGGAGCAGCGCCGATGTACACCTTGAAGGTGCCCCGGCGGATATGCTCGATCTGCTGCTCCAGCTCCTGCCCGGTCAGCCGGTGGAACGGCTCCTGTACCGCTTCCGGGGCCGGACGGACCGGCAGAATCCGTTCACCGTCCAGCTCGGCACGGTCGGCCATCAGGAACACATCAATATTGCGCGTCCGCCGCAGGACCCGGCTGGCAATGGAGCCCTGCCATTTCTCCTGCCAGCGGCTTTTCTGGGAATGGCCCATAACAATTCTTGTCACATTATTACGGATGGCATAGCGCACGAGCATCGCAGGAATCAGCCGCAGGCGGATCACCTCCAGCTCTTCGAACCGGGCCTGGATACGCTCGGTCAGCTTCTGGATCGAACGCTTGAACACCTGCTGGTCCTTGGTCAGCGCGCGGCCGCGCAGAAGGAAGGTAACAATCAGCAGATCGCCGTTCAGCCGCTTGGCGATCTGCTGGCCTCTGCGGATGTAGAGCGAGCCGTTCCAGTGATATTGCGCCGATACCAGAATCCGCTCGGTTGCGCCGGAAGGGCCGATAAGCCCTTCTGCTTCGCGGTGCTTCTCCAGCGAATCATTGACCCCTTCCGCCATCAGCCGCAGCGACACCTCGCGCAGCACGCCCAGGTTGCCCCGGCGGGACAGCGCCGGATGGGCAGCCGCTCCCAGCACGCCCTCCTCCAGCCGCTTCAGGATCGTCTCCGGCGAGACATCGATCAGGCGCACCTCATCAGCCAATTCCAATGTGTTCAGCGGAACCGTCTCCTCTGCACGGATGCCGGTCATCTCATAGATTTGCTCGCCCACACCGGCCAGCTCGTAGACATTAATCGTAGTGATCACGCTGATGCCCTGATCCAGCAGATAACGGATGTCCTCCAGCCGTGTCGGGAACATGGCTCCCTCACGGTTACGGTGCGCCAGACCGTCCACCAGCAGCACCTCGGGATTGCGCTCCACAAGCGCCTCAACCGGCAGGTCCTTCTTTTCGATGCCATTCTTCAACCAGTGGATGCTCGGCACCCGCTCCAGATCGCCAAGCTGCTGGACAGTCTCCGCCCGGCCCATGGTGGAAACGGCGCAGATCACCACATCGATCCCCTGGTGCTTCAGCAGCTTGCCTTCCTCCAGCATGTGATAGGTTTTGCCCGAACCGCTGACCGAGCCGATCATAATCTTCAGCCGCCCCTTCTGGAGCTGGTAGATGGAGTATAAAATGTCCTCCGGGGACTTGCGTTTATAGGGTGGCACCCGGCTCACCTTCTTCCTGTGGTCTTACTTCGCCAGCTCCTTCAGCGCCACGTTCAGCTTCAGCACGTTGACGCGCTTCTCCCCGAACAGTCCCAGATCACGGCCTTCCGTATGCTCCGCAACCAGTGCCTCTAGCCGGTCAGCGGATATTCCGGTCAGCTTGCTGATTCTCGGAATCTGCACAAGGGCAGCCGCCGGAGAGATATGCGGGTCAAGACCGGAACCGGAGTTCGTGATCAAATCCACGGGCAGCTTGCTTACAGGAACGCCGGGATTATCCAGCTGCCACTGGGCAATAGAGTCTTTGGTGCGCTGCAGCATATCGGGATTGGACGGGCCATAGTTGTTCGAGCCCGAAGCCCCGGCGTTGTATTCAATGCTGGAGACACGGCTCTGGAACAGGGCCTGGTCCTTGAAGCTCTGCCCGATCAGCGCAGAGCCCACGACCTTCCCGTCTGAATTCTTCAGCAGGCTGCCGTTCGCCTGGGAGGGCATCAGCACCTGGGCCAGTGCTGTTGACGCGAGCGGATAAATGATACCGCAGAGCAGAATGAATACAATGCTTAATCTTATAATTGTGAATAGATAGGCAGCCCGCGAAGGAGACCCCTTCGCTCCGGCTGTGCCGCTAACGGATTGTGCCATGATGATTACAACCTCCTCGTATAGTCAATCGTCTGCCGGACGCTAGATCCATATACTGACGAGCAGATCAATCAGCTTGATGCCGGCGAACGGAACGACCACACCGCCAAGCCCATAGATGACGATGTTGCGCGTCAGGAGCCGGGTTGAGCTCATCGGCTTATAGGAGACCCCGCGCATGGCCAGCGGAATCAAAAGCGGAATAATCACCGCGTTGAAGATCAGCGCCGAGAGAATCGCTGAGCTGGGCGACCCCAGCCCCATCACATTGAGCGCGTTCATCTCGGGAATCGCCAGCGTGAACATCGCCGGAATTATCGCGAAATACTTGGCGATGTCGTTAGCGATACTGAAGGTTGTCAGCGCTCCGCGTGTCATCAGCAATTGCTTCCCGATGGCGACCACCTCAATGATCTTGGACGGATCGGAATCGAGATCGACCATGTTGGCCGCCTCCTTGGCAGCGGTCGTCCCGCTGTTCATCGCCAGCCCCACATCCGCCTGGGCCAGCGCCGGAGCGTCATTGGTGCCGTCACCGGTCATGGCGACCAGCTTGCCTTCCCCCTGCTCCCGGCGGATGACCGCGATCTTGTCCTCCGGCGTACTCTCGGCGATGAAGTCATCGACCCCCGCTTCACGGGCAATCGTCGCTGCGGTCAGCGGGTTATCCCCGGTACACATAATCGTCTTGATCCCCATGCTGCGCAGCTCGTCGAACCGCTCCTTCATCCCGGGCTTGACGGTATCCTTCAGATAGATCAGCCCGTAGATCCGGTTGTCTACAGCAACCGCAAGCGGTGTACCGCCCAACCGGGCGATGCCCTCCGAGCTGCTGTCCAGATCAGGCGGGACGGTGCCGCCTTGGGCCAGCACCCATTTTTTGACCGAATCTACAGCCCCTTTGCGCACGGAGCGCCCGTCCTGGAGATCGATCCCGCTCATCCGTGTCTCGGCCTTGAACTCAATGAACTCCCCGCCTTGGGCCAGGCTGCTGTCATAGCTTAGCTCCAGCTTCCGCGCCAGTTCCAGGACAGAACGTCCTTCCGGGGTCTCATCCTTCAGCGAGCTGACGGCCGCCCAAGCGGCAAGCTCTGCTGACGTTGCCCCGCTGACCGCCACGAATTCACTGGCCATCCGGTTCCCGAAGGTAATCGTGCCTGTTTTATCGAGAATCATCGTATTGATATCCCCGGCAGCCTCTACGGCTTTCCCTGACATCGCCAGGACATTGAACTGGGTGACCCGGTCCATTCCGGCAATCCCGATCGCCGACAGCAGACCGCCGATGGTGGTAGGAATCAGGCAGACCAGCAGCGCGATCAGGACCGGAATCTCCAGCTTCACGCCGATATAATCCGCAATCGGACGCAGGGTGACAACCACAATCAGGAAGATCAGCGTCAGGCTGATCAGCAACGTGCTGAGGGCAATTTCATTCGGCGTCTTCTGGCGTTTGGCCCCTTCTACCAGCGAGATCATCCGGTCCAGGAAGGATTCGCCCGGATCGCTGGTAATACGCACCTTGATCTGGTCACTCACAACCCGGGTGCCGCCGGTTACAGAGCCGAAGTCGCCCCCCGCTTCCTTGATGACCGGCGCGGATTCCCCGGTAATCGCCGATTCATCCACCGAAGCCAGCCCCTCGATCACTTCCCCGTCACCGGGGATGAATTCGCCCTGGCTGACCACCACGATATCCCCTTTGCGCAGCTCCGGGGCAGGGACCTGCTTGACGGCTGATCCGCTCAGCTTGTTAGCAGTGATGTCCTGCTTTGTTTTTTTGAGCGAATCGGCTTGCGCCTTGCCCCGGCCCTCTGCCAGCGCTTCGGCGAAGTTGGCGAACAGCACGGTGAACAGCAGGATGAAGAAGACCGCAAGGTTGAAGCCCGTGGATTGCTCCGCATGGAAATACCCCGGGGCCAGCACCATCAGCAGCACGATCACCGTACCTGCTTCAACAACGAACATGACCGGATTCTTCATCAGGGTCACCGGATTCAGCTTGACCAGACTGTCTTTGGCCGCACTTCGCAGGATGGGACCTGTCAGCATTTTTTTCCTAGGTACAGTACTCATTCTCTTCGCTCCCTCTCCTTACCGTAAAGTCAAATACTCAGCAACCGGACCCAGCACAATCACCGGCAGGAACGTCAGCGCCCCGATAATCAGCACCGTCCCGATCAGAATGCCCGTGAACAGGCCGTTGTCGGTACGGAAGGTCCCAATCGTCTCCGGCACCGGCTTCTTGCGCAGCAGGGAACCGGCGACCGCCAGCATGGCAATGATGGACACATACCGGCCCAGCAGCATGACAATGCCTGTGGTGATATTCCAGAAGGAGGTGTTATCCGCCAGCCCCTCGAAGCCCGAGCCGTTATTCGCCGCAGACGATACGTATTCATACAGCACCTGGGTCATCCCGTGGAAGCCGGGGTTACTGATGCTCCCCTTGCCCAGTTCGGTCAGAAAAGCGCCCGCCGTAGGCACCAGAATAATCAGCGGATGAATCAGAATCGCTATCGCAATCAGCTTCATCTCCCTCGCTTCGATCTTACGCCCAAGGAACTCCGGGGTCCGCCCGACCATCAGCCCGCACAGGAAGACACCGAGTATCGCATACATCAGCATATTGACCAGCCCGACGCCTTTGCCCCCGAATACCGTGTTCAGCATCATCAGGGTCAGCGGCGTAATGCTGCCGAGCGGCGTCAGCGTGTCATGCATATTGTTCACACTGCCGGTGGTGGCTGCGGTCGTTACAGTGGTGAACAACGCGGACTGTGCGATGCCGAACCGGACCTCTTTGCCCTCCATACTGCCTTGCGAAGCATCTATGCCCATGGCGTTAATCGCCGGATTGCCCGCCCGCTCCGCAGCATAATTCAGTCCCAGCAGCAGCACGAACAAGGTCATCATCGCCCCGAAAATCATCCACCCCTGACGCTTGTTCCGGGCAAACTTCCCGTACATATACGGCAGGGAGGCCGGCATCAGCCACATGGAGAGAATCTCCAGTACATTGCTCAGCGGATTCGGATTCTCAAAGGGATGGGCAGAATTGGCACCGAAGAAGCCTCCGCCGTTCGTACCGATATGCTTGATCGACTCCAGCGAGGCCACCGGACCGATGGCAATCTGCTGGGTCTGCCCTTCGAGTGTGGTGACTTCAAGTGTAGGTTTCAGCGTCTGCGGCACATGAAGTGCTACAAGCGCCAGTGTTACAAGCAGCGCGAACGGAATGAAGATCCGGATGTGTGCCTTCACGAAGTCCTCGAAGAAGTTCCCGACCGAGCTCCGTCCCGTAATCCCTCTGACAAAAGCCACCGCCACCGCCAAGCCGCTCGCCGCCGAGGTGAACATCAGCATCGTCATAACCGCCATCTGCGAGAAGTAGGATACGCCTGTCTCCCCGCTGTAATGCTGGAGATTCGTATTCGTTATGAAGCTGATCACTGTGTTGAACGTCAAGGTCTGCTCCATATTGCCGATCCCGCCCGGGTTGAGCGGAAGCCCCTTTTGCAGCCTGAGTATTATATAACTGAACGCCACCAGCACCAGGTTCGTCCCTATGAAGCTAATCGCGTACTTCTTCCAGGACATCCCGTCCCGCTGCTTCAGCCCGATCAGACGGTAGATTCCCCGCTCGGCTCCGCCGAAGATCCGGTCTGTCCGGTTCGGTTCACCCGAGAATACATGATATAGATAAGTGCCCGCCGGCTTCACCAGCAGTACGAGTATGAAGATGACCGCTATAATCTGCACAATACTCACAGATGCCCCTCCTTATTTAGTTAGAATTTCTCCGGATGAATCAATGCATAGACCAGATAGAGAAACAACAGCGCCGTCGCTGCCAGAACAACCGCCATCACTCATTCCCTCCCTGTTCCTCTGTCACCTGACCACACCACACTGCGAACGCGTAGAATAAAGCGAATACCAGTGCCAGCGTCAACGTCATGTACACATCCATCATCTGCTTTTGCCACTCCTTACCCTTATGGAATCTCTCTCTTGTAACTTCCGGTCTAGCGTAACATTTCTCCCATTAGTTCAGGGTTAGGGTTTGACCGGGGGCATTAAGATCACATTAAGATCACAGCCAGCCTCCGCTACGAGCGGTAGACCTCCTTCCCGAGCACCCGGTTGACCCCTTGGAGAAAAGCGTCATACCCGCCATCCGGCTCCATTCTGTGCGGCAGCGCCCAGTTCACAATGCGCTCAATCTCCTGCCGGTTGAATTCGAAGCTGGCGGCCAGCAGCTCCTGCACCTCCCCGGCCGCCGCACCTCCGGCAAACTTAGCCGCTGCCGCATACACTCCGCTGTTCTCGTAAGAGCACTCCTGCACCCTTAGCAGCTCCAGCCGCCGGTATGCTTTTTGAATCAGGACCAGCAGCACCGTCACTACACTTACCAAGCCGATATTTCTTAACCACAGCTCCATTCCCAAGGCCTTCTTTCACATGTGTGTCACTTCAGGATACAGCGTACCACCCGGCGCATTAGTTCAGGATTAGGGTTTGGCGCCGGGAATTAAGATTGCGTATAAATCCTGCTGGCTCCACTCTTGCAGCAACAGCAAAAAACCATGCCTCTACAGACATGGTTCTCCTTTACAACAACTGTGTCCCTCCGTTCCTATGCCTCAGATCCCCCTGTTGTCGTCCCCCGCCTGCAGCATCCGGTAGCCCACGCCGATATGGGTCTGGATCACCTTCGGCTGGGAAGGGCTGCGCTCGATCTTCTTGCGGAGCGTAGCCATGAATACCCGCAGGGCCGGAATGTCATAGGTGGGACTGCCCCAGATTTCATGCAGGATATAATTATGGGTCAGTACCTTGCCCACATTCTTGGCCAGCAGACACAGCAGTTTATACTCGATGGGGGTCAGGTGGATTTCCTCCTCCTCCAGCCAGACACAGCCCGCCGCATAGTCAATTCTCAGATTACCGTTCGTAAAAACAGACGCATCCCTCATCAGCTTCTCGCTGTCTCCCCGGATGCGCCGCAGGCTGACCCGCAGTCTGGCCAGCAGCTCATCCACGCTGAAGGGCTTGGTCAGATAGTCATCGGCCCCGGCGTCCAGCGCTTCGATTTTATCGCGGTCCTCACTGCGGGCGCTGACCACAATAATCGGCAGGTTCGACCAGGCCCGGACCTTGCGGATAATCTCAACGCCGTCCATATCCGGCAGGCCCAGATCCAGAATCATGAGATCCGGCTGGCTGGACACCGCCTCCAGAATTGAGGCTTCGCCCGTCTCGGCCGTATGATATTTATATCCTTGCGTCTCCAGGGTTGTCGTAATCAGCTTGCGGATTGGCTTGTCGTCCTCCACGACCAGAATCATCGGTTTATTCATGGACATTCACCTCCTCTGCCAGCAGGGTGAAGCGGAAGACCGTCCCCTGCGGTGCATGATCTAGTATCTCAATTTGGCCGCCGTGGGCATGAATGATCGATTTGCATAACGCCAGCCCGAGGCCCAGCCCGCGCCTGCCGTCTCCCCGCACATTATCGGCCGTGTAGAACATCTCGAACACCTTGGCCTTTGCTTCAGCAGAGATTCCCGGACCGTCATCGGCGACCTCTACTACTACCAGCCCCTTCTCTCTTTTGGCTGAAATCGTAATATGTGACCCGGCCCCGCTGTACTTAATTGCATTATCCACCAGATTGATGATCACCTGAATAATCAGCCGTGAATCCATCCGCGCCATCAGCAGCTCATCCGTGAGCAGCACCCGGATCACATGGTCAACCTTATGGCGGTTCACATGCAGCAGCGCTTCTGCGATCACTTCCTCCAGCAGCTCTGCCTGCATTTGCAGATGAATCGCTCCATTGTCGAGCCGGGTAATGGAAAGCAGATTCTCCACCAGATTGATCAGCCACATGGAATCGTCATAGATGTCACTGTACAACTCCTGCTTCTGCTCCTCACTGAGCACTGCCGAGTTGCCGATGAGGATGCCTGCATTACCGGAAATACTGGTCAGCGGCGTGCGCAGATCATGCGAGATGCCGCGCAGCAGATTGGTGCGGAGCTGCTCCTGGCGGATTTGCAGGGAGATTTCCTTCTGCTTCTCATTCAGCTTGTCTTTCTCCAGGGCGAGGGCGCATTCTCCCAGCATAGCGATCATCAGGCTTTTCTCAAAAACCTCCAGCGGCTCCTCCTGCTCCATCACAATCCCCGCCACCGCGAACACCGTGTCACCGCTGCGCACCGCATGATACAGGCCATGGGCCGATGAGAACGTATCAGTGGACGCGCCTGCCCGTTTATTGTTCCGCAGCACCCACCCGGCAACCTTGCGTTCCGCTTCTGTTGTATACTCGCTGGCATCCGCAGCGCTTCCGGCCTTCGTATAGACCTGCGGCTCAGTGAGCCCGCCTTCGTCCACCTCATAGATAATTACGCTCCGGTCCAGCAGCTTCAGCATTTGCAGCGCCGTCTCGTTGATAATCGCCGGGGTATCCTTCGCCTGCTGCAGCTTGCGGCTGGTCTCCAGCAGCACCTCAGTCCGGTAAGCCTTCTGCGCCGATTCCCGCGCCTGCTCTTTGACCCGCAGCGTCAGCGTACTGGTGATGAAAGAAGCCGATAGCATGACGAGGAACGTCACCGGATAGCCGGAATCATAGGCCCGCAACGAGAAATAAGGCTCGGTGAAAAAATAATTAAACACCAGCACGCTCAAAATCGAAGTCACCGCGCTGTACAGCCGCCCCTTGGTCACCATCGCGTCCAGCAGGACACCGAGAATATAGACGGTGATAATATTCGCTTCACTGAAGCCGAGGCTCTTGAACCATAAACCAATTAGTGTACAGACCAGCAGAATACCCAGGGTGGTAGCTGTATCCGTCAGCGACAGCAGCGGAGGCTTCGTGTAGGGCCGTACCCCTTGACAGACGGCAGACCCATGATCCGGGATAATATAAATATCCATCCCCGGAGCGGCGGCAGTCAGCTTATCGATAAAAGGGGCCGCAGACGGCCAGCGGCTCCGGTGCTGCGAATGTCCGAGGAGGATTTTGGTGACGCGGCTCGTTCTGGCGTATTCCGCAATTTGTCCCGGCACATCCTCTCCGTAGACGGTCGCCACCTGAGCGCCAAGCTGCTCGGCCAGCCTCAGATTCTCCCGCAGCTCCGCCTTGCTTTTCACGGTTAATTCCTTCGTTCTGGATGTCTCCACGAACAGCGCGGTGAACTCCGCGTGCAGGCTGTCCGCCATTCTGGCTGCCGTCCGGATGACCTTCCTGCTGGACACGGCGGAGGATAGACAGACCAGGATATGCTCCTTGGCGTTCATATCTTCCGCAGCTGCCCCCTCCCCAACCCGCTGGGCAATCCGCTTCTGCTGGTCTGCTGTATAGCGCAAGGCGATGTCCCGCAGGGCCATCAGCTTCGGGAGGGTGTACAGCTCCGCAGCCTGTTGCTGCTGTTCTTCGGCTGGATAGATACGGCCCTTCTTCAGGCGGTCCAGCCAGTCGGCCGGCGCGATGTCGATGAACTCCACCCGTTCGGCACTGCCGAATACACTGTCAGGAATCCGCTCGGCCACAAGGATGCCTGTTATGGAAGCAACCGCGTCCGCCAGCGTCTCCATATGCTCAATCGTTATCGTAGTATAGACGTTGATGCCTGCACGCAGCAGCTCCTCAACGTCCTGATACCGCCTTTTGTGGCGTAGTCCCGGAGCGTTGGTGTGGGCCAGCTCATCCAGCAGGATCAGCTCCGGCCGCCTGCGGATCGCCCGGTCGAGGTCGAATTCCTGCAGGGTTATTCCGTTCACAGCCACTTCCAGGGGCGCCAGCTGCTCCAGCCCGGCAAGCCGCTCTGCGGCTTCCGCCCGGCCAAGGGCAGCTATACAGCCAACAGCTACCTTTACCCCATGTTGCTGCTCTATACGGGCGGCATCCAGCATGGCGCCGGTTATCCCAGAGCCGGGTACATAACCGAAGAATATAGTCAGCCGGCCCCGCCGTTTTGCCGCTGTTATCTGCCCTGTCATCCGCAGGCATCCTTTCCTTAATGAACATTGTTCTGTGCTAGCGTAAGTATAGCATGTGCTTCATCAGCATAGGATTATGGATTCCGCTATGGCATTAAGATTGCATTAAGATTGTATTAAGATGAGGAGGACTGGCTGCTCAGCAGAGCTGATGTATCACATTGCCCATAAGCATTACTCCCCGCCGCAACCACTATGCCATCCGACCGGAGACCGAGCGTGTGGGTGCAGCCTGCCGCAATAGCAACAATATCTGACCAGCCGCTTACCTCGCATTGCCCGTATTCATTCCATCCAGACGCTATCACTGTTCCGTCAGATTGCAGGCCCACTGTATGATGGCTGCCTGCGGCAACCGCCGTAATGCTGCACCAGCCGCCAACCTCGCATTGGCCGCGCTTATTCAGGCCTGCCGCAGCGACAGTGCCATCCGCCCGGAGTCCAACCGTATGCAGGTAGCCCGCTGCGGCCATCGTAATCTTTTGCCAGCCGCCGGCCTTCAATTGTCCATAGCGGTTGTTCCCCGCAGCAGCCACTGTTCCGTCCGCCCGGAGTCCTACCGTATGCCAGTCCCCCGCTGTCACTGCAACGATGTCCTGCCAGCCGCTGACTTCGCATTGGCCCTCATTGTTCCGCCCAGCCGCAACTACTGTGCCGTCGGTCTTCAAACCAACCGTGCGCCGCCAGCCTGCGGCAATAGCCACAATATCGCGCCAGCCGCTGACATTGCATTGGTCATGCTTGTTCCAGCCTGCCGCTATCACCGTACCGTCAGATTGAAGGCCTACCGTATGTGAGTTGCCTGTATGGGCATTGCCCGCAGCCACTGCAACAATATTGCGCCAGCCGCTCACTTCACATTGTCCGTATGTATTCTCGCCGCACGCACTGACTGTCCCATCGGGCAAGAGCAGTACAGAGTGCCGGTAACCCGCCGCAATAGCGGATGATGAATCCGTATTCATAATGATTGTGCTCCTTTGTTTTCTACTATTATATAGGTTGCTTATATTTAGCTTGCTCATGCGATAGTATAGCTAGTATTGCAGAAAGATAACCTCCGCACAATAGCAGAAAGAGGAGCCCAAGGCCCCTCTCTCTATGCTCAATCCCAGTTACTTCACTGAATCAACAGCCCGAACCCGCTCTGAATGTAGTACAGGCTCGGATAGGCAATATTGCTGGTCGTCAAGTTGTTAAAAGTAGCCGAGCCGTTGCCGGTATACGTGTAGATAGCTGCTCCTTTATGAGCGCCGGAGAACCGCGAGGTAGTTACTCCATCGAGTCCGGTGCCGTTGATGTTGATGTTGTTGAACACAATATTGGAGAAGCCGCCCCCATAGCCGAACTGGATTGCATCGCGCTGGGTGTTGATGATGTCGATGTTGGTGAAGGTAATATTCTTGATCGGGTCACTGGATGCTTCGAGATCAATCGCGCCGCGTTCCCCGTTATACAGGTCTTGGCTGGTGCCGCTGTTGATAATGGTCGTATCCGAGAATACCATTCCTGTATTGTTGTTGAAATGCGCACCCGGGAAGGTCGTATTCAGACGGATGCCGGAGCCGCCGACCGTGTCGATAATGTAGTTGTGATCCGCCTTGTGGCCGCTGCCTCCGAAGATGCCGATGCCGCCGGCACGCCAGTTATTCTCAATCGTATTGTACGAAAACGTATTGTTCACCGCATCCGGTGCCCCAAACGTGTTGCTCGGCCAAACCGCCAGACCGTCATCCCCGTTATTGCGCACATTCGTATTGCGGACGGTGGAGTTGCTGGTCCCTTGGGAGAAGTTGATGCCGTCCGCCAGATTGTTGCGGATGCGGCTGTTCTCGACAAGCAGATTGTTCGCAAAAATCGCCGGCGTCCGCGCATAATCCCCCACCCACATGCCGCATTCAAAATGCTCAATCCACACCTCATGGATTACCGAGTTGTTGCCGAAGTTATCCATCAGTCCTTTGTAGATGGCATTCTGGTTGTAGCGGGACCGCAGATTCGAGTTCATATACAAGTTGCTGAAATCCAGCTTGCCCTGGACGCGGAAGGAGATGCCTCCGCCCGCTGCGTTCGGATTCGTAAATTGCAGATTCGTATGCCAGTAGCCGGCCCCTGTTATCGTGATGTTGTTAATCATGTTGTTCACTGAGCCAATGACCCACATGCTGCTGAGGTTGAAGGTTCCCGCCGGAATGTAGAGTGTTTTCCCTCCAGCTACAGCCGCAGCTACTGCACTGTTGAATGCGGCAAGATCATCCTGCCCATCCCCGGCGACGGCTCCGAAATCGGTGACCGATACAGCGTTCGCCGGGCGGGCAATGGCTGCCGGAACAGGCTCGATCTCCAGGAAATCGACCCCATACTCCAGATTGTCCCCGTTATTCTTCTGAATCCGTATCGTGTCACCTGGCTGCAGCGGTGTATCCAGCTTCCAGTGGACTTCATCGAACCGGAACAGCGGACGTCCGGCGCTTGGCGCATCGCCCGGCTGGTCTCCGGAGAAGTATTGCCATGCATAGTAAGAGGTGAGCGAAATGGTTTTGGCCTTGGTTCCATTGACGTATACATCAAGCGCACCGGTAAGGCCCATGCCGTCTGCCGAGTCCGGCATTGTGAATCTCATAGTAACACCGGCACCGCCCTGGCCGGGTCTGACCGTCCACTGGGCATAAGAGCCGTTTGACGGCAGGGCGATGTAGCTCTGGCCTGAAGCCTCCGAAGCTGTTAGCGACTGATCGAAATTCGGTGCGGATTTCACCACCGCAGAACCGCCGCGCGTTGCATCCTCCGTATCATAACGGCTGTACGGGACACTGGCTCCGCGCATGGCATAGACGACGAGATTGGCATTTTGTACATTATTGCCCTGCTTGGCGGTCACCTCATTGGCATCTGCGGCAATGGTCATAGTAACCGTGTAGTTTCCGTTCACTGCGCTCCAGGTGCCCGGAAGGGTGACATTCACAGAAGCTCCGGCTGCAATCACACCGCTGTATGAGCCGGTAAAAGTCTGTACGGTCGCGCCGGACGAGTTCTTCAGCACAACGGTAACGCCATGCGAACCGCTTGCGGATGCGAGATTGCCCTGATTCTTAAGATTCACTGTGAATGCTACACTGCTGCCTGCCGACGGTGTGGATGGTGACCACGATGTGGTCCCCACCAGATCCGAGCTGGATACAGGTGCAATCACCAGCGGTGATGCATTCGTGTAGCTGTTGTTGCTGTCATTCTGCTCAATGACCTGGCCCGCCTCATCCACCTTGGCATTGAGCGTATAAGTTCCGGCAGGCTTCATTCCGGCATTCAAGGATACGGTAGCCGAAGCACCGGCCGCCAATGCTGTTACCGGTGCAGAGCCGGCCAGCTCGCCGTTCAGATAGAAGTTAACGGTGGTGGCTGGGGCTGCGGCATTCCCGATATTTTTCACCACTGCGTTCAGGGTTACCGCACTGCTCTCCAACGGAGACGCTGGCGTCCAGCTTAGGCCTGTAATCGTCAGGTCCGGGTTCGGCGCCGGTGTGCCATAGACCTGGAATTCGGCAATTTGTCCGGCAGGTGCGCCGGAGTTGGAGGCAATATTCAGCTGGAGCCGCTGAACCGTAGCCGTAACCGGAATCGTGACTGTATTGCCGGAAGCCGGATTGAAGGTGTAGGTCTGGGCGGATACCAGATTGCTGAAGGCCGAACTGTTCTGATTCTGGCCCAGAACCTGAATATTCTGGGTGCGGGTAGCCCATTCTGCAGCCGGGTTGAGCTTCAGCACAATGGACGTAATATTATGATTGGCACCAAGATCAAGCGTTAAGGTACTGGGATTGCCGTTTCCTTCCCAATAGGTTCCCGTGTTATTGTCGTTAGCATTGCTTGCGGCGTAATTCTGGGTGGTGGAGGAAGCGCTGATCGCTTTGCCGATAGCAATGTTCGTCCCTGGGGATGCAGTTGCTGTTGGAACAGGTGTAGCCGTAGGTGCCGGTGTGGCTGTCTGCACAGGTGTGGCGGTAGGTGCAGCTGTAGGAGATGCTGTAGGTACAGGGGTTGGCGTAGCAGTCACAGTGTCGGCTACCGTGATCAGATCCAGATTGACGTTCCCCGTATCTCCTGCATCATATTTATAGGCAATCGTATTGCTGCCGGCATTCAGCGGGAGTACTTCAGCCTTCGTGCCCCAGGTATCCCAGTTCGCCAGATTAGGTAAGCTCGTCTGCCGCAGCTTGACCCCGTTCACATAGATGCTGACCGTCATGCTGCTGCCAGTCGCATTGGCATACCGCAGCGTCACATTGCGCGATCCGGCTGCCGTAACATTGACCGTGAAGGTTGTTGCCGGACCTTGGGCCAGGTAGTTGTCGACAAAGCCTGTGCCCGAGAATCCCGTATGATCGGTGTTCACTCTGGCTCCGCCGGAGAGGGCAGCGGCCTCTGCTTCATAGGTTCCGGCTGGAAGAGGGCTAGCAGCAGGTGTAGCGGTTGGACTGCTGGAGCCGTAAATCTCAAGCTCGGACAACTGCCCTGCCGGCCATCCCGTGTTCGCGCTGAACAGGAGACGGACATAACGCGTATTGGCAGCGGCGAAGTCAATGGTAACACTGTTGCCCGCCACTCCAGGATTAAATTCATACGCAGCAGAGCCGACGATATCGGTATAATTGGAGCCGTTCGTGCTGCCCTGCACCGCCAGCGTCTGCGTCCGTGTCTCCCAGCTGGCCGGCAGCTTCAGCACAAGCTGGTCAATGCTGGTAAGCGATCCCAGATCCACCTGAATCCACTGGGGAAAAGCACTGTTAGCACTCTCCCAATAGGTGCTCTGGTTACTGTCCTTCACGTTATCCGGCGTATAATTCTGCGATTGCCCGCTGGATGTGATGGTTTTGTTCAGCGTCAGATTCGGCCCACCCGCAGCCGACGAGCGGGTCAGCGGTCCTGCGGCCATAAACAGCGTTGAGATGATCAGCGTGACTACTAGCGACCATACAGTATACTTGTTACGCATTCTATTCCTCCTCAGAGTTAGGGTTAAGCGGAAACAAAGTATTTTACCGAAACACAATATGATAGCGGTTTCAAATTATCTTTAGCCTCCTTTCGGCTTCGCTGCAATACACACTCATTATAGTTTTAATGCAGAGTAATCTTTAATAGCTGATTCTACGGAAAATATAGGCGATTCAATGATTCTGTTCTAATGGTTCAGACGCTAGACGGATCAATGCAAAAAACCTTGAACGGCCGGAGCCGATCAAGGTTTTTTATTCTGTCCTTCAGCCATAAGGTGATTTTGTGATTCACCTGAAACGAAGGAAACTTATTGGTTCATAATATGAAGACTAATAGATCAAAAAAATTATTTAGTTTAATGTTGACATTCCTTTTTTATTCCTTTCCAATCATTCCCACTCTTTTTTTCGTAAGTTATATAACCTTCATTCGAATACTTTTTAAGTAGCTTACTAGCATCTGACTTACTACAATTCTTTTTCACATTAATCTCATCTTGTAAAAGTAATACAAGTAGAGAACTGGACGCATCGATATTCGATAAATAAAAACCTAATAGTTCGTTATATTCAGAGCTAAAAAACAAACTTATATACTCTATTCTGAATTTAATATTTTCCTTAGATTCAATCACTCCTTCATAACTTGCGAATAAATTAAAATCATCCAAATCGTAAACTCTATTCACTGAAATTAACGGATTCATGCCTCTTATATACAAACCTATAACATTACCATCGTCTTTCTCAAAGAAAAGGACATGGTCTAACTTCTCATTATCATCCTTATCATGTAAATAAATAATATTTGATATTTCTTTTTGCACGAAAAAATGATCAAACTTTTTTGTAAAAGACAATATATAGTTATTCATAGTCGTAGTCACTCTCCAATCAAATCTAAATCTGATTTTAGCTTACTTGATAAACGATCTCCCTTTTTATTTAAGAAAGTCAATATTTCGTTTGTTTGTCTATTAACTAAAACAACTGCATCCCCCTTAACAAAAGCATCTACAGCCTCAATTGTATTCCATTGAAAAGGTTCAGAATTAGCACGATTTTTTGAGTCATTTACAATTGAGGAAACAAACCTTTTCATCCCTTCTTTGTCCCCTTTTGTAACTGGGACACCTAAATCTCTTGAAGTTTCATAGATATCTTGAGCATGCTTTTTTAATTTTTTATCGAAATTCGGGCTGAAAATCGGCTTAGCCCCATTTGGTTTCGGGCCACCATCCCCCGTCCCCTTAATGTTATCAAAATCAATCCTGCCTTTATCCCCATCAGCCTTCATGGAGATTTCTTCTAGTTTAGCCTTCTCTAGCTTACTGAGTTTGCTATATTCTGCATCACTAAGCTTGATCGGCTTCATTCCGTCTTGCTGTAATTTCTTAAACTCCTTATCGAAGTTCTGGTCATCAATGTCCCTCATGGTTCCGTCGACCAGCAGCACCCAAGGATTAACCTCGCCATACAGACGGATATGCTTGCCCTTGCGCTCCAGCTTGAACTTCTTGAACTTGAACTTCTGCAGAATCCGGTCCAGCAGGTCCCGGAGGTTTTTGGTTCCCTTCATGAGCCCCTTTTGCAGGCTCTTAATTACGATTTTACCGTTACGTATGATCATGCTCCCGCTCTTGGAGGCCAGCTTGGCTCCGGATTTCAGCAGACTCTTGATGCCTTTGGCTCCTGCACCTACAGCGTTCTTGACCCCGCTGGCTGCGGCGCCGACGCCCTTCTTGGCGGCTTGTCCGGCTTTCTTCACGCCGGACCCGATGGCCTTGAAGCCAACTGCCATCGCCAGCTCAACCAGTCCCATCGCCAGTGCAGCGGCGAGCGCTATCGCGGCAGGCTCAATCATCTTCTGCCAGCCCTGGCTCAGGTAGGTGCCGATGTAGCCGGCGGCTTGCGCCAGGCTCTGTGCGACAGACACAATCGCCTGGGCCTGCATAACAACCGTAATGATATTAAGGATCGGGGGAATGAGAACCGTAACGGCCCCGCCCGTGGCGACAAAAGCAACGCCAGCCACAACCAATACTCCCGCAATGCCTGCAATAATCTGTAAACCATGGGCCTTCATCCATTTTATTACATATGATTTAATTTGGTCAAACAGCATTTTCGCATTGTTCGCGCGCAGCTTGGCGCCGTCTGCTATTTTGCCGCCAAGGCTCTGCTTTGCTGCCCCAGTGTCGAATTCGGCCATTATGCTGTCCATCGTGGCCGGGTCACGGCTGCCGGGCATCTCCTTCGTTTCCCCATCCTTAAGATTGGCTTCCTGCACCAGCGCCGGGTCCATTTCGCCCTGCTCCACCGACTCCATCTCAATGTCCTCGGCGCTCAGCTTCTCGTTCGCTGCTGCACCAGCACCAGCTCCCTCCGCCTGCTCTACTTCCCCGCCTTCCGCAGCTTCGCCGTCCATCGGCTTCGAAATATCTACGCCCAGCAGATACTCCCACATCTTGCCTTCCAGATGGCTGAAGGAACGCTTCGCCGCCTGGCCGAGCGCGCCGATCCGGGACATCACATCCAGGAACGTGGCAATCAACAGACTGCCCAGGGTGGAGATCAGCTTGGAGTAGAAGTTCTGCACCGCGGCCAGCGCCTGATCCACCTTGGCGGCCAGGAAATCCATGACCTGTGTGACTTTGGTCTTCAGCTTCTGCGCCAGCTGGTTCACGGCCTGGACAGCCTTGTTGACCACACTGTCGATTTTGCTGCAGATTTTGGCGGCAATGCCGGGGAATTTGGCAAAGACCACGGACACCAGCTTCTTCAGCAGTGCGCCTAAGCCCTTGATCAGGGTGGTGATCAGCCGGCGGCCCAGTTCAATAATGCCCAGCACCGCCTGCTTCGCTTTCTCAAAAATGAATTTGACCGCTTTCCGCAGCCCCTCAAAGATGAAATTGACCGCTTTCTTGACCAGATTCACTACGGCTTCGAGCTTATCCTTCACCCAGCCGAGGAAGCCCCCTTCTTCTCTTCCTTGGCCTTTTCCTCCTCATGCTTGCTGTCCGCTTCCTTCTTGGCTTTGCTGTAGGCTTGGGTCGCCTCCCGTTCCGCTTCGGATTGCTTCTTCTGCGCTTCCCGTTCTTTGTCGGTGCGGACAGTGTTGATCTCCTTCTTCTTCTGCTGGGCGGCGGCTCCAGCCTGCTGCGAATAATCCGCTTCGGCGGCGTCCAGCTCCTTCTTCCATTCGCCCCGCAGCTGGGTGACCTCTGCTTTGGCCCCCGCCTGCTGGCTGAGCTGTTTATTCCTGGCCTCCGTCTCCGCCTGCCGGATCTGCGCCTGGCTGTCCGCTTTGGAGCTCAGCACGCTGCTGTCAAATTTCGCCTGCTCCTTCTTGTATTCCGCCTGCTTGGCGCCCAGCTGCTTCTTCATCTCCGGGGCCAGGCTGCGGTTCAGCCCGGCGTTCATCTCCGCCGGAAGCGCCAGAGCCGGCAGCTTCTTGGCTCCGGGCGCTTGCCCGCCCTTCAACCCCGCCGCAGCTTTCACCACGGTGCCATCCGGTTCGGGATAGATGTCATTCTCGCCCCAAGGCTGCTGGATCTGGCCCAGCTCCGCCTGCTTGGCTGCGCCCACCTCCCGGGAGGCCTCCTGGCCCATGCCATCCATCTGCGCCGGATCGGCCTCGCCGGTCATGCTGATGCCCGGCGGCTGGGCGGCGGCGGAACGGATCTCGCTCATGATTGCCTCGGGATTGTCACCCGAACCGGAAGAGCGGATGGTCATTGTATCCAGGTGACCCGGATTCACTGCCCCGCCGGTGCGCTCACTCTTGAAGCCTTCCTTCACCGTGTGTTTCAAACCTGCCGGCTTCCTTCGGGCTTGCAGTACCTTTCCCTTCAGCCCGGTGGGAACGGGAACCGCAGGCAGCCCTTGCTTAGCCTTCTGGTTCTGCTTCGCGAACGCTCCGGCCGAGACATTCACCGCCTGGGCATAGGCGTCGCCCAGCTCCGTGGGCTGCACCCGGGTCAGCTGATCCAGAATCTGCCCCGGGTCTTCACCGCTGATCTTCACCGTCTTGCCCTTCGCCGGCTTCTCCTTCCCGCCGCCGGCCAAGGCGCCAAGCGCTGCTCCCAGCGAGGGCTCCTTGGCCGCCTTCTTCGGCGTACCGGCTCCCTTGCCCTCTGCAGCCGCCTTCCCTTGCCCCGCAGCGTCGCCCTTCCCGGACGCCTCTGACTTCCTGGCCTCCCTGGCAGGTGTAGCTTCAGCAGCCTGCTCTCCTCTGGCTTCGTCCTTCGCTTCTTCTTCAGTTGGAGCGGCCTCTGTAGTCTCTTCAGCTTTTTGGGCTGCTGCTGGCCCGTCCGCTGCTTGCCGGGCAACAGCAGGCTTCGCTGCCGCCTTCGGCTGGACAATTGCCACGGTCTTCTTAACGGCGGCTCCCGGACCGGAAGAGGTGCCTTCATCCGCCGAAGACTTAGCCGGTGTAACAGCCGCAGAGGCAGGCTCTGCCGGGACCTCTGGCTCCTCCTTATGCTGCGTCTTAGCCGGAACGCCGGCTTGCTGGTCTTCGGCCTGCACCGGCTCCGGTGAATCCGCTTTGGCTTCAGTCTTAGCATCAACCGGCCCTTCCTGGCCTGGTACGGCCGCTTGGGTCCCGGCATCCGCCTGCTCTTTCTTCTTGCCCTCCTCCTTCAGACTGGCTAACAGTTGAACAACAGCCCGGTTGCCCAGTGTGCGCTGGAGCGCCAGCTGGTCTTCACGGCTTAAGGAAGCCGGATTCTGGCGGATGCGCCGGATAATCTCTACCGGGTCCGGCGGCTTCACAGCGGCCGGACGAACGAACACCGGCGGACTGCTGTAAGGCTTACGGCTGCCGGAGTTTTTGTCCTGTTCCTTATTCACAGTTGCTTGGGTCTGCAAATGGAGTCCCCCTCTGTACAAAATCGATCCTATAGATAAAGTAAAATCCATAGCGATTTTTACAGCCGGGTTCCTCTGGCAGCCCGAAAAAAACAGGTTAATCATGGTGGTATGCAACCATAATCAACCTGTTCGATATAAAACATCATCCTATTAGTCATCCGCAGAAAATCAGTTATGTAAATCCCGAATATACCAGGCATCACACGCATAATGCTCTGAACCGGCCAACGGGCCGTCCATCCGGCTGAATCTGTGCTTGGTATAGAAGCGCCCTGCGGCCTCCATCGTCAGCAGCGTCTCCAGATAACACTTGCGGTAATGCTGCTTCGCGAAGGCCAGCGCCCGCTCTAACAGCTGTGCCGCTGCGCCTTGGCCGCGGATGGAGGAGGACAGGTACATTTTCTGCAATTCACAGATCTTCTGCGCATCATCAAAAGCCGCGATCCCGCACCCGCCCAGCACCTGCCCGTCCGCTTCCACAATCCAGTACGCCCGGTTCTCCGCGCTATTATAATAGGTATATAAGTCATGCAAACTAGCGTCGGCCCAGGCCAACCCCTCCCGGTTGCCGCCGAATTCAATCAGGCACTCCCGGACAATTCGCTCAATCGCGGCGTTATCCCTGCGCTCAATGGGACGGATCTGGATCATTAGGTTATCTTCCTTCCTTCTCCTTCAATTAACCTATTCTATCATTTACTGCTGAACTCTGTCACCGCAACGGCCGTCCCTTTCCCGCTGGACCTTCCGCCTGCTATACTGAAACTTACACAACCCGTAAGGAGTGAATCAGGTGAACCGACTTGTGTTTTTTCTTGGACCCGGAGGGGCGGGCAAGACCACTTTAGCTAAGGCTGTTGCGGCCCGGCGTCCGGCAGCGGTGTTCGATATGGATATTCTGCTGCGCCCTGCAGCGACCGCGATCATGACCATGCATGGACTCGACCCCGATGACAGAGATTCCGCTGAGTATAAAAGATTATGCCGCGATCTCGGCTACCGGATCACCATGGACGCAGCACTCGATAATATCGGTCTGTCCAGTGATATATACGTGGTGGGTCCCTTCACTAAAGAAGCGGCCGATCCGGAGTGGATCGGCCGCGAGCTGGCGCGTATCGGGCGCACGCTGGAGGAGGTTGAAGTCAAGGTCGTCATGGTGAGTCTTGCAGACCCCGCCGTGTACCGTCAGCGGATTGAGGGCAGGCATTCACCGCTGGATGCGTGGAAATTCGCCCATTGGGAGCAGTTCAGCGCTTCCCTCGGCAGCCGCACCATCGCTTGGCCGCTCCCGCCCGCACAGGTAGCGCAGATCGACAATTCCCATCCCGACAGGAGCGTTGCGATCGCAGCGGTGGAAGCTTTTATATATGGTGAAGAGACTACCGCTTGACTGCATGAATATAATGAATCGTCTCAAAAGCAGCCAGGTCATCCGAACGGTTACCGAAAAACCGCTCCTGTATGGCTTCTGGGGACAGGTGCTCATAGATCAGCAGTCCGGCCCCGGCCATGAGCTGTTCCATCTCCGCATACGTGAAGCAGGATTGCATCGGCTCACCGCCGGCGGCGGCCAGCTGGACCATTTTGCCGACCCGGCCGGACAAGCCCTGCTCCTCCCATAGCCGCTCATCTGCATAATCCAGCACAATGGAGCTTCCGGCGGGAAGATCTGCGAATAATCCTGTGATCAGGCGGGAGTTCTCTTCCTTGGTGAGGTAATAGGATACTCCCAGCAGGCTGAACAGCGTCTTGGCATCTGGAGCGAACCCCTGCGCAAGCAGGCCGGGATAATCTAATCCGCTGGTGAAATCCATCGGAACGAAATGGAGATTCCCCGGAATCTCAAGCTGTACATCGCGGAGCCGCTGCTGCTTGAACGCCTGGGTAGCCGGAGCGTCCACCTCAAAGATTTCAAGCTGGTCCCGGAGTTGAGGATGACGGTAAGCGAAAGTATCCATCCCCGCCCCCAGAATGACCAGCTGCCTCAGCCCCAGCTTCAGCTCATGCTGCACGATGTCTTCACAGTAAGCGGCGCGGGCCAGCGGGGTTGGGGAGAGCTGAACCTGGGTAATCCATCGCAATATCGCGTCAGGATCATCCTTGTGCCGTTCTGCAATTTCAGGATTGAAGAAAGCAATGCCCTGAACCATATTCCTGCTGATATCCGCGAACTCCTCTGGTGTAATCAGCTTCTGCGCAATATGATCATCAAAAATCTTAGGGCTGTCATACCGGCTGTGATAGGCACGGCCAAATGCGGACACTAAAGACGTTACACTGGACTGATTCTGCTTCAAATCGAATTCCCCCATAAAAAAATAAGATTCCCCCTGGCCAGGAGAACCTTATTATATACACAAAATATTGATATGTAAATTATAGCATAAAAATATTTTTTTGTCAATGATTAATTTCTCATCTGACCCCGCTTACCCTCTATCGACTGAGCTCATCAGCTGGAAAAAGTAGCCGGCTTCCTGCATCTTGTTCAGACCATACCAGGCCTCCAGGGTATCCGGTGTGCAGACCTCCAGCGCCTTCAGCACTTCCCTTGCAAACTCCAGCGGTGCCGTACCTGATGCCGTAACCAGATGCCCGCCAGCTATCGCAGATTCCGCTGCATGGTAAGCCTCCCCTTTGTAATTGGGGCAGACCATTTTCAGATAATCCAGATTGTTGCTGGTGTGCGGCACTGAATCCAGACAACCCTTATCGGCAAGCGCCTCAACCGCACCGCAGATGGCAGCCACCGTAACGCCAACTTGAAGCGCCCCATCAATCTTTTCAAGGACTGGCTGATTCTCCGCCTCTCTCCAGGTTGTTCCTCCAGGCAAAATCAACAGATCGCCGCGCTCCAGCCTGCACTCCTCAAGGGTAATATCCGGCTGTATAGTCAGTCCGCCCATGGTTGTGACCGTTTCTTTGTTAACCGCTACTGTAGTTACTTTCATTGGTGCTGTGTCTTTCCGGAAGTACCTTCCCGTGTTCAGCTCAGCCACCAAATATCCGTATTCCCAGTCTGACATTGTGTTGAACACATACAGGTAAGCTTGTCTCGTACTCATTTATAATCTCCCCTATCTCCTAAGATACCGCTATTATAACCAGACTTCCCTGACAATCAGTGTCAGTGAAGATTAAATAATTACGGTTAGGAGATGAATACTACAGCCGCAATGCAGCTAATTCATGAATGCTCCGCCCCGAGATACGCCCCAGCCTCAGCGAAGCCCGGAATCGCCCCGCTGCCCACAGCGGCACAGAGCGCCGCCCCGACTGCTGCTTCTTCAGTATGCCTGCCAAGCGTAAGCGGCAACCCAAACGACGCTTCAGCCTTGGCGCACAATACCGGATTATTCCGCAGCGCATTGCCGGAGCCGATCAGGCGGCTGAATGCCTGCGCTCCCTGCTGTTCCAGCACCTTCAGGAAGCCGTACAATTCGTCAATCATCCCCTGAAGACAAGCATGGGCCAGCCCGCCGGGAGTAAAGTTATCCAGGGATATTCCCTCTATGCTGCCGCGCTTATCCGGGTCTGCCCTGGTTCCCAGAAACTGTGTGTTCACCCGCAGCCCTGCCGAATCATTAATGAACGCTGCTTCTTCCAGCAGCCCGGACATCAGGGCGTATACATCGGCTGGTGCTTCCCCCGTATAGGCAGTGATGATCTGCCGGAAAAACTGCTCCAGCAGCGCATATGACTTCCCGCCGCTCAAGGCCGCCCCGACCATCAGCACCCCGCCGCCGGGGTAGGGGCGTACCTCCATAGATGAAGAAGGTATGGCGCAGGCAGGCATCCAGGCCGAGAGCTGGCTCCCAGTGCCGATGTTGAGCAGCAGGGATTCACCAGGCACCGGCACACTACCCAGGAAGCTGGCCTGGTTATCGCCGAGCGAGGTATACACAGGTATACCTTGTGAGGTTACCCCGATGGCCATCCCGGAGGGGACAACCTGCGGCAATAATGAGGCATCGATCCCGGCCTGAGAGATCGCCGTCCGGTCGAATTCACCTCTATCCAGACTGAAGCCCCCGATCCCTGCAGCCTGTGTGGCATCAATCAGCGGTATGCCTGTATTCGCCAGCCTCATCGCTATGTAGTCAGCAATGGTGCAGAAACAGACTGCACGCTCAGGGACAAGCTGCCGGCACAGGTTGTAATAATGAGCAGCAAGCCCGTAGCCGGGAGCAATAGCATAGCCGGTAAGGGCACTGAGCCGCTGCGCATAGGTGAGACTGCCCGTCTCTTCACACGGCTGTCCCGCCCGTCCATCCTGCCAGGTATAGAGCGGGCTAGCGGCTCTGCCGTCCCGGTCCACATATACAATCCCGTGCATCTGACCCGTTAGGCCAATACCCGCCGCTTCCGGCTGAAGCGCCAGCAGCCGTCCAAGAATTCGTTCAACCTGCTCCAGTATCTGGTCCGGGTCCTGCAGCCGCTCCCATTCCTGATTCAAGCTATAGGGCTGGCTGGCTTGTGCTTCCGTCAGTCTATGCAGAATCGTGCGCTTCTCCAGATCGTAGAGCAGCCCGGAGACCGAGGTCGTTCCTATATCCAGTCCAACTGTTATCATAGACTCCATCCTCTTCGTGTTCATATTAGCCCCTATGTTAAGCCTCCCCCTAGGACAGCGTCAACCGGACGCATAAAACCCTATGAAATCTAAGACACTAACCAGAGCATTTACAACTATAAACGGAGGATACATATGAGACTGCATAACAAAGTTGCCGTAGTTACCGGAGCGGCGTCCGGGATGGGGAAGGCGATTGCTGTGCTTTTTGCGAAGGAAGGGGCCAAAGTAGTCGTGGCGGATATTCATCTGGAGGCGGCGGAAAAGGTTGCAGGAGATATCCGATCAAGCGGCGGAGAAGCCATCGTGGCGCAAGCAAATGTTGCCGAAGAGTCTGACATCCGGCATATGATCGACAGTACAGTCGACACCTACGGCACTGTAGATATCCTGGTGAATAATGCGGGGATCATGGATAATTTTGAACCTGCGGGCGATATTGAGGATGAGAGCTGGGAGCGGGTTCTCGCCGTCAATACAACCTCCGTGATGCGTGCTACTCGCAGGGTACTGCCTATTTTCCTGGAAAAGCAAAAGGGTGTAATTATTAACGTGGCATCGGTAGGCGGTCTGTTCGGCGCCCGGGCAGGTGCGGCTTATACCGCCTCCAAGCATGCGGTTATCGGATTCACCAAGAATACAGGGTTCATGTATGCTGCCAAGGGCATCCGCTGCAACGCGATTGCACCCGGCGGCGTGGAGACCAATATCGGCTCAACCATGACCCATATCAATCCATTTGGCATGGAACGCACACAGCCGGGCATGGCGCTTAATCCGCGGATGGGCCAGCCGGAAGAGATCGCACAGCTTGCCCTGTTACTCGCTTCCGAGGAAGCCAGCTTTGTGAATGGAGCAGTCATTACGGCAGACGGCGGATGGACGGCTTATTAATTTTCCTGATAAGAAACAAAGGCCATCCCCCGTCATTAAGCGGGCAGATGGCCTTTATACATTCAGCTCCGGGCGTCCTGTACCCGGATGTTGCTGCCGAACAAGGTAGAGTCGCTGGTCAGCTTGTAAGCCGGATAACCTGCCTCCGCTTCAAGGCGCATGACCTCATCGAACTGCATTTCCTGCTGGCGGTCACACAGGAAGGTAAACGGCTCCGTCTGGAACACAATATCGGTCGGGGAAGGCTCACTGACGATCCGGATCACCAGTACGCCGTTGCACCCGCAGTCCTCCGTATCATAGAACATTTTGAATTGCCCCGGTCTGCCGGCCAGACTCTGCTCCAGCCGCTCCCGGGTCATTGCATTAAGCTCAATCTGCATCTGTAATCTCTCCCATCAGGACAACCTGTCCGGTATGCTGTAACTGTAGGCGACAAGTATAGTCCCTAATCTGCACAGACCCGTGTGACAGCAGTCACTAAGAATGTGACTTTATAATAACATACAGAGCAGGCACCGCCCTAACGCGGATTTCGGCCCGGAGAGCTCAACGCCTGTCCTGCTCTATTCTGCTCTGTTCAGCCCCTTTCTCCACTATTTCTCCTCTGTTATATCCTGCTTCACCCGATCTGCGAATGCACAGTCTCTTGGAGGCTCAGCAGCTCAGCTCTTACTTGAACCACCTCACCAATAATGATTATGGCCGGATTGCTGATCTTCATTGCCGCAGCTACTTTGTCTATATTACCAAGTGTGCCGGTCACGGTCCGCTCGCGCAGCGTGGTTCCGTTCTCAATCAATGCCACCGGGGTCTGCGGGTTTTTGCCGTGAGCCAGCAGCTCCTTACAGATCTCCCCAGCTTGCTGACGCCCATATAGATCACAAGCGTGTCCACGCTATGAGCCAGCGCATCCCAGCGTACCGGCGAATCCTGCTTCTGGCAGCGGCTGCCGGTCACGATGGCGAAGGAGGCGGCCACACCGCGATGGGTCAGCGGGATACCGGCTGAAGCGGCTGCGCCTACCGCCGAGGTGATTCCCGGAATCACCTCATAGGGAATGCCGGCTGCGGCAGCGGACAACGCCTCCTCTCCGCCCCGGCCGAAGACGAACGGGTCGCCGCCCTTCAGGCGCACCACATGGCTTCCGGCCGCAGCATGGCGGACCATCAGCCGCTCGGTGGTCTCCTGCGGGAGCAAATGCTGGCCGGGCGCTTTGCCGCAGTAGATGCGCAAGGCATCACTGGGCGCGTAGTCCAGCAGCTCCTCGTTCACCAGCCGGTCATACAGTATGACATCGGCACTCTGAATACGCCGCAGCGCCTTGACAGTAATCAGCTCGGGGTCGCCCGGACCCGCGCCTACGATCGATATGCTTCCCGGCTTCATAGGCTTTTCTCCAGGACAGGCGAACCCGGAAGTCCCGCTTCACCTAGTCCCTGAGACACAGCCGCAGAAGCACCCGATCTGCTCCCTTTTTGCGACAAATAGAGCAGGATGCCAGTAAAAAGCAAACCTCCGGCGAAGTTGCCGAGCAGCACCGGAATGCCGTTCCAAATCCACCAATCCGCCAGGGTCACATTCGCCCCGAGCATCATTCCGGCGGGTATGACGAAGAAATTCACGACCGTGTGCTCGAAGCCCTGTCCGAAGAAAGTCAGGATGGGCAGCCACATAGCCAAGATTTTCCCGGAGGTGGATTTCGAGGTCATCGCCATTACCGCTCCGAGTGTCACCATCCAGTTGCAGAGCATCGCCTTGATGAAGGCCAGCCCCATCCCCTCGGCCCCCATGCTGCGGTAAGCGGTGGTCTTGCCTTCACTGGCAGTAACCAGCATCTGGACCAGGGGATTCGACAGATCCGTGCCCATCTTCGTAATCGTCAGCCCGTAGAGCACAGCATAGACGGCGCAGCCGACCAGATGCCCGATAATGACCCAGAAGTAGTTCCCGAGCATCCGCCCGAGAGTGGTCTGCTTCTCCAGCACGGCCAGCGGAATCAGGGCGAAGCTGCCGGTGACCAGTTCCAGCCCCAGCAGAATAATCATCACGAAGCCTACCGGGAAAAGAAGCGCACCCACCATAGGAATTTTCGTCTGTGCCGCTGCGGTGAAGGCCAGTGTTGTGGCACACGCCAGGATTGCCCCGCCGAGACTGCCACGGATGATAAGCTGCATAATACTTAATTCTGCCTTGGCCCGGCCTGCTTCAATCATGGAGCCCAGCACTTCGCCTGGTTTGACATAGTCCATTACGAATCCCCCTTATGCGTATCCCTGAATTAGAGCGTTAAGTACAAGCTGCCGGTCGCATGATCAATCTCAACCTCATAGGTGGTCACATGTCCTATATCCGGGGCTTGCACCTCACCGGTATGCAGATCGATCCTCCAGTCATGCAGCGGGCAATGTACCTTGGAGCCGCAGACCATGCCCTCCGAGAGCAATCCGCCCCGGTGCGGACAGCGGTTCTCCACCGCCAGCACCTCGCCGCTGCTTAACCGGAATAGAGCAATCTCTAGACTGTCTATCCGTACTGTTCGTGATCCTTTCAGGTCCACATCATTCAGGTTGCCGATCAGCAGTTTCGTCATTGTCATCTTAGGGCCTCCTTATACCGTCTCCGGCAAAGAGATCGGTTCGAAATTCTTGCGCAGCTCCGGTGTATTCACAATCTGCTTCCATGGATCGGTAGTGAGGCTAAGCGTCTTCTGAAGCCGCTCCTGGAGCGCCAGACGTTCCTCCGGGGAGGCCAGCGCCTGCTTGATGCTTTCCAGTCCTACACGCTCCACCCACTGCGCAGTCCGCTCATTCCATCCGGCATTCTCGCGGTAATATTGGAGAAAGGCGCTCGCCCATTCCAGCACTTCATCATCGGTCTTAACCACACAGAGCAGATCGGTTGCCCGGACATGAACACCGCCGTTGCCGCCGACATGCAGCTCCCAGCCGCCATCGATCGCTACCACGCCGAAGTCCTTAATCGTCGCTTCCGCACAATTGCGCGGGCAGCCGGATACCGCCAGCTTCACCTTCCCCGGAGCATTCATCCGTTCAAAAGCCTTCTCCAGCCGGATCCCCATGCTCATCGCATCCTGAGTACCGAACCGGCAATAGGTGGAGCCTACACAGGTCTTCACGGTGCGCAGCGTCTTGCCGTAGGCATGGCCGGAGGGCATATCCAGCTCCTCCCACATCTTCGGCAGGTCCTCCTTCCTCACACCCAGCAGATCGAGCCGCTGTCCACCGGTGAACTTGACCAGCGGCACATCGTATTTGACCGCCACCTCCGCAATCTTGATCAGCTCTGCCGGTGAAGTGACACCGCCATAGATTCTCGGCACAACCGAATACGTCCCGTCCTTCTGGATATTGGCATGGTAGCGCTCATTGGTGTATCTGGACTCATTCTCATCCACATATTCTTCCGGCCAGAGCATACCCAGATAATAATTCAGCGAAGGCCGGCATTTCGGGCAGCCTTCCTCATTGCTCCAGGACAAGACATGCATGACTTCCTTCACTGTCGTCAGCTTCATCCGCTTGATCTCGGCGACAATCTCATCCCGGCCCAGCGTCGTGCAGCCGCAGATGCCCTCCTTGACCGTAACAGCTGCCTCTCCGGCATAGAGCTGAAGCAGCCCCTCCACCAGCGGTTTACAGCCGCCACAGGACGCAGATGCCTTGGTGCAGGCCTTAATCTGCCCCACGCTAGTGCAGCCGCCGGTGGTAATCGCCTCGGCAATCGTTCCCTTCGTCACGCCATTGCAGCCGCAGATAATCTCGTCGTCTGCCATCCCTTCCAGCCGGTTACCCTTAGGGGAAGCCAGCGCATCCGCCGGAACGCCAAGCAGCAGCTCCTTCTCCCGTCCTTTGATGTTCTCGCCCTTCTTGATCATCGAGAACAGCTCGGCCCCGTCATTCGTATCGCCGAACAGCACCGCGCCGATCAGCTTATCCTCCCGGATGACCAGCTTCTTATAGATGCCTTCCGTCTCGTCCTGGAAGCGGAGCGCCTTCGTGCCGGGCTGCTCGGTATACTGGCCTGCCGAGAAAACATCGACACCGGATACCTTCAGCTTCGTCGAGGTCACCGAACCGGCGTAGCCTTCGGTGGGGACGCCTGCGAGTCTTTTTGCAAGTACAGCGCCTTGCTCATAGAGCGGGGCTACCAGACCGTAGGCAATACCACGGTGCTCCGCACACTCCCCGACGGCATAGATACCGGGCAGGCTGGTCTCCATATAATCATTCACTACGATGCCGCGGTTCACCTCGATCCCGCTGCGCCGGGCCAGCTCCACATTCGGCTTGATGCCGACTGCCATCACGATCAGATCCGCCTCTGCCGCCATGCCGTCAGCGAACAGAAGGCCTTTGGCTCTTTTTTGGCCGAGAATGGCTTCGGACTGCTTCTTCAGCAGGAACTTCATGCCCTGGGCCTCCAGCTCCTTACGCAGCATTATGGCGGCCGTCTCATCCAGCTGACGCTCCATAATATAATCGTGGATATGAACCACCGAGACGCTCATTCCCAGATGCAGCAGCCCTCTCGCCGCCTCCAGTCCGAGGAGACCGCCGCCGATGACCAGGGCTTTGCTGTATTTTTGCGAGATATCCTGCATAATTTGTGTGTCCTTGATGTCGCGGAAGGCGATGACGTTTTCTTTCTCCACTCCCGGGATCGGCAGCATGAAGGGGTTGGAGCCGGTTGCCAGGATCAGCTCGTCATACGCTGCGGTGATCCCTTGATCCGTGGTAACTGTACGCGCCGCAGTATTAATAGAAGTAACTGTGTGGCCCGTATACAGCCTGATGTTGAAGCTCTCGTACCACGCGAGATCATTAATGACGATTTCATCCAGACTTGCCCCTCCCGCCAGGACGGAGGATAACATGATCCGGTTATAGTTGGGATGAGGCTCTCTGCCGAAGATCGTAATCTCATAAGCCTCCGGCGCCAATTTGAGCAGATGCTCAATCGCTCTGACCCCTGCCATTCCGTTGCCGACGAGTACCAGTTTCTTGCGCTTTGCTGTCATATCTGTCTCTCTCCTCTCCAGGTAACACAACACGTATACAACACAAACAGCCCGCTTCACTCCGCCCGGAAAAGATACGTTTCCCGTAAGCGATATAAGTGAGAGCAGGCGCCATTGCCGCTTCAGCCGGATACACCGTTGTATCCGAAGAATTAATGAATTTGTTAAAATGACTATACTACACGACTTTGCAGTACGTCAATAATTATGACATATAAAATTTAATTATTTTAATTTATCGACAATACAGTTTAAATTGTGTTATATAATATAACATCATAGCCTTCTTAATTTAGATACTCTGTGTAAAAGGAGCGTCGTCCATCTATGCATTCCCTGCTCGTTATCCTGCCCCCCGGAACAGAGAATTCCGCAGAAGCGCGCTCCTCGCCCGGCCCCGTCCTTCTCCTCAGCGCCTGCGGCTATGTCGTTGAAACTGCCGCTACTGCGGAGGAAGCGGCTCCGTTAACCGGCAATGCAGATGCCTTCATCCTGGAGCTTCCGGTGACGGAGATCAGCACCTGGAGAGAGCTGCTGGTTCAGCACAAGGTTGCGCCAGTACTATGGTGGTGCACTCCGCATACCGCTACCTTATCCGTCTCGGCCTGCGGCGACGATATTATGGTGGATGGGATTATGTCCCCAGCCATGCAGCCGCCGGAGATTCACTGGATGCTTCACTTCAGTGCCAGGCAATGCTTCGAGCGCAGACAATGGCTGAAGGAGCGGGAGCAGTTGCTGTCCCGGATTGAGGAGCGCAAATGGATCGACATGGCTAAGGGCATCCTGTCCAAGGCCAAGAATATCAGTGAATCGGAAGCCTACGACCTGCTGCGGAAGCAGGCGATGAATGAACGCAAACGGATGGTGGATGTTGCGACCTCCATCGTCAAGGTCTACCAGCTGCTGCAGAATCAAACTTAAGGAGAACGCCATATGATTAATATTCTGAAGGAAGTCGCCCGCGGCAAGCGCGGCGCGAAGGATCTAAGCTACGTGGAAGCTGAATACGCAGCGGAAGCCATTCTCCGGCAGAACGCTTCCCCGGTGCAGATCGGCGCGTTTCTGGCTGCAGAGCGCATGAAGCTGGAGAGCCTGGAGGAGCTGGAGGCCTTCGTTGCCGTCTGCCGCAAATATGCGGTCCGCGAGCCCGTCCACCAGGGAATCGACTGCGCCGGTCCATATGACGGCAGAGTACATTCTTTCATTGCCACCTTCCCTACCGCCTTCCTGCTATCTGCTGCTGGTCTCCCGGTCACCCTCCATGGTTCAGCCGGCTTGCCGCCCAAATGGGGCATCACGCTCCAGGATATCATCCAGGCCAGCGGTGTAGATATGGCCGGTCTGAGCCGCAGCAGTGCTATTCAGGCTGCCGAAGCCAGCGGTGTCCTGTTCGTGAAGTCGGAGCAGTGGTGCCCGCCGCTGGGCGCGCTCCGCGGACTCCGCGAGGACCTTGGGATGCGCACGATCTTCAATACGGCGGAGAAGCTGATCGATTACGCCTGCTCGCCGTATATCGTATTTGGTATTTTTCATAATACGGTGTTTGAGCGAATCTCGCGGTTAATCGGGAAGCTTGGCTATCAGCGGGGATTGGTGGTTCAAGGCGTGGAAGGCTCTGAGGATCTGTATATAGACCGGCCGAACCGGGTCTACCGCGTTGAGAACGGTATAGCTGAGCTGGATATTATCGATCCGGAGTCGCTTGGTCTGGAGGCAGTAGTGCCTGCTGATGCCGTATGGACCGCCGAACAGCAGCTGCGAACCGCGGAGGAGGTGCTCCAGGGCAGAGGGCATATCGCTTACTACAACCAGACCCTGCTGAACGGTGCAGCCAGGCTCCATGCTGCGGGCTGTGTGAATTCCCTGGAGGAAGGCGTATATACATGCAAGCCGCTGCTGGACAACGGCCGGGCCTGGGAGACCTATCTTAAATGGCAGGACACGCTGTTGAGCCGGAGGGCTGCAACCCTCTGGCAGGGGTAAGGCCAGTCGGAGTATACGTCTTCATCCGGCAAGTGAATTGGACTGAGCTTCCGCTATTTCAGCGTTTTACGCAAAATCGGAGTGCAGGCGGATTCAGATTCCGCTAAGCTGCTGAAACCAGCACCTCAGCGCTCTGAATGAGCCGGATAGGGGAATCTCAGTCCCATAATTGCAGATTGAGGCTTTCAGCCAACAATAGCGGATTCTGAGTCCTCTTGTCGCGTCGACGACCGGCCCTTCACGATCCGCTATTCTATCTGCACTCAATCCGTCCGTGCGTTCCCCGCTCCGTTACTTCGTAGGCAGCACACTCTGCTGCTTGCCAGAACCGGGAGCGCTGGCGGGCTCCTTGTCTTGACTGCTGCCGCCGAGCTTGAAGACCAGAATGCCGCCGACAATGATCAGCACGCCGAACAGCTGGTTGAACGAGAACGGAACCTTCGCCAACCCGAGCCAGCCCATGGAATCCCAGAGCAAGGCGAAGCCAAGCTGGGAAGTAAGTACGATGGATATGGCATAGGTTGCACCAAGAATTCGGGTGGCCTGCACCAGGCAGATCACGACTCCCACCCCAATCATTCCGCTGAACCAGTACCAAGGCTGCATATGCTGCAGCGTGAACATATTTTCCCCTTCCATAATCAGCCCCATAACCAGAGAAGCGGCGAAGCCCATCCCCAGCACCAGTGTGGTGGTCGTCCAGGAGCCTGTATGTTCATTGACCTTGGCGTTAAAAATATTCTGCAAGCTGACCAGCGCACCCGCAATCAGCGACAGTAGAATTCCTGTTAACATATTTGTTGCTCCCTTCCTCAATCTCCATTAGAACTTTAGTACAATAACACCGAGAACCATCAGCCCGATCCCGATGAATTGCGGGGTCTTCATCTTCTGCCGGGCAACGCCGAACCAGCCTCTGCTGTCAATTACGAACGTCAGGCAGAGCTGGGCAATCAGCAGGGCGGAGATGGTCAGAGTCACCCCGATGCTCTTAATAGCTGTCACCTCACTGAAGATAATGAATGCAGCATAAGCGCCCCCTGTCAGATACAACGGACCTGCCTTACGGAAGCCCCGCTTCTTCCCGTCCCGGACTGCCAGTGCAATGGCCAGCGCCATAATGAATCCGGTCAGCTGAGTGATCGTTGCTGCCTGCCATGTGCCGATATCCGTGCTGATTTTGGCATTGGCCACCCCTTGCAGCGTAATACACGCCCCGGCCAGAAATGCGAACAGTATTCCTTTCATCTGTCTATCTCTCCTCTACTCCACTTGTCAGTTCTAATTAAAAGCCAGTTCGGCCGATTCGGGAAGGACATATGTCCTAAATTGCAAAAGCTTCTCTAATCCGCTGCCCCGCTCCAGTCTGTCAAAGAGACGACAAGCCCGCTTCAGGCCGGATGCCGGCTTGAAACGGGCTTGTCTTAGGCTATATTCTCAGGAAATCAGCTTCATCTCCCGCAGCTTATCCATAATGAGAACGCTGACTGCCGATACGCGGTCCTGGTCCTCAGAGGTTAACCAGGCCAGCTCCTCGATTTCCGAAGCCGGAGCCAGCTCTCCGGTGAATCCGGCGGTCAGGCAGGTCATCCGCACAAGGATACCCTCTGCCTTGCCATGTGCCGGAGCTTCAAAAACTCCGAATTCGGCAATGGTCTCCGGCAGAATTTCGACGGACAGCTCCTCCCGGATCTCGCGGATCAGGGTCTCGGCGTCGCTCTCGCCTGTCTCCCGCTTGCCTCCCGGGAAATAATACGTGTCCTTCCCCTGGGACCGTGCGCCCAGCACCTTGCCGTCTACGACATAGATCCAGGCTATTTTATCAATAATTGCGCTCATTATTAGTATTCCCCCGCTGTATGGTTGTAATATGCATATGCCGGGCTGCTTCCTCCCACGGCACCGTATAGCCTTCGCCCTTGGCGCAGAAGATTGAGGCCGATGTGTAGGCCGGGTCTGCATTCTTGTTGTAATTGCGCTGCTGTATAACCGCTTCAGCTTGATGACAGGACTGATAACCCGCAACTCTAAGCGATAGCGAGCCTTTGCCTTGTGTCATCGAGGCCAATCGCGCCCCGTAGTTCATGAAGCTGGCTACCGGGGCGGTTCCGGTAATCACCGCCTTGGACTCCGTCAGCTCAGGAGGCTCGAACGAGCCGCCCGCCTGCTGGATGTCACTCATAACCTTGCCCACATCGGCCGAATCTATCCGGATTCTCAGCTCATAGACCGGCTCCAGCAGCACATTCTCCGCCTGCTCCAGCCCCTGACGCAAAGCGCGGTGGGTGGCCTCGCGGAAGTCACCGCCGCTGGTATGCTTGTTATGCGCCCTCCCGCTGAGCAGTGTAACCTTCAGGTCGGTCAGCGGTGAACCGGTCAGCAGGCCGTGGTGGCCGCTCTCCAGCACGAGCTGCCCAATCTGATGTTGATACCCTACAGCCAGATCATCGGGATGACACTGATTAATGAATGTAATCCCGCTGCCGCGCTCCCCCGCCTCCAGCAGCAGATGCACCTCGGCATAGTGGCCGAGCGGCTCGAAGTGCCCGCAGCCATAGACCCGGCCGGTAATCGTCTCCTTATAGAGAATCTCCGGCGGACCAAAAGCAATCCGCAGACCGAACCGCTCCGCCACAATCTGCTCCAGAATCTCCAGCTGAATATTGCCCATCACATGAATATGCAGTTCCTGCAGTGCTTCCTCCCAGCTGACGTTCAGGGAAGGATCTTCTGCACCAAGCTGCCCGAACACCTGCATCAGCTCCTTGAGATGCACCGGCGGCTCGAACAGTACCTTCGACTTCAAAGTAGGGGTTAAGCCGCCTTCCAGCGTTCCCCTGCATTCTCCGACCCCTTCGCCCGGAAGTGCGCCGCTGAGTCCCACCACCGCGAACAGCTCTCCGGCAGCAGCCCAATCCGCAACGCTATAGTCTGTCCCGTTATATTTACGGATGGCGGTTACCCTTTCGGAGCTGCGCTCAGGCCCAGGTCCGTAAGCCAAGCTGTCCCTGTTCTTCAGCACCCCTTGAAGCGCTTTGATGTAAGTAATTCGCGTACCTCTGGCATCATGGCGGATCTTGTAGACCCTTCCTCCAAAAGACTGCCGGTAATCATACTCCGTGAACGCAATCGCATCCAGGTATTGCAGGAACTCCTCCACGCCCTGGTCAAGCAGTGCAGAACCTTGCATACACGGAAAAATCTCGCCGCGCTTCACCATCGTCCTCAGCGCACTCCGGCAATCGCTGTCCGGCAGCGTTCCTTCCAGATAACGCTCCAGCAGGGACTCGTTACGCTCCGCCAGGAACGCCTTCGCTTCATCGGTCCAGGCCGCCTCCGGCTGCTGCGGCAGCAGCAAGGCATGCGGGCTGAGCAGCTGCCGGATCTCCTCCAGGACACGGACGGGGTCACTGCCTGCCCGGTCGGTTTTGTTAATGAAGAACAAGACCGGAATCCGGTGCTGGCGCAGCAATTGCCAGAGGGTCTCGGTATGACTCTGCACCCCCTCCACCGCGCTGAGAATCACAACGGCATAGTCCAGCACCTGCAGGCAGCGCTCCATCTCAGGGGAGAAATCCACATGGCCCGGAGTGTCCAGCAGGAAATAACGGGAGTCCCTATAGGTGAATTCTGCCTGGTCCGCGAACACCGTGATTCCGCGCGATTTCTCAATCTCATGCGTATCCATGAAGGAATCCTGATGGTCCACCCGCCCCCTGCGGCGGATCGCTGCGGTATGGTATAGCAACTGTTCTGCGAAGGTCGTCTTACCCGCATCTACATGAGCAAGCAATCCGACGGTTACATTATTCATATGGTATAGCTACACCCCTCCACGGATATGCGGAACAACCTCTGTCTGATAAAAGATACCGAGACGCTCCATCTCAGTGAAGCTGTATCCCGGAACCGTAAGCGTAGCCAGATTATCCTCCACCTGTGCCTCATTCTTGAAGCCCGGAATGACACAGCTTACCGCCGGATGCTCCAGAATCCAGCGCATCGACGCCCGGGCCATATTGCCGCGTCCTTGCGCGATCCATTCCAGCTTGCTGGCCAGCTCCACTCCAGTGACAAAAGGCAGTCCGGCGAAGGTCTCACCCACGTTGAACTGCTCACCGTTCGCATTGAAGCTGCGGTGGTCATTCGCCTGGAAGGTGCTGTCCGCTTTGAACTTGCCGGTCAGCAGCCCGCTGGCCAGAGGCAGGCGCACCAGGATTCCTGCGCCTTTCTCTGCCGCCTTCGGCAGCAGCTCCTGGGCCGGCTGCTGTCGGAACAGATTAAAGATCACCTGGAGCGCTTCCACCCCCGGATACTCCAGGCAGAGCAGCCCTTCTTCGATGGTCTCTACGCTTACGCCGTAATGGCGGATTTTGCCCTCGGCCTTCAACTGGTCCAGCGCCTCGAAGACACGGCCATCCCGCAGAATCTCAATCGGCGGACAATGGACCTGATACAGGTCAATCGCTTCCCGCTCCAGCCGCCGCAGGCTCTGCTCGCAATACTGACTGATGCTGCGTGCAGAGTACGTCTCCGGGTCATGGATATCCCCTGCCCGGCAGAACTTCGTGGCAATATGTACCTCATCGTGCTTCCCGCGGGTCGCCTTCGCCAGCAGCTCCTCAGCATGGCCCCCGCCATAGACATCGGCAGTATCAAAGAAATTCACACCCTGCTCCATCGCGAGCTGAAGGCCCTTCAGCCCATCCTCATCCCGGCTGCTCCCCCAGTCCCCGCCAATCGCCCATGTGCCAAAGCTGACCTCGCTTACAGACAGACCGGTATTGCCCAGCTTGCGGTATCTCATCTTAAGAACCCTCCGTTTATGAATTAGTGTGGTTAACGCACAATATTCCTGATCCAGAACGGCCTCCGGCGATGCCCCATCCGTGGAACCGTTCACAACTCTTCTTATTATGAAGGGTTTGAACGGCCAGGTCCAGTTCAGCGATTACTTTTCGTCCACGCGCCTCCGCACTTCCCAATGTGATCGGTTTTTCGATTACATTCCGCCCATGTGCCTCCGCCACGCCCAATGTAATCGGTTTTTCGATTACATTTCGCCCACGCGCCTAAGCCACGCCCAATGTAATCGGTTTTTCGATTACATTTCGTTCACGTGCCTTCGCAGCGCCCGATGTAGTCGGTTTTTCGATTACATTTGGTCCATGTGCCTTCGAAGCGCCCAATGTGATCGGTTTTTCACATATATTCGACCCGTAGCCGGTATCCACAGCGTTAAGCCATTTCCCAAACAACCGATATCGGCCACAACCTTTATAAGCTCTGCGCAATCTGAACGATCTTCTCAATAATGTCAGGAACTTCATTGCTGTCGCGGATGACAAACAGATGCTCCGCCTCACTCCCGGTTGGCGGCTGCGCCAGTCCTTTCTGCGAATCCGCAATTTGCCGATCCAGCAGTACATTGAAGCTGGCTGATTTTGTAAGAATCGCTGTACTTCGCTGGCTACCCGCTGTTCGTGAATACAGCATCTCGTCGGGAAGATCGAAATAGACAAGAATACTAACAAATCCCTTCTGGTGAAACCAGTCGAGCAGACTCAAGCGGCCTTCCTTATTGCGGTTCGCGTTACACAGGATGAGATGCTGCTCCGACTGATGGACGGCATGGTCCACGATCGTCCGGGTAAGAGCATCCTTGAGCGTATTGGCTCCCTGTTTGGGCAGCATATTTGTATATCGAGTGTTGATAAACTCTGCAATATCATCGCGGTCAATCACAAGCGACTCCGTTAAGCGTTGTTCTAAAGCTCTGGCGAACGTGGTCTTCCCGCTGTGCGTTTTACCGATCGTCAGGATCACTAATCTCTTCATCATTACCGCTCCTTTTGGGTTAACAGATACCGTTATCCTTCCATCACAAAAGCAAACACCGGATAGTTCTCCACCGGCTCGAATCCAAGCCTCAGCGCGAGCTTATGTGAAGCGATGTTCTCATGCGTAGTTTCCCATAAGGGGACCATTCCCTGGGCCAGATAATGGTTAATTAGCGACGCCGCTGCGAGCGTAGCATAGCCCTTACCGCGCTCCGCTTCTGCAAAAGTATCCACATCAATGAAGTACCTGTTATTTACGATGAAGCCGTTATTTTTACAGATGGAGATGACCTGATCCTGCACCTTCACCACAGCACCGGTGGCAGTTAGCCCACTGAACCTGTCATTTCTTGCAGACGTACCATGAACCTGCGAACCCAGAAGCGGAAATTCCTCATAGTTGACAGTTACTTCAGCATCAGCATCTAAGGAGTCCGCAGCAACTCTATTGTTCCTCTGATAGAAGCGTTCACGGTTGAATTCATAGACCGATTCCAGATGTTTGTCCACTTTAAGTCCCGCCAGCCCGCGCGTAAACAGTGCCGTCCAAGCCTCTTCTTCATCCGTATAAATCTCGAACCAGTTCTCTCGCCTGTGCCGGCATTCTGGGACAACAACCGACTGCAAAAAGTTCTCCAGCTTCATCCGGTTGATCTCCGTACGGATATCTCCGGCAGCATACATCCATCTCCCCGTAGCCCAGACCACTGCCAGTGTTGGCGCTTCGGTATGATCGGCAAATACCCGCCCGGGGTAGTTCTCCAGCAGGACGGATAAGGCGGGAAGATGCTGCTTTTTAACGTTGTAAAAATCATAGACCGCAGGATATTCCTCCGGTATCAGTTCAATTAGCCCATTCAATGCGTTCCCCTCCTTGCATGAATTTTGCTCAATATCGCAGCACAAGAACATCATAGCAGAGAGGATGCGGTCCTTCATATAAGTCACATCGCCAACCTTCCCGCCCACAAAAAAAAGAGCTACGGCCGCAAAAACTCCATAGCTCCTATACCCTCTTCGATTAAACCTGCTGCGCGGCAAACTCATAGAAAGCCACGGCCGCCTCCCATGACGGGAATCCGGCCTGGGCCAGCTTGCCGCTGCCTCCGCCTTTGCCCTGATATTCGCCCAAATGCGCCTTGAAGAACGCTCCGCACGAGAACGCCGACGCCCCGCTATGCGCAAGCACGGCCTTGTTCTCCACCGCGCTCAGCAGCAGCACCGGAAGATCGGTCCGCTCCGTCAGCTTGCTTGCAAGACCCTGCAGATCCTTAAGCACTCTGGTATCCGAAATATGGCGGATTACCTTGCTGTCTGCTTCCGCAGCGGCTAACAGCTCCTGCGCCAGATAGGTGTCATTCTGCTCCTTCACCGCAGCCAGCTCCGCCACCAGCAGCTTCTGCTCCTGCTCCCATTTGCCGATCCGGTCCATAATCTCTTCCTTGCCGGTGTTGAACTTGGCTGACAACTCGCCAAGCACTCTGGTCTGATCGTTGAACTCCGCCAACGCCCGGCTCCCGCATTTGAAGGTAACCCGCACATGCCCCTTCTGCTTGTCACAGCGCAGCAGCTTGATCATACCAATGGCCCCTGTCGCTGAGACATGGGTTCCCCCGCAGGCATTATGCTCTACACCCTCAATCTCGACAATCCGGATATCCTCGGTCACCTTGGGCAGCTTCACCAGCGGCAGCTTCGCCATCTCCTCAGCGGTAACGAAATAGCTGACAATGGAGTGATTCAGGTAAATCTGGCGGTTCACCTCCTGCTCAGCTTCGGCCATCTGCGCCGCCGACAGCTCAGTCAATTCAAGGTCAATGGTGGCATAGTCACTGCCCAGGTGGAAGCTGAGTGTCATGGCCTGATACAGCTCGCGAAAGACGGCTGACAGCAGATGCTGGCCGCTGTGCTGCTGCATATGATCGAATCTGCGGCTCCAGTCCAGCCGGCAATTCACCTCTGTCTGCTCTGGAAGCTGCGCTAACTTATGGTATACCTCCTGACCCTCCAGTACCACATCCAGCACCGCCATTTCACCTATGTACCCTGTATCACAAGGCTGTCCGCCGCCATGCGGATAAAAGGCCGTCTCGGCAAGCGTCACATAGACCCCGTCTTCACGCTCGGCGGCGGACGTTATTGTGGTACTCCAATCCTTAATATAAGCAGAATCATAATATAGCTTCCGGGTCATTGTTAAGCTCCTCCGTTATCGTCTGCGGCAGGCCCGAGGAATTTCTCCATCACTACATAGTCCTTGCCGCCCTTGCTGAATACCTGATTGGTCGTCTGCATGCCGAATTTCTTGTAGAAGCCTGCTTTATAGGTTCTGGCATTGCAAAAAATCCGCCGGACCCCGGCCTGCTCCGCCTCCTCCAGCACCGCCTTCAGCAGCCGGGTGCCATAGCCCAGGCCCTGCTCCAGCTCCAGGGTGGCAAATTTGCGGAGCTGTGCTTCTGTGCCGTTAATGAACAGGGATAACACGGAGACCAGACGCTCCCCCTGGTACAGCCCGTAATGCACCCCTTTATCATCATCGTCAAGCTTGATATAATCCGGCTCACGCTCCGGCCACATCACTTCATGTCTCAGCTTCCATGCCTCTTCTTTATCTATCTTCCTGATGTCCATGTCTTCCACTCCAATTATTCTGTTTAGTGAATCGTATCCCATATTTGTTTGCCGATCAATAGGACCGTGACCGCAATGAACAGCGGACGGATATATGCCGCTCCTTTGCGGATCGCCAGCCTGGAGCCAACAATAGCCCCGATGACCATCGGAATCCCCAGCATCAGCCCATACGTGTAGCTGACCGAGCCCAACGCAATGAACGTCAGCAGGCTGGTGACATTGCTGGCGAGATTCAGGATTTTGGCATTGCCGGCCGCAGTCACGAATTCAAACCCCATCATCAGAAAAGCGAAAATCAGAAAAGACCCTGTCCCCGGGCCAAAGAACCCGTCATAAAAGCCGATCAGCAGGGCTGCCGCCAGGCCGGCCAGACGCAGCGTGCTGCTCTTGGCGGAGAAGGTCGAGACGTCTCCCCAGGATTTTTTGAACAGCGTATAGATGGTAATGACGATCAGCATCACGATCACCATCGGCTTCAGAAATTCTGAAGGCACCTGCCGGACGGTCAGCGTCCCCGCCGCCGCACCGATTACGGATAACGGAATCAGCTTTCGGGCCAGCTTCATATTGATTTTGCCGGAACGCACGAAGGAGGCTGTGCTGGTCAAGGAACACAGTGTCCCCGCCAGCTTATTGCTGCCCAGCAGCAAATGCAGCGGAATGCCCGCCGCCAGCAGTGCCGGAATCGCAATCAGCCCGCCGCCGCCCACGACCGAATCAATGAATCCGGCCAGAAACCCGCAAATCACCAATATTAGAATCATGCCTATTGTCCAATCTTCCATCAGGTATTGCCCCCCTGCTATGTATGTAAGTATTGTTAGCCCCAGCCATAAGAAGAGAACCAGGCACCGCCCCTGAATGCAGACCAGGCTTCCCGGACATAAGGAATCACATTCTCAGGACAAGCATTTGCCGGGAACCAGCGGAGATCATCACATTTATCAGGCTCCATGTTGCAGATCTCACCACTCCACTTCTCTACACTGAAGAAGAAATCAATCCGCTCGCTTCCAAGCTCACGGATATGCATCGTTCCGAGCATGGCAAGGTCTGTGGCTTCGATAACAGCCCCGCATTCCTCATAGGCTTCACGGATCGCAGCCTCATGCAGCTGCTCACCTCTCTCCAGCCTCCCTGCCGGCAGTCCGTATTCTCCGTCATGACGTCCTGTATTCTTACGTCTCAGCAGCAGGACCTGGCCGTCCCGGATCAAAAATAGATGTACTACACTCAGCAATCTGGATTCTTCCAACTCCGCTCCTCCTCACTCCCCTGCACAGAACAAACAGCAACAAGCGGACAAGCCTGGTTACTGGCCTGCCCGCTTATTCTAAGAATGCTGCTATATTATTCTTCCGAATCTACGTTATGGTAGACCTGCTGCACATCGTCCAGCTCTTCAAGCGCATCGATCAGCTTCTCGAACTGTGCCTGGGCATCCTCAGGGATCGCCACATAGTTCTGCGGCAGCAGCGTCAGCTCAGCTACGGTGAAATCTGTAACGCCTGCGCCGCGGAAGGCTTCCTGCACCGCATGGAACTGGTCGGGCTCGGCGTACACGATGACAGCCTCGTCCTCTTCCAGCACATCGCGCACATCCAGATCGGCCTCGATCAGCAGCTCCATGACCTCATCCGCTGTCTTGCCTTCGACCCCGATAACTGCCGTAGGATCGAACATATACGTAACCGAACCGCTGACGCCCATGTTGCCGCCATTCTTGCTGAACGTGGAGCGGACCAGCGGAGCTGTACGGTTCACATTATTGGTCAGCGCATCGACCACCACCATTGAGCCGTTCGGACCGAAGCCTTCGTAACGCAGCTCCACGTAGTTCTCGTCGCCGCTGCCTTTAGCTTTCTCCAGGGCACGGTCAATGATCGCCTTCGGTACGTTATATGTCTTAGCGCGCTCCAGTACGACCTTCAGCGCCCGGTTGGATTCCGGATCAGGCTCGCCCTTCTTCGCCGCAACATAGATCTCTACCCCGAACTTGGCGTAGACCTTACTTGTATTCGCATCCTTGGATGCTTTCTTTTCCTTAATATTATTCCATTTACGACCCATATCGTTAACCGCTCGCTTTCCAACATTTGATTAAAAACAGTCCTGTATATTATACCTCTGTTCAATCGATCCCGTAAAGGGCCGTCCAAGGTCCTTCACAAATCCAGCAAATTCAGCATCCGCTCCGTCCCCGCCGCCTGAATCAGCCAAGACAGCCGCGGGCCTTCGTCCGCACGAAGCACCAGCTGGTAGACGATGGTGAACAGCCTTTTTTGCTGGCTGCGCATAGTCTTCTTGTCTTCGTGACGGCAGATGGCATAGATCGCCGACATGAACTCGGCTTCGTCCAGGCCGCCCTTCCTCACAAGCGAACAGAGGCTGCGCAGCCATCTCAGCTCCTCTGCGCTAAGGGTATGATAATACGCATAGTTGGGTGAGGTCTGAATCGTGACCAGCTTGTGCGGCATCCAGTTTTTGATCCAGTACTCTGCCCGGTCCGCTGTCTGCTGAAGCAGCAGTTCGTCAACAACTTCGCCGTTTCTTCCGAGAATACTCCGCAAAAGCGCCCGGTCGAAGCCCACCAGCGGAAGCAGACTGGACACCTGACCGAAGCTTACGGAGCTTCCGGCAGGAGGATTCAATTGGGACAACTGAAGCGCATCCGCCAGATCGCCGATTATGGTGCCTGCCGCTGCCCCCGCCGTATAACGCTCATACTCTGAATAATTGCGCAGCACATCCTCATCCAGCCCAATATGAAAAGCAGCATCCGGCTGGTATTTGGCGAACAGGAACAGAATATTCTCCGGCGCATAGATGCGGAGCAGATCGTCAGGCGTGTAATTGTTCCCGGAGGAGCTGGACATTTTGGCGTAACTGCCTTTGATGCTGATGAATTCATAAGGCTCATACACCGGAGGACGATACCCGAAGATCCGTTCAGCAATCACAGACGCGACATTGTAGCTCCCCGTCTCCGACGAATGATCCCGGCCGCCCGGCTCAAACACCACCTGCTCCTCCTGCCAGCGCATCGGCCAGTCGATTTTCCAATGCAGCTTGATGTTGTCCGCCTGCGAAATATGAACGTTATCTGTATGACCACAAGCACAGCGGTAAGCCACCGTCTCCGCCTGATCGTCGAATCCCCGAATGGTTGTCGAGTCTTTGCCGCATTCCCGGCAGTATAGATGGATCGGATAGAACGTCGAGCGTTCCTCCGTAGAACTGTCACCTGTCTTGAAGGACATCAGAATATCATAGATTTCCTCCCGGCGGCGCAGTGCGTGCAGAATGTGCGGATGATAGCGGCCCGACTGGTATTCCCGGCTCTGATAGATGAATTCCGGCTCAATTCCGAACACCTGGAGCGCCTGCTCGAACTCCTTCTCGAAATGCTCCGCATACGAAGCATGGCAGCCATACGGACAAGGCACCTGTGAATACGGAAGCCCGATATACTGAGCGAAGCCGGGGTCTATGTGTGCCGGAACTTTGCGGAACCGGTCGAAATCATCCCATGAGAAAATAAACCGCACCTCCTTCCCCGCCCGCCGCAGCGCCTTCGCCACAAACGAAGTCGTGACAATCTCACGGAAATTCCCGATGTGAACGGAGCCGGACGGACTGATTCCTGATGCGCACACATAAGTCTGCCTCTGCGGGTGTTCCGAGATTAACCGGCTTGCTATTCTTTCTGCCCAATGCATGTAAATCACCTCTACTGTTGATATAAATTGAACCAAGCAAGCAGAAACGGCTTTGCCGTCCTTTTTAAAGACGGCACCCGTTTCAGCAAGAAATATAAGGATAAGTTATCGTGTGCAACATATAAATTCTGATATTTGAACAGAATCACCCTAAAGGTTGAATAAGATTACCTTGGCGCGAACACAATGTATGCTGTTTTTCACATACGTTTGGACCATACGTCTGCTTGCGAGCACAATGCTATACTGTTTTTCACATACATTTGGTCCATATGTCTGCATGCGAGCACAATGTATGCTGTTTTTCACATACATTCAGGCCGTGTGCCTGCTTGCGAATACAATGTATACCGTTTTTCACATACATTCAGCCTTCAGTCACATTCGGCATTAAAGCCACTCTACGAATCTGTCCAAGACTCTTTTTCACAAATGTACTCACACCTTTCCCACAGCAGGAAGAAGCTATAGTTTCCTAAATAAATCAAAAAAGCTCCCGCCCTCAAGATTGTTATCTTGAGGACGAGAGCTTGGATAAGCTTCGTGGTACCACCTCTGTTCACGGACAAGTTGCCTCATCCGCCTCTTCGGGTACGGCCATGACGCTTATACCCTATCTCTGTAACGGGAGATCCCGGCATACCATCCTCGGACAACAGTGCCCGATTCTCTATGCAGCTCGGAGACTTTATTCGGATCAGACGCTTCGCTGCCCCCTTTCACCACGAAGGGGCTCTCTGTGAACGCTGCTTGCCTGCCTACTCTTCTCTTCATCGCTTGTCGCTGTAAGTTGTTACGGGCAATTTTACTCCAGAAGGAAGGTTCTGTCAATGTACAAGCTTAAGGTAGCCTATCTTATTTGTTATACTAAACGCTATATAGAACTCTCATTAGTTGCAGGAAGGAGATCACAATGAGCGAACAAGAACGCATCCTAACCAAGCAGAAATAACCTTCAAGGACTACAGGCATCTGGTACTATCCGAAGGTCATGGAGTCTGGCTCATCAATCTCATCAAGGGGCACCTGTACGCTGACCGTAAGACCGCAAACCCGGTCTATGAGAATTACCCCACACACGAAGAGGCTCACCCGCCGGTATGAGGCTTGGAAGCAGCGGCGTGATGCCGGGGCGTCAGGTCTATGACTGATCATTAACTGTGTACATCCCCTGTCTCGCATATATTAGATTAGCTGTACCATCGCTCTTTCGACACAACCCTTTCCCTGATAATGATCATCAATCAAAAATGCAGATGCCTAGTAGTAGGTTACATTCAATTAGTCATATTAAGAATGAAAACAAGGCAGTGCCTCTGTAACTGAGGAACTACCTTGTTTTAGATTTTATGGACTTAATTAAGTCTTATATAAAAAGAATCACTCATTATTTTTGGATAAGACATATTTTTTGAGATCATCAAATTTATCCTTATTTTCCTTTGCCCATTGCACTTCGTCAATAGCTGTCAGAGATTTAGCTTGACTATCTGGAACCAAAGACAGAACTACTGGAAAGAGTTCGGTTTTACCAGCCTCTACTTGATCAATAATAAATGGAATTGCCGGTAGACCAAGCTTAGTCAGAGAATTGATTTTCTCATCTTCAGATAATTCAGAATTAGCAATTTTTTTAACTTGTTCAGGAAGAGTACTCAATTTAATCTTCCATTTTTCAGAAAATTTATCACCATAAGCCCAAGCGGTACTTTGATCTTCTTTCAAATCAACTTTTGAAATCTCCTCAATAGCAGCCGCAAAAATGTAATCAAACAGACCGCTTCCCTCGCTTTCATCAATTTTCTTTTCCAAAATTGGAATAGCATCCGGTCCGATGTTCACAATATTAGTATATTCTTCGCTATTTTTGATAAAATCATAAGGATTACTACTCATGGCAAGCTCAGTTTTATTATCGATTTCCGCTTGCAATTGGGTGGCCAATACATTAAGGTTTTCGTCAATTTTTTTCTCAACAGATGCATTTGCACGTACCGCATATAAAGAAGAACTAACAATAAAGCCGAGGACGAAAATTCCGACTAATATTTTCTTATTCATTCTTATCACCTCAAGTATTTTATTTACTACTTATAAACTTGTAATGCGGACCCATATACATTTGATGTGTATGGGTCCCATCCTAAAGATTGTAATCTTTCTAACTGCCCCCATTTTGCATTAGAGTAGTTAGTCCCTTCAGCTTTAGAAAAATGAGTTACATTACTTGTAGATGTACCATATGCAATGATCTTTACATTGGAGGCGCCAGAACTATACGGATACGGATTATACATTTGGGAAGTCATGTAATTATTAGCTTGTTGCAGTGTAGGGTTACTTCCTCCCCATGGCCAAACCCAGTTATTTGTATCACCTAACGCATATCCTAAACAGTTATAATTACGAGTTGCAGCCGCCAGATAATAATAATTGCCCGATGTTTTAACCATAGATTCATAAGTCGATTGTGGAAAACTAAAATTACTATTATAACCTGCGAATGCCGTCAATGCCCCTGCACAAAAAACTGCAACTGTTATAACTCCAGTAGTTAGGTATTTCTTCAAACTCATAAAGCCTCCTCCTTTTCGGTCCTTTTTTTGATTTAATGTCATTTAATAGTATATTTTTCCATAGTATTTTTTTCTATAGTATATAAGTAATGTTTTTTCGACAAATTTTTTAATCATAATCATGTATAATGAGAATATCTTGTTATTTCGGCCTATAAATAACACTTTATGCACTGGCTAATTAAATTAATGGAATTCTCGATTCCAAAGAGGTTAACGAAGTACTGGAAATATATTTGGCTTGGTTTAATTATGTGGGCAACAATGAATATGAAGATACTACATCCAATATAATATGTTTATCTTGTATTTACTTTTTTTCTAAGAAGGAGGACTACCATGAAAAATAATTCACTTGCCATTTTATTTATCTTTCTATTCCTTATCGCTTGTTCTTCTCAGGAGAAATATCCTAACGTGAACGAAGCCATCATTTCTCTTGAAAAAAACATTACACAAATTGAATCTTCTAAAGATCAGATATTAGAGGGTATTCAGCCAGTTAGCTATAAACTGAGCAATGAGGAAATCATACAAGTTTACAATTTTGAATCGGAGGAGCAACGAAAACGTGGAGAAAAACAATTTGAAGAAAGTATTCAGTTTCTTAGTTCCCACGCACCAATTATCTACCAATCTGGAAATTATTTAGTCCTGTATTACTCCCTGGTAGATTCAAAGACTCGAACACCCAAGCTAAACGAAACAGAGTATGGAGTGAAAATACAAAAAGCTCTCAATAGTATACAAAAAGAATAGCAACGTCAAAAAAGAGGATCGCCACCCCCGGCAACCCTCTTTTCTCCCCACTACCCTACACCCACACCTCATTCGCCGTCTCAATCACCAGCCGCAGCTTGTCCCACTGCTCTTCTTCAGTCAGAATATTGCCTTCCTCCGTGGAGGCGAAGCCGCATTGTGTGCTTAGACACAGCTTGTTGATGTCCACATACTGTGCGGCTTCTTCGATGCGGGCGATGAGTTGCTCCTTGCTCTCCAGGCCGCCATGCTTAGTGGTCACCAGCCCCAGCACGACGAACTGGTCCTTGATGAAGCGCAGCGGCTCGAAGTCGCCGGAGCGTTCATTGTCGTATTCGAGGAAGAACGCATCTACGGCCGCATTGGCGAAAAGCTCCTCGGCAACCGGCCCGTACCCGCCCGCCGCGAACCAGGTTGAGCGCAGGTTCCCCCGGCACACATGCAGGGCAATCGTCATATCTGCCGGACGGTCTGCTATGCTCTCATTGATCAGCCGGACGTAATCTCTCGCAAGCTGGTCGGGATCAATGCCCCTGCTGCGCAGGTGCGCACGATGCCGTCCGCTGCACAGCGTGCCCCAGGTGGTATCGTCCAACTGGAGGTAGCGGCAGCCCGCATCATAGAATGCCTGAATCGCACTCCTGTAGACCTGGATAATATCGCCATACAGCGTTTCGGTATCCGAATAGATTTCATTCCCGTTATACTCCTGCACGAAATGAAACAGTGCCGGGGACGGAATCGTCATTTTGGCCAATGTGTCTCCGGCCATCAGCTGCAACGTGCGGAATTCTGCGACCATGGGATGGTTTCCGAAGGCGATTTTACCGGTAATCCTGAAGCTCTCGGCCCGGTTCGTCTGCTCCTTGGGAGCGCCTGGAGGGCCAAGCGTAATCTTACCTGTCCCTTCAATCCCGAGGAAGAAATCCAGATGCCACCAGGAACGGCGGAATTCGCCGTCTGTGACAGCCTTCAGCCCAAGCGCCTTCTCCTGCTGAAGCAGCTTGCCAATCTCTATATTCTCAATCTCCGCCAACTGTCCGGCTGTAAGCTCGCCTTGTGCATACAAGCTGCGCGCATTCTTGATCTCGTCTGTACGCAGGAAGCTCCCGACAATGTCGTAGCGGAAGGGCGGTGCATTTCTGGTCGTTCCGGTCACTGGACTGCTCATACGTCCCTCCTGCTCTTTATAGTAAGAAAGATTCAAGCTCGAAATAATTGCCCGATACCAGATCATTCAGAATATCAATATAGGCGGACATGATCTCGCTCGGCTTGCGGTCCTTATGGGCGATCCAACCGACAGAGAACACCTCCGTGCTGTCAAAAGGAACCGTCGTAAGCCCCGCATCATTCAGCTCAGAGGCCATAATCCCCGTGCCCACCGTGTACGAATCGCTGCCCAGCAGAAGATGCGTCAGAGTGGCCCGGTCCGTAACCTTAATATTCTTCTCTATCTGCGTGAAGCTAAGCATCTCCTCGGAGAAATGAAGCGAGTTATTATCCCCCTGCTCAAAAGTAATGTACGGATACCCTTGAATATCCTCCTGAGTAACCCTCTCTTTGCCCGCCAGCGCATGTCCAGCCCGTACATAGAGATGAGGATTGGTGTTGAACAGCGGGGTGAACTTCAGGTTCCCGTCACTGAACAGCTTGTTCATGATCTTATAATTGCTCTCATTGATATAGAGGATGCCGATATCACTGCGCAGAGTGCGCACATCCTCAATAATCTCATACGTCTGCGTCTCTCTCAGGCTGAAATTGTACTCCGCCACCTTGCGCTCCTTCATCAGTCTCAGGAAGGCATCCGTAACGAAGGCATAGTGCTGGGTTGAGACTGAGAAGTAGATCGGGCTGCGCTTTTTGCCGGTATATCGGTTCTCCATGAATTCCGTCTGTTCGATAATCTGGCGGGCATAGCCCAGGAACTCCACGCCTTCCGCCGAGATGCTGATCCCCCGGTTATTGCGTTCAAAAATCGTAATCCCCAGCTCATTCTCCAACTCCTTGATCGCATTCGAGAGGCTGGGCTGCGACACAAACAGCCGTTTGGCCGCTTCATTCATGGAACCGCTGTTCGCAATCTCGATTGCATAGCGGAGCTGCTGCAAAGTCAAACCTTTCCCCCCCTCAAAAATCAAGGCATTCGCCAACAGTTTCATCTACATCACAATGTACTTGTTATCCTAGCATACCTGCCACATCTAATCTACAGCAGCTTTCGGCTATTGGGTGCGCTTTTTGCCTGCATCGATCTTGGCCGGGTCGAGCCCTTCCCAGATGTTCTTGATCTTCGCATTCTCCGGGTCCTCAAACACCAGGAATGCCGTAGGCAGATAACGTTCCCCGTATTGCGAAGACGGCTTGTTGACGATCTCGTTGTCCTTCACCAGCACGGTCGATGAGCCGCCATCCAGATTGGCTGCGATGACCGCTCCATGCTTCAGCATAATCTGCTGTACATCATAGAGGTTCGCCCCGATGCTGTAGCCCGGCTGCCGCCCGTCGATTACAACGAATAATAGCGCACCGTCTGCGCGTTGCCCCATCGCCGTTCTTGGCGCAATGCCCCAGCCTTCCGCTGCATTCTTGATCTGGCCCTTGCCGTTCACGATAATCCGCGGCTGAAAAGTCACCGCCTCCTGCACGCCCATTTTGCTGAGCTGCTCCAGGGTGTAATTCCCGGCAATCATCTTGCCTTCCTTATCGATGCCGACAATCTGCGTGGACTTCTTGCCGCCCAAGCCGTTATAGAACAGCTTGCCTTGCGAGATCACTACGCCAATCGGCTTGAAGCCATTGCCCTTCCAGTTTGGGTCGGCGAAGCCGCCGCCGTTCACCCCGGCGATTGCCCCCGTCCGCGCGACCATGCTGGACACCTTTTCACCGGACCCGATTTTGCTTGGCACACCCAGCCGCACCTTCTTGGGATCATTCACAATCATTACATAACCGCTGTACCCGCTGCCCGTAACCTCTTCAATCTGGACAAGCGGCTTCTGCTCAACTACAGTCTCCGGCTCCGGCGCGATCTCATGGGTATCTACCTCGTCGCCCATCTCCTCGAACCGTTTCGTGTAATCACTGACCCGGTGCTGCAGCTCATCTTCCCCGATGATATATTTGGCCCAGTGCCGGTGCTGGGTCGTAATCAGCGTATCCGCGATCAGAAAGCGGGTATTCTTGGCAGACGGCGCGAAATACAGCCAGCCCCCGGCGGCGATCAGCAATATGATGCAGAACATGAACACTCTGAAAAGTGTGCGGAAGAACCCTCTTTTCTTACGCTTCGGCTTCGGCGCCGGCTTCTTCTTCCTGCGGACAGTGGAACGTTGTGGTAAAGAGCTCACTTCTGAAATCCTCCCTAAACAAACTCATAATAGTTAGTTCTTGTCACTCACAACATCCATAATAGACGAATCTGCCAGTTTAAAAGTTTCAGTTTGTTTAACTCTGTGTCCATAAATTGTAAACCGTGGTAGAGTGAAGTTATCCCAATATATACGTAATAAAAAAGAAAGGTGATAGGATTGCAATATTTTATAGGCATCGTGCCGCCACCTGAATATTCCGCAAAAATCCTCCAGTTTCAAAACCACTGGCCTAGCAACTGCCTGTCACAGATTGTTGAACCTCATATTACTGTAAAATCTCAGGGCGGTTTGTATTCAGATTTAGATTGGATGCAGTATGTAAAAAAGGCTTGCTCAACTTTTACAAAGTTTGAGTTATCATTGACTTCACCGATATTCCTTGGGGATTCTGTTATAGGCTTAGGTGTGCAGTCACAGCAGTTATTAGAATTGCACAGAAGTCTGGTTAAAGCCGTCTCTCCGCCGCCTGAGCTGATCACCCGTTATTTTGAACTGGATAGCTACCTCCCTCACCTGACCTTAGGCCAGACCCGATGGGGTATGAAGGATACTGAACTCTTAGAGATGGAAGCACTCGCAAAAACAGAATTAACACCTTTCCCAGTCTGGACAGTGACACATCTGAGAGTGTATGCAGAAATTCAGCCTGACAGGTACGTACCGTATGATGATATTGCTCTTGGTTAGTTGTTTGAAACCCAAACCATAGGAGGACAACGGCATGAAACAGCAGTTCATCACAGCGTTGGAAGAGAACGATCTGGAAGGGGTCCGGCAAGTGCCCAAAGGCGATCTGCACAACCATATCACCCGGGGTGGCAACAAACGCTACATTACAGCCTGGTGCGGTACAGCAATACCGGAATGTCCCACCTTTACGGATCTTGGGGAGATGAACCGGTGGAATGCCCGCCACATCAAGCCTTTACTGCCCGGGCGGAGCGGTTATGAGAAGCGGATTGAGGCAGCTTTTGTCCAAGCGAAGACAGACGGGGTTCAATTACTGCATATGAGTGTGACCATAGGAGAAGAAGAGTGGTTCGATGGCTCTATAGCAGCACTGATTCAGACGATCCAGAGCATCCACCGGCGGTTTGCGCCAGAGCTTCATTTTGTCCCGGAGCTTGCCTTCCTCACCCATACGCCGATCCAAGCAACCTGTGAGAAGCTGGAACAATATCTGGAGCATAATTATTTCAAATCCCTCGACATCTTCGGAGATGAGCTTGCTGTTCCCGGGTTTAAACGGGTGTTCCGCATGGCGAAGGACAAGGGGCTGATTCTAAAAGCGCATGTTGGAGAGTTTGGGACATCCGATCTGGTGAAGCAGGCGGTAGAGGAACTGGAGCTAGATCAGGTGCAGCACGGAATTGCAGCCGCGGATTCTCCAGAGATCATGAACTGGCTGGCGGATCATCGCATCCAACTGAACGTGTGCCCCACAAGCAATTTGATGCTCTCCCGGGTGGCCAGTTATTCGTCACATCCGATCCGCAAACTTTACGATTATGGCGTTAAGGTCACGCTGAACAGCGATGATATGATTATTTTTGACCAGAGTGTGTCAGATGAGTTCATCAATCTGTACCAGGCCGGATTGTTCAGCGCTGAAGAGTTGAATACGATCCGGGAGAATGCGTTGACAGACACAAACAGGAAATACAGTTAGATGCCGTACATACTAAGTTAGGAAAAGGAGCTGATCTATATATGAAACGTGCTTTTGCGTGGCTGCTGCCATTAGTCATTGTCGTTCTAATCGCTGGTTGTTCCTTCGCCTCCAGCAATGATCAACCGCCCGCGAATAAAAACATCGTCGCTTATGAAGATGTGATCCGGTCCCTGAAGAAGCTTAAATTACAGCCCGAAGAAAGCTCCGAAAAATCTAATCTGGTCCTCAACGGGGTTGAGCCGAAGACGCTTGAGCTGAACAACGGAAATATCATGGTAATTTATGTGTACGATTCTGCTGATGCTGCTGTAAAGGCACATAGTGAATACAATGAAAAATCGGCCCTAATCGATTACGTGGTAGCCCCCAGAACCAGTCCCGTGAAAAATCTGTTCGTGGTTTACTTTGACAACCAATATTACGATTTCCTGCAAAGCTTGTAACGGTGGCACCCCATACCAAAACAGCGGCCGCCCGGACCCAAACGCCCTGACTGCCGCTGTATTAAGAATAACATCTAGCGCTGCCTTGATTTCACCAAAAATAAAGTAAGCTCATCATCCACCCACACCTGGCTTCCGGGAACCACGGGCTGGTTATCGTACATGAGTCCCCGCCCATCCGGGATATAACCCCGTTTGACGTACAGCCTTTGGGCCGTACCGTAGCTGTCATATAGTCCGAATCCGATGCCGACCGAATCATACCTGGCGAATACTTCAGCCTCAAGCGCCTCCATTAACACACTGCCAATGCCGCATTTGCGCAAAGGGGGAACCACATCGAGATTCTGAATCTCGGGAATACGCTTCTCCGCAAAATAAGGATAGCTGGACGCATACACGACATGTCCCCAGCCGGCAAACTCACTTCCCTGCCAAGCGATAAGGGTGAGGCGCTGTTCTTCTTGCTCATTTTCTCGCCAGCACTGTTCAATATAGCTTAGTGGTTTGCTGACATCATGCGGGGCCAGGCCCTCATGTATTCTTGCAATGTCTTCGGAGCGCATCCGGCGGACGGTGATAGATAGCTTCATAATTTTTTACTCCCTTCTTCCCTTTTTAGCGGAACTTGAAATGTTACTGCTGTTCCTTCATCCGGCGTGCTTAGGATATTAAGGCCCGTCCCGAAATGCCTTTTAAGGCGCTGATCCGTGTTGATTAATCCGACGCCGGAACTACTGTCTGGATTTCTCTCCAGTATTCGTTGCAACTGTAACTCATTCATTCCATCCCCGTCATCCTCAACAGTAATCTCTGCATGCGTCTTCATAACTGTGATTCGTATCTGAATGCTGCCCCCGCGCTTACGCTTCATGATTCCATGTTTAATGGCATTCTCAACAAGAGGCTGAATGGAGAGAAACGGGACTCTAAGGCTTCCATAATCATCCATTTTCCAAATAACCTGCAGCCTATCTTCATACCGGACCTGTTCAATATACAAATAAGAACGCACTAAACTTAATTCCTCTTCAACCGGAACAAGACTGTCCATGTTGTGAAATTTAAATTTATTACGCAAATAATTAGTGAACTCATCAAGCAAATCACGCATCTTATCCAGATTAATATCGCTCAACGCTGATATAGCATTCAAGGCATTAAACAAAAAATGAGGCTGAATTTGCGCTTGCAGCCATCCTGCCTCTAACCGCAGCTGCTCCCGGATTGATTGTTTAATTGTAATTAGCGCCTTTATTCTCAATTTAAGTTCTATTGCCTCCACCGGCTTCGTTACATAATCATTTGCTCCAGCCTGATAACCGCTTTGAATATCCTGCGGCTGGCTTCGTGCCGTAAGCAGCAGCACTGGAAGCTCTGTGAAGGTGTACTGCTCACGAATTCTTCGTGTCAGTTCATACCCGGACATCATTGGCATCATAATATCGGAGATGACCAGATCCCATTCCTGCGTATTCAGCACAGCCAACGCATGTTTGGCACTCGTTGTCGTTGTTACAGCATAGTCGTCTGGCGGCAGGATGGCTTCAAGCACTTGAAGATTCACGGGATCATCGTCAATAATTAACAGCGCCGGGTGGTTCGAAACCATCCGGGTCATGTCCACAGGAAGTTGTTCCTGAGCGTTCACAACATCTAGTGGCAAGACTTCACGGGATTTCGTTATCGCACTCTCCGCCTGCGGATCAGCCAGTTTTAAGGAGAATATCAATTGTGTTCCCTCTCCTTGAACAGATTTTGCCTCTAATGTTCCACCGTGAAGCTCAACCAATTGTTTGCTTATGCTCAATCCCAGCCCAAAGCCGCCTTCAATCATAGTCTCTTTGGTGTTGGCTTGCTCATATGGAAGGAAAACGCGTTTAAGCATGTATTCATCCATTCCGATTCCAGTATCCGCAATAACGATATATGCCCGGCCTGCCTGTTGATAAGCAGAAATTGAAATAACTCCTTCATTTGTATATTTCACAGCATTATGAATTAAATTGAAGACGATTTGAATGATCCGGTTCTCGTCCGCATGAACAGGCGGGAAGTCTTCTGGAATCAGATTGGTAATGGTTATAGACTTTGCTTCCGCATTTACTTGCAGCATATCGATGACTCCTGTGACGATCGGCTGAATGGGTATAACTTGCAGGTGAATACGGGGATTTCCTTCCCGCAAGCTCATTACATCCATTAAATCGTTTAAAATCAAGTTCAAGCGGCGTCCTACTGAATAGATAGTTTCAAGTTCTTTAATGCTTCTGTCCTGCATAACAGCCCCTTCCCTCCTCTGAATGGATTGCGCCAGGTTGAGGATGCTATGAAGCGGATTTCTGAATTCATGTGAGGTATTCGCCAGGAATTGATCTTTATGATCATTCATTCTTTGCAAGGCTGTTGCAAGCTCGTTCGTGTTCTTATACATATTGAAATAATTTTTGAACCATACGGAGGCCAAGCATCCCATTGAAATCACCAGGTCGAACGGATAAAATACAATGCTATACCCTTTCTCCCGCCAGAAAAGCATCCAAATCACATGATGAATTAATGCCAGAATAGAGAATAATAATAGTAAATTCCCTCTCATGTCCTTGACCACTGTTCTGCAGATTGCAATGATGGCAATAACTACTGCGATCCCTACTAGCAGATTGATCAGTGGAAAGATTGCGGTTAATTGATCCGTACTCAATAATAACGTGGCACCTGCGGTCCCCAGGATCAAGATTCTGAACACAGGATAAATCCTGTTCCACACGGCGATTTCACGATGATTGGTACATTCCAGCAAGGCATAGCTTCCAATCATATAAGCCGCATTCGATATCCAAAAATCCCAATATTCTCCTATATAAATGATTTGATGGAAAAGCTTCTCATCACTGCTTAATGTGCTGCTCAGAGTCAACAAGAATGTCAACAAAGAGAAATACAGCAGCTTTTTCTGCTTGCTGCCCAGCAGGTATAATATAAACGCATAAGCAGAGTGAATCAGAAAGATAACCGATGTAAGCACCTGCATTGAGACCGAAATCTTAATCTCTTGAGCAATGGCTCTTTCTGACCCGAACTTAACGGAACGGACAATGCCGCCGCTCCGGCTATCCACATAATTGGATGCCTGAATCACGAGGTCAATAACACCATCTTCATCTGCTGTAAAAGACGTATAATAGGGAAGATTCCTGGCATTAGAGCCTTCTTTCGAATCTGCTACCTTCCCGGAATTAGCCACTAACCGGCCGTTTATGTATACTTCTGATGCAGTGCGTATGCTTGGCAGACGAATGCTATAGTTCAGTTTCTGTTCCGGGTTCACATAGATCCGCAAGCGGTACGAGCCGAACCCGTATGGCGTCGACGTCCCCGCATGCATCGCATCATTCCATCCTCCCGGGACTTGAATCAAGCTTGGCTCATCCACCCCCTGCTTTTTTCCATCCTGAAGCCATTGGGAAGGATAGAATTCCCATTCTCCGTCAAGCAAAACAATCTTCCCGTCCTCCGCATTCCAATCACGCAAATGGAGTTCCCCATTGTTTAAAGGCTCATGTTGTAAATCACCAAATAACCCCATCCACAATATACGCAAACCTGATAGAGCCGCTAATAATACTCCCGCCAATATAAAGAAGTTCTTCAATTTCATTTGCTGCTTCAAAGAATGATTGTCCAAGAGTTTCTCTCTCCCACTCATATTCTTCTTTCTTTAGCTATCGGCTTATCTTACTTCATTGCTTAGGATGTAGGGCACTGCTGGAAAGCCGCCTCATTATTCGGCAATTCAAATAAACCCGCAGAAGACTGTTTATCCATCATTGCGCCCAAAGTGTAAGCAGGCTTGCGCCTATGTTGAGCAAGATGCAAAAAACAGACTGCTGCGGGTTGTCACTCAAGAACTTGGCCGTTATTTGTAGGGTTACATCACCGGTGTCTGCCGACACCGCCGCCGCTGCTTGCGCTGCCGCCACCGCCGGAGTTGCCATCATCGTCATCGTCATATGATGATGAATACCGCCCGGCTCCGCCGCCGGACGAATATCCGCCTCCGCCGCTATTCCGGTCATCGTCATCGTCGTCACGGGAAGAATAGCGACCCGCTCCGCCGCCGCTGGAGGAACCGCCGCCACCGGAGTTGGTACCCCAGAAGCTGGATGATGAACTGCTGCCCGAAGACGAATGATTATGCTGATGCGGCCGCCGGTACGTCCTTCTCTGCCTGTAGCCATATCCCGGCTGGCCTGTCCAGACGCCGTAGCGCCGGATATTACGCGGGCTATGCGGGTTCAGCCGTATCCCGTAACGGGCTACATAACGGTTGCGTTTAGCTGCGCCGGCGCTGATCAGAACGATAACACCCAGGAAAATCCCCACGACCAGCATCCCTGCGGATCTGGAGACCGGCTCCATCTTCACGGTTGCAGTCGTCTTGGCAGGTGAAGAGGCTGCAGCTGCAGAAGCTGCGGGCTTACTGCCTCCAGCCGCTGACTGGTAGGCATCCGCTCTGGCCAGAAAGAAGCTGTAGAATGCGTTCGCCGTTCCGGTTGCGCCGCCGGCGTAATCTTTGGCCGCGAATTTGGGCTCCAGCACCTCATCCAGAATCTCGCTGATCCGCTCATTGGTAAGTACGTTGTCCACTGACTTGCCCTGAAGCACATGATAATTGTCTCCGCCGATATCCAGCACCAGCATCACATCCCTGGGTCCGGCGGCTACTCCGGCGAACTTCGTGTAGGTGTAATCCTGCAGGCTCTGTTTGCCGGAATTCTTAACCGTCACCACATAGATGCCGCTGCCGGTGGTTGCCGCGTAACGGTTGCTTGCCTGGTTCAGATAATCCCGGGTAACCTGCTTGAACACTCCGGCATTATCGGAGACGTAATTCTTCGTGCCCAGCGTTTCCGAATAGATGCCGCCGAGCTTCTGGATGAAGGCACCGTAGGTTTTGTTCGCACCGGCGCTATACTTCTTAGCAGCGAAATCAGGCTCCAGCGAAGCCGAGAGAATCCCGGAGATCACGCTGTTGCTCAGTTCTTCCTTCAGCCCTTTGCCCTGCACTGCCCAGTAATCATCATCCTTGATGGAGAGCAGCAGCAGGACTCCGTTATTCTTATCCGCCGAGCCGACTCCCCAGGAATTGAACAGCGAGGTGGCATACTTCTCCATGGACACGCCATTCGTAGAGTCCACAGTGACCAGCACCACCTGCGCCCCCGTCTTCTGATACAGCTTCACACCGTAATTGACCATATAATTCTCTGTTTTGGCATCGATGACATTCGCGAAGTCATTCACATAGAAGGCTTCCGAATGGGCAGGCACCGCAGCAGCGGCCTTACCCGGAAGTAGTGGCAGCAATAGAACGAGCAGCATGGCGGCCAGCACAGTTTGTATTCTTTTACGATTCATTCATACCCCTCCGGCTCTCTTAACTCTTCTCTTACTATATCGGTTACGCACAGGATGGCTTATACGTTCCATCTCTCTTATGTGTATGGTCCGAATCTAGTAATTATTCAAAAGAGTTGCCAGAGCTTACTCGTTATTGAACCGGTCCGGATGGGACCCAAACCGCTCATCGCGGTTCAGCGCATTGATCTGGCTGATCTCCTCCGCCGACAGCTCGAAGTCAAAAATATCCGCATTGGCGATAATCCGCTCTTCCTTGATCGACTTCGGAATCGTCACGATGCCGTTCTGGATATCCCAGCGCAGGATGGTCTGGGCCACTGTCTTGTTGTGGCGGGCCGCGATACCGGCGATGACCTCATTGTCCAGCAGACGGCCCTGGGCCAGCGGCGCCCAGGCTTCAATCTGGATGCCCTGCGTCTGGCAGTATTCACGAAGCTCCAGCTGGCTGAGCAGCGGATGCAGCTCCACCTGGTTCACCATCGGCTTCACCTTAGCCACCGTCAGCAGATCCTCCAGATGATCAATCTGGAAGTTGGACACCCCGATCGCCCGCACTCTGCCGTCAGCATACAGCTTCTCCAGAGCACGCCACGTATCCTTGTACTTGGCCCGGATCGGCCAGTGCACCAGATACAGGTCAGCATAATCCAGTCCCAGCCTGCTTAAGCTCTGATCAAACGCAGCCAGCGTGGAATCATACCCCTGCTCGTTATTCCACACCTTGGTGGTGATGAACAGCTCTTCACGCGCGACCCCGGATTCACGGATGGCCTGCCCTACTCCCTCTTCATTGCCGTAGACTGAGGCGGTGTCAATGCTTCTGTACCCGGCCTTGATCGCTGCCTTCACCGAATCAATGACCTCCTGGCCCTCCTGAACCTTGAATACGCCCAGGCCAAACCATGGCATTTCTACACCGTTTGCTAATTTGGTTGTTGACTTCAGATTCATCATTCTCACAATCCCACCTGTCATTAGATTTGGTATTGCTGCCTAGAATAACGTAGCGGGGGCCAGCTTGCGGCCGCCTTTGATCAGGGTTGAACCGAGCGCATCTCCCTTATCCCCGCCAAAATACAGCTGCCAGTACACACCGAAACGGACGCTCACATCATTCTTCACCAGCTCCGGCGGCGTCACGATCAGCCACTGGAACTTCAGCGCCTTCGAGATTTCGAAGACCGGATCAAGCACGTTATTGGAGACCATCTCGCCGAACGGATTGTCATACAGGAACACCGTCCAGCCTTTGTTCTCGCGGTTCACCCGCTTGTGGGTCATAATCATCATCGCGACCAGCAGCTGGACAGACTGGCGCTGTCCGCCGCTGCCCACCGCCTCATCCACTGCCCCGCGGTTGATAACCTCCCAGTCGGAATAATGATAATCCTCAGGGGCGGCATACAGGAAGTAATTCTCCGTCACCGGCTTATAGACCTGCAATACCGGGAAACGGTTTTGCAATGCCGCATAGACCATACGTCCATCGTTGATCAGCTCACGGACAGCGGACGGCGGAACCTGCTCCATCTTCGGATATTTCTCCAGCAGGCTGCTGATGCAGCGGTTGAAATAGTCGCTGACCAGCGGCTCGATATCCTCGGTTGTTCTTGGCACATTAATATTCTTATAGTTCAGCCGGACCAGCGGGAAGGCGTGCCCATTCTCATTATGAATGATCATCCGGCGTTCCATCCGTTTGAGAATATCGACAATCTGCACCACCCGCTTCGCTGCCCGGCCCACCCAGAGCTTGCGGGACAGCTCCATATCCTCCTTGTCGCTGCGGATGCTCTCAATCTGGTCGCGGGAGCTCTGAAGCATCGCATCCAGCACCTGGAGTGCGATAGTAAAGTCCTCCCAATGCACGTTGTTCAGGCGTTCCAGAAGCTTGGTCTCAAGCTCCGCATTCCAGCCGGACTTGGCGATTCTGCCGCTGAGTGCGGTCCGCTCCTCCTTCACCTGGCGCAGGATATCTTCACGCCGGCTGCGGGCGGCCTTGCTGCGCTGCAGCCAGTCCTCAACCAGCGGCTCGCAGCTCTCCCTTACACGGAGCTGCAATTCCTCCGGCACCTCGCGGAGCTGGACGCGGCGCTCGACATGGGTATCCATAATCCGGCTCTGATTGCCGAGCACCTGCAGCCACCCATCCATCACATGCAGCGACTGCTTGCAGGCATTCAGCAGATGCTCGTTCTCGCGGGACCGCAGGCTGATCTCTTCACCCTTCGGTCCCAGCGGCACATGCCAGAGCTCAACCGCCCGTTCATGCTTCTCCTTGACTGCCTTCTCCGCTTTGACAAGCTCCTTGCGCAGGTTCTCAAGCTCGGTCTGGCAGCGGATGAAGGAATCGCGGAGCTGCTGGAGATCCTCATCCAGCATGCCCGTGTCGCTCTTCTGCCGGACTCTGGCCAACTGGATCGTCTCCGGTGAATCCTCCGGCTCAGGAGCAGAGGCCCATGCTGCATCGACCTGCTGTACAGCCGTTTCCAGCTCGGCCAGCTGTTCTCTCGCCGCCTTGATCTGGGCGGTTCGCGTGCGAATCTCCAGCTCGTTCTGGCTTAGGGACTGCTGTAGACTCTCAACGGTGCTGAGCAGCTGCAGCAGCTTGTCCTGTGCCGCCGCATCCGGTGCTGCTTCTTCCGGTGCCGCATCCGGCGTATCCGCTGCTCCATCCGGGAAGCGGATCTCCGGGAACCAGTTCTGCAGCCGCGGGAACAAGGAATAGCGGGCATCCCCAATCCATTTCTCCCGCTGCACAGCCAGGCTGTCCATCTCTGCCTTCAGCCGGGCAAGCTGCTGGTCCTTGGCCTCGATTTCCTTGCCCAGTGTAGTCTTCAGCTCCACGGCCTGCTGCTTCTCCTGGTAATCCTGCTCCTGCTTCCGGCTCCGTTCCGTCCACTCCCGCAGCGCCGCCGCCCGGCTCTCCTGCTCCGCCTGATCCGCTTCGCAGGCAGCCAGATCTCTGGAAATTCCAGCCAGAACCTCCTCATAGCGTGCCTGTTCCGCATTCATTTCATTCAATTGGCCCCGCAGCTCCTGAAGCAGGGCCTCCAGCGTCTTTTGTCTGGCCCGCAGACTGACGGTATGCTCGCCCTGAAGCAGGCGCTCCACTTCCTGGCGGGCCGATCTTAGCTTAGCCAGATAGGCTTCCTCTGCCTGAAGCTCTTCCTCCTGCTCCCGCAGCCTGGAGGCCATCCCCCGCTTCCATTCCTGGAAGCGGTCGGGTTGAAGCACCATCTGCGGTCCCTGATGAGCCAGCAGCAGGAAGCTGTCCGCTCCGGCTTCGGCCATCTCCTCGCGGACGAAGATCGGGACCGGCGCTTTGAGCAGCAGCTCCTGAAGCAGCTCCGGCTGCAGCTTCGCCGCCTCGCGTCTGGTGACAATCAGCCCGTAGGGAAGCAGCGGATGACGCTCCAGCTCCTCCTCACGCACGAGATAAGACTGGTCGTTCAGATACATGCTACCCGTCATGGAGCTAATCTTCAACGCTTCGAGGGCATCCTTCACGAGCATAATGTCATGATTGGGCAGCCAGTATTCTTCCTGCTGCAGCTCAACATCCAGCTGCTGCTGATAGTAATCCCGCCGCAGCCGCTTCGTCTGCTGCTCTGCTTCATCAATCCGGCGGATGAACCGCTCCTGTATCAGCGGCTGTGCTTCATGCAGCGCAGCCATCCCGAGCTGCTGATGTTCTTCATACATTTCCAGCAGAACAACCAGCTGCGACCAGAGCTGCGATTCCTTATTCATCTGCGCCTCCAGCCGAGCGGACAGCTCCTCCGCCTGGGCTTCCGCCCCGAGCAGCTTCTCCGTCACGCGCGTGTGTGCCGTATGCAGCAGCTGCTTCTGATCCTGAGCGGATGTGCGCTGCGCCTGGAGCGCGGCAATATTCTCCGCAAGGCTGCGGGCTGCCAGCAGCGTGCGCTGAAGTGCTGCCGCCGGCGAATGAGCCGCCTCCTGGCCGTGGCGGGCGGCGAAGGCGCCCAGCTCTTCCGTATATTTCCGGATCGCTGCGGTGTATTCCTGGAGCTTGCCCTCTAGCTTGCCCTGCTCTACCAGCAATTCCTCACGGCCCTTGCGCAGCACCTTCTCCTCTGCAGCCTGGGCCTGCTGCTGCCCGCTGAAGTACCGGTGCTGATTCTGCCATAACCGGCTGACCTGCTCCCACTGCTGCCGCAGCTCCTGCTTAGCGCCCTGAATGACCTCCTGGCGCTCTTTCATTTCGAGCGACCCTTCGATCGCTTCGATCTCCTTCTGCCATTGCCCGATCTGGCGGAGCTGCAAACGGCGTCTGGCCAGATAATGGGCGACCTCTAGCTCTATCTCTCTGGCCTTCGATGCGTCCAGCCGCTGCTTGGCCCGGGACTGATTATCTGAGACCACCTTGAACTCTTCCTGCTTGCGGTCATGCTCCTCCTTCAGCCGCAGATAGTTCAGATTGTCACTCTCGAACCGGAGCTGCTTCGCCTCCTGAATATATCCGGCCAGCTCATCCGCAGTCTTGCGGCGCTTGTCCTCCGCGCTCTTCTGCTCGGCATGGATTACAGTCGACAGCTGCGCCCCGAGCAGCTCCGTCTCGCGGAAGCTGCGGTCGGCCTCTGTTCCCTGCTTCACCGCCTCATAGAGCTTTGCTGCCAGCGAAGTGAATTCAGCGAACGCGCGCTCCCGCTGCTCCAGCATCGGCAAGCGCTGCGCCACCGTAGCGGTATCAACAAACATACGCTGGAGCGAGCCTTCATCCTCACGCATCGTGCCGTACAGGCTGGAGCCGATCTCAGGAATAATTAACCGCTCGAACAGATGGTGATTGGTGAAGGCGTCATTTTTCTGAAAATAGCCCTTGATGCCGCCTTCCTCCCCGTTGATTCTGCGCATATTGCGCCATTCATCGATATGAATATCATGATCGGCCAGGAAGGCATAATACTTCTTCAGATCCGAGCTGTGGCTGCCGTAGACGTTGATGTCACTACGCCGTTCGCGGACGAACTGCTGGATCGCCTCGAAGCTGGCCGGGCTGCCCGTTCCTTGGTCATACAGCGGCAGTGTGCCCAGGTTAAGCTCAGCATGCTCCCCGTATTTCAGCAGCGCATACAGCAGATAATCCACCTTAATCTCCAACTGGTCGACGGATTGCTGGGCCGTCATCGCGATTCCGGTAGTGATATATTCGGTCCGCTCCGCATCATCCAGCCGCCATTCTATGGCTACGTGGAAGGTGTAGGGCTTCAGCTGCTTCTTGTGATTATGGAAAAAAGCCTCCACCTGGTTCTCATTATCCTTGCCCCACGCCGCTCTGGGCATCAGCAGCTGGAAGATAGATTGCAGCAGCACGCCCTTCCCCCCGCCGTTCATCAGGGTGATCAAGGTATTGGCCGGGCCTTCCTCATTGCACAGATCAAGAATCATATCCTCGTAGCGCTTCAGCATTTTCTCATATTTCAGTCCCGCGATGCGGATTCGTTCAATGCGCGGCATGGGCTTCCCCCTCCTGTCCGCTGAGTGTGCGCCCGACCAGCGCCTTCAGCTCTTTGTAGCGGTCCACATCATGGTAGAGATAACGCATCCGTTCGTACAGCTCTTCCCGGGGGAAAATCCGCTTCTCATTCTCGGAGATGAACACCAGATGCTCCTCCTCCAGCAGCTTCATCCCTTCATGGATCAGCCCGATGCGTGAACCGGCACCCCGGGTCAGCGAATCGCCTTCCTCCTGGCTCCGGGTCTGCATATAGAGGCTGGTCCAGATCCGGTGCATGGCCTGGATATCCAGCCGCCACTGCTTGCTGAAGCTGCCGTCATCATCCATCCCGATCCAGGCCTGGAACAGCGCCGACACCTGATCGGATAATTGTATGTATGACATACTGTCCTGGCCGGGCTTGAAATGCTGCTCATCCTGATCCATCTCAGCCAGGAATACCAGGATAATCACGTTAATGATATGCAGATGCGTCTTCCGTTCAATCCGCGAATATTTATTCCGCAGCTGGGTGAAGTTGCTGGCGAACCCGGAGCCGATCGGACTGACCAGCAGGTGCAGGCGATGTCCGGAATTCATCACCCGGCAGCCCGCTTCTTTGGCTACATACTGCAAGGCGTCATAAGCCGCCGTGTCCTGCAGGCATTCAGCAGCAGTGGGGTCATCCAGCGGAATCACCTTCCGGCGCAGCAGGTCGAAGAACAGCCGCGAAGCCATCTGCACTTGCTCTAGCGAATAACTCATCTCAGGGCTCCTCTCTTTTCTCTTCTATAGTAATGGTATAAGGGCTGATCTCAAGTCCCGGAAAGCGTGTATGGCCCTGCTGCCCCGGCCGGATCGTTGTACGCAGCCGCCGGCCGCGCAGCACCTCAAGCTCTGGGTGGTCCGCCATTAACCGCTGAAGCAGCTTCTGGCATTCATCTGTACCGCCCTGGCCCGCCGCTTCCGGCTCCTGAACGGTAATGACGGTATGGAAGAATTGCACCCACAAGTCCACAGCATGAGGCGACTCGGCCCACCTCCGCTGTTCTTCCTCCGTGAAGGCTTCGGCTATGAAGGTGAAGCTGCCTTGCGCAGCTACTCCGGCCATAACCGGCAGCCACAGCTCACATACCTCGGTCCACGGAATGCCTCTGGGAACATACTGGTAGTCCTCTTCTTCCCCGGGTTCCTCCGGCGTATCCGGCATATCCTCCGGCAGGAAGCCGACATCCTGCTCCTCCCAGGCCCAGGCCAGCGGATAGATGAAGTCCTGCGCAGGGGAGAACAGCCCGCTGATCAGAGTCTCCAGGCTATCTCCGTCCTCCAGCCCTTCCTGCTTCACCCACTCCTCCCAGACATGGGTACGGAAGTTAAAGCCTGCCGCCCCCCAGAACAATTCCGGGAAGTTCAGCCGCAGATTCGTCTCCGCTTCGAAGATGCTCAGCACCACCTCCGCCAGTTCATCATGAACTCTGCGGGACAGCTCCACCCGCTCGGAGAGCTGGCGCAGCTCATTGAAGTCGATGACATCCTTCTCATCGTTAGCCAGCCGGGCCAGTGAACGGTGAATGTTATCGAAGTGCTTGCGCTCCTCATCGAACTGCTGGTGAATTTCCTCCAGCCGCCCATGCCGCTGCGTGCCGTATTCACTGAAGATATGCTTCGGATTACGGCGCAGCGCGTTGCGGTATTCCTGCTGCTGCTGGGTCATTTTGCGCACACGGGAGATCAATTCGTTCACATCCTGCATCGCCCGGGTCACCCGTCCGTGCTTGATATGCATCTGAATCTCCAGCAGCTTAATGCTGATCTGGAACTCATCAATGATCTCATGACTCATGAAGATTAGCTCCATCGCATATTCGGAGAGCCGGTAGATCGTGGTCCCGTTCTCCTCCCAGCTGATGCGTGTGGCATCCTCGTCCACGGTAAAATATTTATATTTCTGCACCCCGATCTCACGGGTAAGATCATCATAATAATTCGCCTCGAAATCCCCGCCGCTGCCGCTCCACAGCAGCCCGTCCACCAGCCGTTCCACCGACTCCGGGCTGCCCAGCCCGGCGATGCCGAAGCGTTCAAGCGAATTCCAGGCCAGATCAACCAGATCCTCCCGTGACCTCTGCTCACTCGATTCCAGCTCCAGATAATAGACCTGCAGCAGCACGCTGAGCGCAATCATTTCTTTATAGGGCTGAAGCTCGCCGAGATTCATCCCCGCCCCCAGGCTCCATAAGGGATTCAGCCGCTTATTCCGTTCACCAAAATCATTCCAGTTCATCCGCTCGCCAACCTCGCCATCACTTCGTGATTTCCCCCCAAACAATACAGAAACCCACCTCCACCCAGAAGGGTGAAGTATGGGCAGCACATTCCCACAGGAGGGGAACTTATGTTTCTATCCTCATGTCTTTCTATTATACCAATGTTTCACAGCTACGGCTATTTGTATTTCTCATTCAGCAAATATTGCAGCCGGGCCTTCACCGCAGGCCACTCCTCATCGGTTATACTGTATACGACATTGTCCAGCACTGTACCGTCAGGTGTCACACGGTGCTTGCGGAGCACCCCTTCCCGGACTGCGCCAATCCGCTCAATCGCCCGCTGCGAGCGCAGATTGTTACTGACAATGGAGAATTCCACCCGGATCAGATTCAGCACACCGAAGCCATATTCCAGCAAAAGCAGCTTCGATTCCGTATTCACCGCCGTTCTCCAGAATGCCGGCGCAACCCAGGTACAGCCGATCTCCGCGCCCCGGTGCGTACGGTCCAGATGCATCATCCGCGTAGTCCCTATGATTCGGCCGGAGGCCTGCTCTACCATCACATAGGGGATATCCTTGCCTGATGCCTGATTCGCCAGGGCCATATCCACCAGCTGTGCGGCCTGTTCTTCGGAGCTGATCTTTCTCCAGGTATACTCCCAGATCCGCGGATCATTCAGCACCTGCGTAAGCTCCGGCTTATGCTCCGCCGTCAGGGGCTCAAGCCGGATTACGCTGCCCGCAAGCTGTCCTGTGTCTATTGCTGTCAACTGAGTTCCTCCTAGTATATCTGCTTACTTGCTATCTATTATATCTCTCTATTATATATGAAGCGATTTATTTCCACCCGTTGATCTGCTCCTGCATCCGCTGGACAAGCTCTTCTACACTCAGCGATTGCAGTGCATCCTCTGCACGGCTTCTCACCGAGACTGTCCCGCCACTCTGCTCCTGATCTCCAAGCACCAGCATATAAGGGATTTTCTCCAGCTGCGCTTCACGGATTCTGTAGCCCAGCTTCTCATTCCGCGAATCCACCTCTACCCGAAGTCCGGCTAACGCCAACTGGCGTCTAACCTCTTCGGCATAACCGTCATGAACGGCAGAGACTGGCAGCACCTTAACCTGCACGGGGGCCAGCCACAACGGAAATGCCCCGCTATAGTGCTCTGTAAGAATACCCATGAACCGGTCAATCGAGCCGAATACGGCGCGGTGGATCACGACCGGACGGTGCTTGTTGTTATCTTCCCCGATGTAAGTCAGGTCGAACTTCTCCGGCATCTGGAAATCCAGTTGAATCGTGCCGCATTGCCAGCTCCGCTTCAGAGCATCGAGGATATGGAAATCAATCTTTGGCCCGTAAAAAGCTCCATCTCCCTCATTCACCCGGAACTCGATGCCATTGTTCTTCAGCACTCGCTCCAGCGATTGCTCCGCCTGATCCCACAGCTCTTCGGAACCCATATAATCCTCCGGGCGAGTAGACAGCTCAACCTTGTATTCGAAGCCGAAGATGGAATAGAAACGGTCAATCAGCTCCAGCACCCGCGAGATCTCGGCTTCAATCTGCTCCGGCAGCACGAACAGGTGGGCGTCATCCTGGCAGAAGGTACGGACCCGCATCATCCCGTTCAGCGCGCCGGAGAACTCATGGCGGTGTACCTGGCCGTATTCGGCAATCCGGATCGGCAGGTCCCGGTAGGAGCGGAGGCTGTTTTTGTAAATCAGCATGTGTCCGGGGCAGTTCATTGGCTTGAGCGCAAAATCTGTTTCGTCCACCTTAGTGAAATACATCTCGTCCTTGTAATGATCCCAATGCCCGGATTGCTCCCACAGCCGCCGGTTCATCATCAGCGGGGAGCGGACCTCCTCGTATCCGTCGGCACGCTGCAGCTTGCGGGAGAAGTCCTCCAGCGCTGTACGGATCATCATGCCTTTGGGCAGATAGAACGGCATTCCCGGTGCTTCCTCGGAGAACATGAACAGTCCAAGCTCCTTGCCCAGCTTGCGGTGATCCCGCTTCTTCGCTTCCTCCAGCATGAGCAGGTGCTCCTCCAGCGCTGCCTTGCTTAGGAATGCAGTACCGTAAATGCGCTGAAGCACCTGATTGTCCGAATTGCCGCGCCAGTAAGCTCCGGCGACACTCAGCAGCTTGAACGCTTTGATCCGTCCAGTCGAAGCCAGATGCGGCCCCCGGCACAGGTCAGTGAATTCGCCCTGCTCGTACAGGCTGATAACCTCAGCCTCCGGCAGATCCCGGATCAGCTCCAGCTTAAGCGGTTCTTCCAGTTGCGCGAATAGCTCCACCGCTTCCTCACGGCTGACCACCCGGCGCTGAATCGGGAGATTCTCCTTGATGATCTTCTCCATCTCCTGCTCAATGGCAGCAAGGTCCTCGGAGGATAGCGGCTGGGCAATATCGATATCGTAATAGAATCCGTCCTCGATGACCGGTCCGATGCCCAGCTTGACGTTACGGTCCCCGTAGATCCGTTTGACCGCCTGGGCCAACAGATGGGCTGAGCTGTGCCGGTGAATCATCAGACCGTCACTGCTGTCTTCCACAATGATTTCAACGAGGCTGTCCCGTTCTACCGGGCAGTCGAGATCAACGAGCCTGCCGTCGATTTTGCCGGCTATGGCTTTCTTCTTCAGACTGACACTAATGGACTCCGCAACCTGCGCAATCGTGGTGTTACGCGAATACCTCCTAATTGCTCCATCCGGCAGCTGCACTTGAATCTCCATGTTTATGGCCTCCATTTCTTCAGTATAGGTTAGTGTATAGGGACGCAAAAAAACGCATCTCTTCCCGGAAAGGGACGAGTGCGTCTTAGCTCGTGGTTCCACCCTACTTCGACTATACCTTCACTAAGACCCCGGCTGTTCGGCGGACAGGTGACAAGTACAATCCTCATGGCATCCGTTAACGGGGATGGGACGGTGGCATTTACAGCCTCGCTAACAGCAGGAGGGTTCAGTGTCACGGCTATAGAGGGGTAACATCCGGCTGGTCTCTGTAAGAAGCTCTCACCTTGCACTTCTCTCTCTGGTCAGTCCTCACGGGATATCATGTCTCTGGTCATTGCCTTGGGTATGATGTTGGTTACATAATACCTGCGCCTTTTGCCAAATGTCAATACCTCAGCAAAAAATTAGACTGCAAGTTATTGACAGGCGCTTACAGGGTAACCGCTTAACCTCTTACCTGTTCAGCTCATTCTGCTGCAACCGCACGATGATATCCCCCACTTCCTCCACCGTATGCGCAATAGTGTCTGCTCCGGCAGCCGACAGCTCCTCCTCTGAGCCATAGCCGAACAGGACTCCCATGGAGGCTACGACGCAGGCTTTTGCCCCGATAATGTCATGCTCCCGGTCCCCGATCATCAGCGCTTGTGCAGCAGGTACATTACACTCGTCCAGCACATGCTGAATCACCTCGCGCTTCTTCGAGCGTGTGCCGTCCAGATTACTGCCCGCCGCATAGGTGAAGTAGCCGTCCAGCTCATAATGGCGGAGGATCTGCTCGGCAAATACGATCGGCTTGGAGGTCGCCACGTACAGAGTAAATCCCTTGTCCCTCAAGCTCTCCAGCAGCGCCGGAATGCCGGGAATGACCTGGTTCTCGAACATCCCCAGCGTCCGGTAACGCTCCCGGTAGTATTCCACAGCTTGCGCCGCAGCCTCCGGAGTGAAGCCCTGAATCTCTACGAATGAATCGAATAGCGGCGGGCCTATGTACGGTGTCAGCAGGTCAGGATGCTCCACCTCAATGCTGAATTGGTTAAGCGCATACTCTACGCTTTTGGTAATGCCTTCCTTAGGGTCAGTTAATGTGCCGTCGAGATCAAACAAAATATGCTGCAAGCCGTCCTTCATCTCTCGCGGATTCTCCCTTCCTGTGCAATTGCTATCCATCATACCCTGGTTTCTGTTTATTTTCCATAGGCTTGTCTTTTTACATTTCTCAGTAGAATAATTCTGAAATGAGGTGAATCTGATGGCTACAAGAGTAAATGTACAAGGCTTTGTCTACTGTAATCACCCAACTCTGCAAATTCTGGTCCTGAAGCGCACCCCGCAGCGTGGAGGCTATTGGCAGCCGGTATGCGGAGGCGTGGAGAATGGCGAAGCGCACACAGACGCTGCCCTGCGGGAGATTGCAGAAGAGACAGGAATTACCGTGATTAAGTCTCTAACAGATCTGAACTATACCTTTACCTACAGAGAGACCAAGAATGGTGTGCTAATGGATATGCAGGACTATTGTTATGCTGCTGAAATCGGACATCCAGTGGGTATAGATTTGTCCGTTGAGCACGAAGACTACCGGTGGCTCTCCTGTGCTGAGGCACAGGAATATCTGAAATGGGAGCATAACCTGATCGCACTTGAACGGTTGATGCAGCTTCTGCGGAATTAATTTTTTTATTCCCAATCTATTCCTAAAGATGCTATAATCCAAACAATTCGAGGACTAGGAGGAATAGGATGATACTGCTGAATCCCGCCAAAATACTCGTAGGTGACTACCGCTACGCCCCAAGGAACAACGATGGGCCGCAGGTTATTTTATATGACAAAGAGTGCAGAGTATACCGCCTGGATACGGACCTGCTGCCTCAAGAAGCGGGGCGGATTTATAACGGTCAATCTGTTCAATTGGATACGCTCTCATTCAATCCCGCACTGGAGCAGGCAGCGTTCATTATGGAGGATGGTACACTTGGAGCAGGAGACTTTACGGGCAAGCTGCTGTGGAGTAAGCCGGGGGCGTTTGTCTGTGTTCTTTTCTCGCGTGATGGGAGTCTGATCTGGTCTGTAGCCAAACTGGACGGGGATCGGATGCAAATGTCGGTGTTTCATAGCGGAGACGGGACGTTGGCTCATACCTTAGACCTGGAAGATCCCTTCGGTGACAGTGTTCTGCGGCTGATGGACATTCCCGGGTCGGATGCTGTAACGCTGGAGTTCGCGGCTGGTCAGGACGGTATATCGGTGTATGAATTATCCATTCAGCAGGACGGGCTGTGTAGCCGGGAGATGTTCCCGCAGGGATGTTATATTGCACCGGCGTGGCAGCCTGACGGCAATCAATTATTCACTTTAGAGAATGATATGCAGGTGTACGCCAGCTTCACTTATCCAGCCTTGGAATTGCTTCAAGAACAGGGCCCGCATGACGGAGAGTACGAAGACGAATACGAGGAAGAGGCTAACTATCCGGGATATGGAATGCTCTATCTTCAGAACGGTCTGACCATCACGCAAAATACGAACGAGCGCTTCTTCCTGTTTGACCCGGCGAAGATGGAGCGTATTGATGAGTGGGCTTTTGCCGGATATGAACCGGTGGCTGCGAGTGTCGTCTTCCCTTCTCTGGATGATGATCCCACGCAATATTCACAGCTTCAATCATGCGCAAGAGCCGGTAGTCTGCTAATGTTCAGAACCGGCTCTCTGCACGATATCCCTCATCTGCTGATCATTGAGGAAGCTGCATTTCTGGAAACTATCGGCTCTGTGCTTACCAGCCCACGCGGATAATCAGGCCCTTAGGGTTACCGACTTCCAGATAAGCTGCCTGGCCGTTGACATCATCATACGGGAAGCCGTAAGCCAGTCCGCTGATGCTGTGGTCATGCCAGAATTTCGCGTAGAAGTTCGCAGGAGCCGCTTTGTAGTAATCCGCAACATTGTTCCAGTTACTTAAGGTGTACACATGGCGGTTGATCGCAGCGGAAGTGGCAGCATCGATCAGCGAACCGTCATTGCGCAGAATATCCTGGGTGCTGTAGCTGGAATAGCCTGCGAAGTAATTCGCGTTGGCTCCACCGGCTTTGAATGATCCATGAACTGGAGCAATAATCCGGTATGGCGCCTGATCGGTTGCCAGCGATTTGAAGGCGGACGGCACTTCATTCTGGTATTTGGTGAACAGGCCGGCCCGGGTCTCCGACTCCAGCTCGCCTACCGTCTTGTCATATCCGCCGGACAAGGCGACCAGCCGATGCTGAATCGGGAAGCCAAAAGCATCTACACGCGTTGTATTGCCATGATAGCCTGTAGCATCCACTGTGAATTCAACGAAGTCGAAATAGAGATTGCGGTTAGGATCGGTCGGATTATCGATATCCGGTCCGGCGAAGCCGTCATCGTAGGTCTTGATGTACAGCGGAGTGCCTACACTGAGGAACATGCGGCCGGAGGTGATTTTGGGCAGCGTGACCCAGGAAGCCTGATTAATGGTGTGATAGATATTGGCATAATTGACACCGCTCTTGGTCAAATGGCCGGAGGCGTCATTCAGCGCATTCGAGATCGGAATCAGATTGCCATTCAGGTCCAGATAACTCCATTTGCCGTTAGCAGGGTTAATACCGAGGACGCCCCAGTAGATCTGAGAGTCGGAATAAGCGCCGTTCGTTCCGTTCATGACCTTAACGGAGACGGAGCCGGAAGGCGGTGTCGGGATCGAAGAGGCCGCGATGGAATAGATGGAGCCTGTTGAGCCGGAAGGCGGAGTAGTCGGTGCCGTTGTAGGGGCAGTTCCCGCCGTATAGTTGAACCATCCCGTGTCATAGGCCGGAGTACCGTTGTTATAGGTGAAGGAGTAAGAGAGGGTTGTGCCGCTTGAAATTCCTGTAACCACCTGTTCATAACGCGCTTTGCTGTTGTTATACGTCATCCGGTAGTTAAGCTGGGTTCCCGAATTGACCTTGTAATGGACATCCGTCCAACTGGTGTTGACCGAGGATTTGAACCAGATGGTGGCTGAGGTGCCCGACAGGTCTACCCCATGAGTATAGTCGGCTGCTGCTGCTTTGGAATTGAATAAGGGCAGGCAGGAGAGCAGAAGCACGAAGGCGAGCATGGTCATTAGCCATTTTTTGGACATTCTAAGATTCCTCCTGAATCATATTGGTCTTGCTGAACTTCCCTTCAACCGCAGGAGCTATAGATCGTTCTGCATTTCGCTAAGCAGCTTATATCGGTACCCTGTCCCCTCCTCTATTCACCGGATTTAGAACTGGAATTGCCAATGCTTGTATCCGTTTACAAATTTGATTATAGAGGCCTGTTTACCGATTTAGTAGGCGCAGATTTTCGGTTTTAGGTTCCCATTTTTTGGTTTTGGTCATTATTGCTCTCTAGGGGTGCTGCAAAAATAGCAAAAAGCCCGCAATTCCCAGATGCAGGGTAACTACGGGCTTTATCAAACAGATTTTCACAGCTCTACTTGTGCCAGTACTGTGTAATGAACGTATCGCGGCCGGACTGCTCGCGGTCCTCTTTATAGTGCTTCGGATTCTTCTTATGGTAATCCTGATGATAGTCTTCTGCCGGATAGAATACCGGCGCAGGCAGAATCTCCGTCACCACCGGCTGCTCGAACCGGCCGCTTGCCGCCACCTGCTCGCGGGAGGCCAATGCCGCCAGCCTTTGCTCTTCCGTATAATAGAACACCGCTGTGCGGTATTGCGTGCCACGGTCCTGGAACTGCCCGCCGTCATCCGTCGGATCAATCTGCGGCCAGAATAGCGCAAGCAGCTGTTCATAAGGGAACAGCTCCGGGTCATACGTGATCTGAACCACTTCATAATGACCGGTGGTTCCTGTCTTAACCTGCTCATAAGTGGGATTCTCTACCGTTCCTCCGGCATACCCCGATACGATTCCGTGAATACCCGGAAGCTCCTCGAATGGTGTAACCATGCACCAGAAGCAGCCTCCGGCAAACATTGCCTGTTCCATAACCTTACTCCCTCTCCCTGTATCGCTCCGCAGAGCGTGTATCACACATGTAATACTGAAGATAAGGGGTAAAGTCCGGAAAGTCAATGCAAGTGGCTGAACCCGTGACTGGCCATAGGAGCCTTTCCCTGCTGGACAGGCTTCCGGCTGTACGAGGACTGGTAGATGGCTGCAATCAGCTCCAGAGTTTTGATCCCCTCCGTACCGTCAATCCAGAACCTGCGTCCGTCCCGGATATGCGCATAGAAATCCTGAATCAACCGCGAATGCCCGGTTCCCCAGTAGGCTTTGCCGCCTGTGCTGCTGCCCTGCGGCCCGCAGAGCACCGTCTCCTGCCCGTCCTGCCACAGATACAGACTCTCCCGGCGCTGCTGGAGTGTGCCCAGCTCGAACACCAGCTCCAGCTCGACAGGCGAATTGGTCTGATACGCATTGGTCCCGTAGAACAGTCCCCGGGCACCGCTGCTGAAGTTGATGCACGCATGGGCGGTGTCCTCCACCTCAATCACCTCATCCAGCACATCGGTTGTGACACTGCCCTTGACCGAAGCAATCCCGCCGCCGAACCATTGCAGCAGATCCAGGGTGTGAATGGTCTGATTGATCAGCACCCCTCCGCCTTCTGTCGCCCAGCGTCCTCTCCAGCTGCTGCCGGTATAGTAATCTGCATCGCGGGTCCAGGTGACCACTCCCTTCATGCAGAGCAGCTTGCCCAGGCTCCCGGATTCGATTATTTCCTTCATCCGCACTGAAGGTTCGTTATATCGGTTCTGAAAAACAACTCCAAGCTGTCCCGCCGCATGCTCCGCTGCTGCCCGCATCTGCCGCGCGGAAGGTACATCCAGCGCCATCGGCTTCTCGGTTAACACATGCTTGCCTGCCTTCAGCAGCTCCATTGCCATCTCCGCATGCAAGTGGTGCGGCGTGCATAAATGCACTATGTCAATATCCTTCCGCTCCAGCAGCTGCCTGTAATCTGTCAATCCCTCACACCCGTAATCCTGTGCAGACTGCCGGGCCTGAACGGGATCAATGTCCGCTACGGCAACCAGCCGTGCACCCTCTATGGAAGCAATCGCTCTGGCATGAAGCGGTGCAATCGCTCCGCAGCCGATAATGGCTGCCCCAGTGCTGTTCATGATATCCACCTTCCTGCTGTCCGGCTATTTAAGTGTTTCCGGGGTCAGATTCAGTGCTTGACGTTGCGCCTCCAGGCACAGCTCCGCCGCCTTAAATGCATGCTCCTGGGTCATGGCCTTCTCCGTCCGCTGGAGGCAATCGAGGATCAGCTCACCGAAGAACGGGAAGCCGACCTTGCCGGACACATGCTCATAGTGCTCGCTCTCGCCGTTCACCCAATAGACATGATCCGATGAGGAGGAACGGCCGATGTCGCTGTATTTGCGCAGCTCGATATAGCCTTCGGTGCCGAGAATGATGGTCCGCCCGTCACCCCAGGTTCCAAGGCCGGAAGGAGTGAACCAGTCCACGCGAAAATACTGGGTCGCCCCGTTATCGCCAACCAGCGTAGCATCCCCATAATCCTCCAGCTCAGGGTACGCCGGGTTATTGTAGTTAGCCACCTTGCTGTGCAGGACCTTGGCATCCCGGCAGCCGGCATAGAAGAGGAACTGCTCGATCTGATGGCTGCCGATGTCGCAGAGAATGCCGCCGTATTTGTCGCGCTGGAAGAACCAGTCCGGCCGGCTTGGCGCATTAAGCCGGTGAGGACCCAGACCCATCACCTGAATGACGCGGCCGATTGCCCCCTGCTGCACCAATTGGCCGGCATAGATAGCGCTCTCAACATGCAGTCTTTCACTGTAATAGGTCATGTATTTCTGCCGGGTCTGCTGCACCTGCAGGCGGGCGTCCGCCAGCTGCTCCAGCGAGGTGAACGGGGTTTTGTCTGTGAAGTAATCCTTCCCATGCGCCATAACGCGCAGCCCGAGCGGTCCCCGTTCCGAAGGAACGGCCGCAGCCGCCACCAGCCGGACCTCGGGATCTTCCAGAATCTCTTCGGCTGAGCGGGCCGCTCTGACCCCCGGATAGGTGTTCAGGAACGACTCCACCTTCTTGGGATCGGGATCATACACCCACTTCAGCGTGGCACCAGCCTCTACCAGCCCGTTGCACATCCCGTAGATATGCCCATGGTCCAGTGCCAGAGCAGCGATGACGAATTCTCCAGGTCCCACTACCGGCTTCGCTTCGTGAACCGGAGCATACATCATTCCATCCTTGCGGCTCATTGCTCCGCCTCCAGTCTGCTGTGCAGATAACGGAGGCTAATCTCAAGGCTCTCGAACGGATCACGCTGGCACACATCCTGCTCTACGATATACCACTCAATGCCGGTCTTGCGGCAGGCTTCGATAATCGCCCCGTAATTCATATTGCCTTCACCGATCTCAGCGAATACGGGCTTCTTGTTCAGAATCGCCATATCCTTGAAGTGTACCGCCTTCATCCGGCCTTCCACCTTATGAATCCATTCCACAGGGTCGCCGCCGCCGGCCTGCACCCAGTACAGATCCAGCTCGAAGCCGAAGGCCTCCGGATCACTCTCCTGCAGCATCACCTGAATCCCGGTTTGACCGTCAAATGCTTCGAATTCAAAATCATGATTATGATACACAAATTGCAGTCCATGCTGCTCCTTCAGGGTCCGGGCAATGCCCGAAGCCAGCTTGGTAAAGGTGCGGTAGCCCTCCTGGCTGGTCTGGTATTCCCCGGGCAGAGAGCCGAGACCGACATATTTACAGTCCCACAGCTTATGCTCGGCTGCCAGCGCATCCAGATCATTCACCAGCCGGTCCCAGGGAACATGGGTCGCACAGATCTTCAGGCCGAACTCATCGGCATATTGCTTGACCAGCTGAGGATCAATTTTACCGATTCCCGAGATCTGCACCGCCTGGTAGCCGATGCTGCTGACTTTCCGGAGACTCTCTCTTAATCCCTCCGGTGTCTGGGTAAATTCACGCAAGGTATACATTTGGGCTGCAATATTTGAACGATCCATTCGATGATCCACTCCTTGAGTATAGTTTGATTAAGTGGCTAGTGCGTGCCAGTGACATCCAGGGTTTTTGAGCTCACGGGCGCTTTGCGGAATGTAGAATTCTTGACCTGCTCCATTAGCTTCTCATAGAACAGTTCGCTGTCGATCGGCAGGTTCACCCAGTTGTCGGTCCAGGCGGACAAGTACATGGCATTGGACAGGGTTAGGCCGTGAATGCCCTCTTCTCCCGGAGCCAGAAGCGCTTCCCCATGCAGAATGGCGTTGGTAAAGTTGCGCAGAATCCCCTTGTGCTGCTCTCCACTCCCGGCCTCCACCGGTATCTCGCATTTCCAGCATTCCGGTGTGCCGAACCCTCCGGTGTATTCAGCATTGAACTGCGGCTCCGGTGTACGGAGGCGGTAGAAGGTCAGCTTGCCGTCTTCAATCACAATCTTGCCGTTATCTCCGGTAATCTCGAACCGGTTAGTCCCCGGAGCTTCGCCGGTAGTGGTAATGAACAGCCCGGTTGCGCCGTTCTCATATTCCACGTAAGCAGTGACATCATCCTCCACCTCGATATTGCGGTACTTCCCGAAGTGGCAGAACGCCCGGACCCGCTTCGGCATCATGCCGGTGGTCCACTGCCACAGATCAAGCTGGTGCGGGTCCTGATTCAGCAGCACGCCGCCGCCTTCGCCGCCCCAGGTCGCCCGCCAGCCGCCCGAATCATAGTAGCTCTGAGAGCGGTACCAATTGGTAATAATCCAGTTCGTGCGCCGGATCTCGCCCAGCTCCCCGGACTTGATCAAATCTCTCAGCTTCTGATAGAGCGGATTGGTCCGCTGATTATACATAATGCCGAAGACGCGGTCAGACTTCGCCGCAGCGTCATTCATCTCCTGCACTGCCTTCGTATACACGCCTGCGGGCTTCTCAATCAGTACATGCAGCCCGTAGCCCAGCGCTTCGATTGCCAGCGGCGGGTGATCATAATGCGGGGTGGCAATCATCACTGCATCAATAGTCCCGGACTTGAACAGCTCCTCCGGCGACAGGAAGCGCTGCACATGATCCGGCAAATGCTGCTCCGCCCAATCCAGCCGTTCGGGGCTGATGTCGCATACCGCCGCCAGTTCGGCTCCCTTAATATCACTCAGCAGACTCTGTGCATGCGTCCGCCCCATACCTCCAACACCAATAATTCCGAATCGTACCTTATCCATTGCCCAGTCCCTTCCTGAAAACAGTTTATGATATGAGGATAACCCTAATTGCAGACGGTGAACATGACTGTAATTAAGGTATATTTGTATATAAATAAGATGCATTGGATAAATGAAAGCGTTATAATCAAATTATTCCCGCAGCAGAGGAGACAACCATGAACAAGAAAGCCAACGGCAATCTGACCGGACGCCTGCTCCATAATCTGACGGTGACCGTGACCCATGCCCAGCTGACCAGCAGATACCCGGGGTGGAACCGGACGAACGAGACACCCTCCTTCAACCGGCTCTATTACATTGATACCGGTGAAGGCAAGGTCATTATTAACGGTGTAACCCATTATCCAAGACCGGGGCAGCTGATGATTATGCCGGCGGGCTCCACCCAGACGACGGAGACCTCGCGGGATGATCCATATACACGCTACTACTGTCATTTCGATGCAAAGATCGGGGAATGGCCGCTGTTTCATTCTGCGAATAAGCTCTATATCTGTGATGTGCCTGACCCGCAGGCGGTGCGGGCGATTTTCACCGAGATGATTGACTTGTTCCAGGATACCGGCTTCCTGGCTACTCTGCGGACCCAGTCCGCCCTGCTTACGCTGCTTGCGCTGTGTCTCGAATCCGGGGGCTACCGTAACTTCCTGGACGATCTGTCGCATACGACCGACCAGGGCAAGCTGGCGAGCGTGCTGGGTTACATCGATCAGCGCCTGATGCATCCGCTGGATGTGGAGGAGCTGGCGGAGCTTGTCCATCTGCACCCGAACTATTTCATACCCTATTTCAAAAAGTTCATCGGCGTACCCCCGATGCAATACGTCCAGCAGAAGCGGATGGAACTTGCCAAAAGACAGCTCTCCTACACCGATTTCAGCATCTCTGATATCGCCGAGCAGGTCGGGATGGAGCTGGCCCACTTCTCCAAGGTCTTCAAGAAGACCACCGGCGTATCGCCGTCTGCTTACCGGAACAGTACGAAATAGGGAATGGGCGGCGCACACCATTTGGTCCACGTGCCTCCCCCGCGCCGAATGTATTCGGTTTTTCGCATACATTTAGTCCATGTGCCTCCCCCGCGCCGAATGTATTCGGTTTTTCGCATACATTGGGTCCACGTGCCTCCCCCGCGCCGAATGTATTCGGTTTTTCGCATACATTGGGTCCATGCGCCTTCCCCGCGCCGAATGTATTCGGTTTTTCGCATACATTGGGTCCACGTGCCTCCCACGCGACGAATGTATTCGGTTTTTGGCATACATTGGGTCCACGTGCCTCCCCCACGCCGAATGTATTCGGTTTTTCGCATACATTTGGCCCATGTGCCTCCCCCGCACCGAATGTATTCGGTTTTTCGCATACATTTGGTCCATGTGCCTCCCCCGCGCCGAATGTGTTCATTTTTTCGCATACATTTGGTCCACGTGCCTCCCCCGCGCCGAATGTATTCGGTTTTTCGCATACATTGGGTCCACGTGCCTTGGGAAATTAGCTGCGACTCAGTTGTAACGTTATCTACAAAAAAATAGCAGGCCCCCAAACCGGAGACCTGCTGAAAAGCTTATTTAATCCCGAAATAGGCATCGGCATTGTTGTAACAGATGTTCTCGACCATCCGGCCTACCCAGGCGTAGTCGCGCGGCAGATCGCCTTCTTCGATCCAGGTGCCGAACAGATTGCAAAGAATACGCCGGAAGTATTCATGCCGCGTGAAGGAGAGGAAGCTTCTGGAATCGGTCAGCATGCCGACAAACGGGCTGATTAGGCCGATGCTGGACAGCGCCTTCAATTGCTGGAGCATCCCTTCCTTCTGGTCATGGAACCACCAGCCGGAGCCCATCTGCACCTTGCCTTTAATGCCGGAGCCCTGGAAGTTGCCGATGGCCGAGGCGATCATCTCATATTGGGATGGATTCAGTGTATAGACAATGGTCTTCGGCAGCTGTCCGCTGGCATCCAGTTCGTTCAGAAGCGCGTTGAGGCTGCGGGCCATGTTGAAGTCGAGAATGGAATCGAAGCCGCTATCTCTGCCGAGGCTGCTGAACATCCGCGAGTTATTGTTGCGGAGCGCGCCGATGTGCAGCTGCATACTCCAGCCGCGCTCATGATATAAGCGGCCCAATTGAAGCAGGGTGAAGCATTGGAATTTCTGCTCCTCCAAGGCGCTGATCTCCTCGCCCTTGATGGCGCGGGCGAAGATGTACGCTGCTTCATGCTCTGTCGAAGGGGCATGCGGAAGCTCTCCGAAGGCCTGGTCCGACAGGCGGCAGCCGTGCTTATGGAAGTAATCGATCCGTGCCGTCACCGCCCGGATGAACTTAGAGTAACTGCTGATCTCCACCCCGGCGGCTTCACCAAGCAGAGCTATATATTCGTTGAAGCCTGCATCACGGATATTCAGCGCCCGGTCCGGTCTGAAGGTAGGGGCAACGACGGTCTCAAGCGTACGGTCATCCCTGATCCGGATATGATCCTCCAGCGAATCGACGGGATCATCTGTTGTGCACACGACATTCACCTTGAATTTCTTCAGGATGCCATGGGTCGTCAGATCATCTCCCTGCAATTGCTCATTGCAACGTTCCCAGACACTCTCGGCTGTATCTGCGGAGAGCAGCTCGTCAATGCCGAAATAGCGCTTCAGCTCCAGATGGGTCCAATGGTACAGCGGATTCCCCGCCATCTCGGGCAGCGAGCGGGCCCAGGCCATGAACTTATCCTTGTCAGAGGCATCTCCGGTAATGAGCTGTTCATCAATGCCGAGCCAGCGGAGGGCCCGCCATTTGTAATGGTCACCGGAAAGGGCGAGATCGGCAATATTGCGGAACCTGCGGTTGCTGCTGATCTCCCGGGGATTCAGGTGGCTGTGAAAATCGTAAATCGGCATCTTGCTGGCATAATCATGATACAGGGTCTGCGCACTTGGACTCAATAACAGCCAATCGTCATGAATAAAAGATGAGGTACTCAATGTGTTCTCCAGCCTCTCGTCATTCATATTTGTGTTCCGTTATACTGTTCATAACGGATGGCAGAGTGCTCTGCCGGTTAGCACTACCATACTACCATACAAGTATGGTAGTATGGTAGTGCTTCCAACAAACTTATACAGGAGGTTACACGATGGATTACACCATCAGTACACAAGCCGTATCCACAAGGGACATCGTGTATCGTTCCCTGAAGAATCAGATTCTGCTGCTGGAGCTTCCTCCAGGAACCGCTATATCGGAGAAGGAAATTTCGCTCAAGTTCAATGTCAGCCGCACCCCTGTCAGGGAGAGCTTCGTCCGTCTGGCCCAGGAGGGTCTGCTGGCGGTCTACCCCCAGCGCGGAACCGTGGTCTCGCTGATTGATTCGGAGCTCGTCGAAGAAGCCCGCTTCATGCGCGAGCATCTGGAGCGGGCGGTGATCCGGGAGGCCTGCAATGCTTTTCAATCCAGAAGCCTCATCGATCTGAAGGCTAATCTGGACAAGCAGAAGCTGTGCATCGAGGATCAGGACTACAAGGAGATGTTCATGCTGGATGAAGAGTTCCATCATGTTATCTTCATGGGGACCGGCAAACGAAACACCTGGGAAGTCATCCAGCAGATCAAGATCCACCTGAACCGCAGCCGGATGCTGAAGCTCACCGCAGACCATAACTGGGAGCATCTGTACCAGCAGCATTATTGCTTATATGAAGCCATCGAGCAGCATAATATCGCGCAAGGCGACCAGATTATGCAGGAGCATATGGCACTGACGATCGCCGACCAGGAGATGCTGATGGAGAAGTATCCCCAATATTACAAGCAGAGAACGACCATTACATCATAGAAGGGGTTGGACCGTTATGTCAGAGTTGGCTTTACAGCCTGCACTTGCAGGCAAAACCGCTGTTATTACCGGAGGAGCCGGGGCGCTCTGCAGCGCCATGGCGTTAGAACTGGCCCGCCAAGGCGCGAAGGTCGCCATCCTGAACCGGACAGAAGCCAAAGGCACCGCACTCGCCGGGCAGATTATCTCCAGCGGCGGCCAGGCGCTGGCCCTGGCTTGCGATGTCATGGATGCCGGGAGCGTGCAACAGGCTGCGGAGGCTGTCCGGGGGCACTGGGGACCCTGCGACCTGCTCATCAACGGAGCCGGAGGCAATCAGCCATCGGCGATCACCACCAAGGAGACGCTGGAGGACGGAGATCTGGACAATCCCGATATCATCTCCTTCTTCGACCTGCCGGCGGACGGCTTCCGTAAGGTGTTCGACCTGAATCTGACCGGAACCTTGATTCCAACCCAAATCTTCGCCAGACAGATGCTTGGACGACAAGGAGCTTCGGTCATTAACATCTCCTCCATGAGCGCCGTTTCACCATTGACCAAGGTCCCGGCCTACAGCGCCGCCAAAGCAGGGGTCAATAATTTCACTCAATGGCTTGCCGTCCATCTCGCCGAAGCCGGAATCCGCGTGAATGCCATTGCTCCCGGCTTCTTCGTCACCGCGCAGAATGAGCAGCTGCTGATGGACAGTGAGGGCGAGCTGACCGGGCGTTCGCGGCGCATCCTCTCCCAGACCCCGATGCGCCGCTTCGGCACACCGGAGGATCTGCTCGGCACCCTGCTCTGGCTGGCCGATGAGCGCATGTCCGGGTTCGTAACCGGAGTCACCATCCCCGTCGATGGCGGATTTATGGCATACTCTGGCGTGTAGGCCTGCGCTATACACACAAAAAACCTGAACCTTAGTTAACAAGGTTCAGGTTTTTCATATGATTCCGTCCACACCCTTACGCTTCTACCAGCACACCATCCGCCAGATGCAGCACCCGGCTGCACCACTCCAGCATCCGTTCATCATGGGTGACCATCACGGCGGCCTTGCCTTCGCTGCGCACCTCGTCTGCGATCATCTGCACCACTTCCCGGCCGCGGCTGTAGTCCAGACTCGCGGTCGGCTCATCTGCGAACAGGATCGCGGGCTTGTTCATCCATGCCCGGGCGATAGCCACCCGCTGCTTCTCGCCGCCCGACAGCTGCTCCGGGTAATGGTTGCGGCGCTCCCAGATGCCCAGCCGCTTCAGCAGGTCAGCCGCGCGGACCTTCGCTTCCTTCGTACTCAGCTTTGCCAGCTTCGCTACGTAGAGCAGCTGTTCCTCCACCTTCAGGTAAGGCAGCAGCTGCGCGCTCTGGAACATGAAGCCGATGCGTTGCAGCCTAAGCTCTGTAAGCTCTCCCTTGTCTTTGTTCCCGAGCGGTTCACCGTCGAGAATAATGTCTCCGCTGGTAGGGGTGAGCAGGGCGCCGGCTGTGGAGAGGAAGGTGCTTTTGCCGGAGCCTGAGGGTCCCAGAACCGCAACGAATTCGCCCTCATTCACGGTAAGATTCAGATTATTCAAGACCGTCATCGCCCCGTCTCCGTCCCCGTAGGTCTTGGTCACTTGTCTCATCACTAGCTTGGCGCTCATGCTCCAGACCTCCCTATCGCTTCCAAGGCGTCCACCTTGGCTACTCTTACTACCGAAATCAGCGAGCCCAGCAGCGACATGCCGATAAATAACAAGCTTGTCAGCAGCATCGTCTGTCCATCCAGCTCAAACGGCATCGTGTCCGGCAGGCCCATATTCATACCCAGCGTCAGCAGCATGCCCAGCACCAGACTGGTTATGGACAGAAGCATGACTTGACCGACCACACTCCAGGCCAGATATGACATCTTCGTCCCCATCGCCTTCAGGATGCCGAACTGGCTGGTCTTCTGGATCGTGATCACATAGAAGAATACCGCCAGAACTACAGCAGCAATCACGAACAGGAACACAATCATCATCAGCAGCGAATTCTGCTCGGCGGCATACCCGGGAACGCTCGAAATCGCCTGCTTCAGTGTAATCACTTCTACCGACTTTTGCTGATCTGCAATCTGTGCAGCTTGAGCCGCTGTTACATCCAGCGCGATTACATTATATGGGGCAATGCCTGAGCCGCCGCCAGCCTGAACCGCTCCCTGCTTCATCGCCTGCCAGTCCTTCGAATTAATGTAGACGACCGGGGTATGGCTGTACGAGCTGTCCTTCACGAACCCGGTTACCGTCCAGCTCATGCCGGAGGCCTGATCCCGGATCGTGCTGCCCAGTGTAACACCGGACTGCTTCAGCTTGGTATCGGCAACAGCACTGCCCTGAGCCTCATTGGTCAGCCCTGCACCCTCCGTTACTTTTGGCGCCAGCATTCCCTTCATATCCACCGCAAAAAAAGTAACATCCGCCTTCACATCCGCACCGGCAGCCGTAATCGTGCTGGTCTGCACGCCAAGCGGGGTGGCCTTGGCCTCCCCGGCTACTGTCCGGGCAGCGGCAAGCTCCGTATCGCCTAACTGTGAACGCCTGAACGTATGATCCGCGTCGCTCTGCACCGCGAAGTAGGAGGCAGGCATATTTTGCAGCGCTGAAATATTGGCATAGGATAACCCTCGCGCCAGGCCGGTTACGAAAAGCACCAGGAACGATACCAGCAGCATAATCACCATAATGAGGCCGTAACGCGCTTTGGAGTGCCTCATCTCCCGTAGAGCCAGAAACATACTACCACTCCTTCTAATCTGTATATCCACAGTGTAAGGAGCGAAAATGAACGGAGTATGAATTCAGAATTACACTATATAGATTGAATAATAGACAGTTCCAAATTCCCCTCCGCAGCTTTCATCAGTTTTACGGATGTCTACCTCAATCTATATAGCGGCAGGGTGGCAGGGCAGTGAGACGGTAAACGTAGTTCCCTCGCCAAGAACACTGGTCACCTCAATCGTCCCGTGATGCGCCTGAATAATCTTCTGGGCGATGGCCAGTCCCAGTCCGCTGCTGTTACGCTCACGGGAGCGCGACTGATCCACCTTGTAGAACCGGTCGAAGATCATCGGCAGCTGGTCCGCTGGAATGCCCTCCCCGGTATCCGTCACCGTAACAATACACTGATCCGCCTCCTGATGTGCGTTAATGCTGATCGTCCCTCCGGCCGGGGTGTATTTGATGGCATTGGACACCAGATTCATCCACACCTGATACAGCAGATTAGGATCTCCCTCAAGCGTGAGCTCACCGGCGTGCAGCCTTACGGCAAGCCCCTTCTCCGTCAGATGCCACTCCATAATCTGAATGACCTGGCGCAGCTGGGCGCGCAGATTGAAGCCCGTCTTCTGCAGGGCATGTTCATCATAATCGAGCGAGGACAAGGTAAGGAGCTGCTTGCTGAGCAGAGACAGCCGCCGGCTCTCTTCCCCGATAATCTGGAGGTACTCCAGCCGCTGGGCCTCAGGCAGAGTGTTGTCCTGCAGCGTATGGGCGAAGCCCTGGATGGAGGTTAACGGAGATTCAATCTCATGCGAGACATTGGCGACAAAATCCTGCCGGGCCCGGTTCGTCCGCTCCAGCTCCCGGCTCATCTTCATGAAATGCGAAGCAAGCTGGCCGATCTCGTCGCGCCGGGCAGTATAGAGCTTGATGTCGTATCTGCCCATGGAGATTTTCTTCGTGGCTTCGGTTAACCGGGTGATCGGCTTCACCACATGAAGCACACTGATCAGCACGAACCAGAGGCTCAGCAGGATGATAACCGCAATCAGCACGACAAAAAAGATCCGCAGCTCCCCGAACTGCACCTGGGCATCCGGCCGCATGAACAAGGCATACGTCTCCCCGTTGATATGCACAGGCACCCCTATGGAGTTGCTTAGCTGATTGTCGAAGAAGCCCGTCACGAACAGCTGCCCGGGGAAATTGCCTACCCCATGGTAGATCTCTCCGCCCAATACGCTGCGTAAATCTTCCTTCCGGAGATCATTTTTGCGAAAAGGCAGACCATAAAAGCGCTCTTCCCCGTCCGCATTCACCAGATACATCTTATACCCCAGCGAAGCGGTGCTCAGGAGATATTCCTCTACCGCATCCGGGTGATCCTCAATGAACTGCTGCAGCCCGACCGCCATCCGGGTCAGCTTGGCATCATTCTTCGGCTTGATCTGCGACTGGTAATAGAGATTCGAGGCCAGGAATCCCAGCACACTGCTGATGATAATCACCGAGCAGAAGACCATACTCATTCTTACATAGAGCGATCTCATGCATTCACCAGATCCACTTTGTAGCCGATCCCCCGCACGGTGCGGATCACAAAATCCTCCTGATACCCGCTGAACCGCTGCCGTAACCGCTTGATATGTACATCCACCGTCCGCTCATCCCCCTCATAATCTGAGCCCCAGACCAGTTCGATCAGCTCCCCGCGCGAGAACAGACGTCCCGGATACTGGGCCAGCTGGGCCAGCAGCTCGAACTCCTTGACCGGCAGCAGCAGCACGTCTGTTCCGTCGCTGATCTCGTAATTTTTGCGGTCTATAACGATGGAGTTTAGACGGATTCTGTCATCGGAGGCAATGGAATAGCGGCGGAACAACGCCTTGATGCGGAACAGCAGCTCCTCCGGCTCAAACGGCTTGGTGACATAATCATCTGTCCCGCGCAGATAGCCCTGCTCCTTGTCGCTGAGCTGCTGGCGGGCAGTCAGCAGAATGATGGGAATGTCATAGGTCTCGCGGATATGCGCACACAGCTCCAGACCATCCATATGCGGCATCATCACATCCACCACCGCCAGATCCACTGTCTGCTCCTTCATCAGTGCGGTCGCTTCCCGGCCGTCACCGGCTTCCGCCACCAGATACCCCTCTCTCATCAGCACATGCCGCAGGAGCGTGCGGATATGAACGTCGTCGTCGGCTACCAATATTTTTTTCAAGCGATGTATTCTCCTTCCGGCTTCCTGATCAATGACATCATACTAGCAACAAACCCTGCCGCTGACAACCGCAGCTACTCCAGGAATGGAAGAATGCTCTCTTTGAGAGGTGTTACAGGCCGGCCCATCAGCTGCTCCAGATCGCGCGAGGTGGAGAACGTATCCAATCTGCTCAGAAAAGCATAAATCCAGTGCTGCACGCCAGCATCCTCACGGTGTACCACCTTTCTTCCACCGGCCTCTGCCAGTACCGCTGCCAGGTCAGCAAAATTCCATGTCTGCGGTGCGGCCAGCTCATATACCTGATTGCCGGAAGCTTCACTGCCAAGCACAACCGCTGCCGCAAGCGCCAGGTCGGCCCGTGTTACCGAGTTGAATGCCCACGCACCCGGCGCTGTAACCAGCTCACCCTTGGACATGGCCTCCTTCAACCCCAGCACCACTACGAAATCCATATACAGCCCATTACGCAAAAAAGTATACTCCAGCCCGGACGCCACAATAGCCTGCTCCGTTAGGGCGTGCACATTGTCCGGCGTATCCTTGCCGGCTGTCCACCCGGAGAAGGCAAGCCCCGTATAGAGCAGATGCTTCACTCCGCCAGCCTTCGCCGCTGCAATGACCTGCTTGTGCTGGGTCAGGCGCACGCTGTCATCCTGATGCGGGCTGGAAATCAGCAGCAGCCGGGAAATCCCGTGAACAGCCGTCTCCAATGATTCAGGATCGTCATAGTCCATGTAACGAACCTCTATGCCTTGCTCTTTTAGAGGGCCGGCCAGCTCTACCCTTCGGACCCCAGCCACGATCTGACCAACGGGAATACGGTGGCGCAGCTGCTCAATAATCTGGCTGCCCAACTGCCCGGCGGCTCCGGTAATTAATATTTTCATTGAGTACTCCTCCTCCACTACATGTTCATACTTGGCCCAGCTTGTGCAGCAGCTCCAGCAATTTGCGCTGCTCTGCTTCGTCCAGCCGGTTCATGACCGCCGCCACTGCTTCCCGGTTCCCCGGGAGCTGCTCCAACAGCAGCTCTTGTCCTGCTCCGGTCAGCGATATGACGGTTTTGCGCCCATCCTCCGCATGAGCCGCCCGCGTGATATAGCCTTCCTTCTCCAGCGGAGTCAGCAGAAGGCTGATATTCGCTTTGGTGACTCCAATTCTGCTGGCGAGCAGCGAGGGCAGGATCGTTCCCCCGTGCTTTGCAATCTCCACCAATACGCGGATACGTGCACCATTCAAGCCTTGCGCCTGCCAATACCGCTCAGACACAGCGACTGCACCTGCGGTCGCTTCCACCAGAGCGAAGAACAGCTCATTAGCAAGCGGCAGCTCCAGTACATATTGCTGTAAATCACCCATTTGTTTGCACTCAGCTCCATTTAGTTAATAGCTTAACTATATTTACACATAGATTAGCTGATCCGGGACCAGTTGTCAAAGCCTATAAGTGAATTCGACTGCCAGCTGTGCACAAAAAAACCCCTGAGCTTCACACGGAAGTCCAGGGGCTTGAAGATAGAGTATAGTTAAATCAATACAGGCTTAGCCGCAGGTGTTGACTTTTCTCCGCCGTAGCTCTTGCTGCCCTCCAGCACAATCTCCAGCTTGATCAGCTCCGAACGGCTGGCCAGCCGGATCGGCGGACCCCAGGTGCCGTAGCCGGAGGAGACGATGACATGCAGCTTGTTTTTGAGCAGATAACCCCAATCCAGTTCAAACAGCCGTCTCGTAATCCAGTGATTCGGGGCAATCTGTCCGCGGTGGGTATGCCCTGACAGCAGCACATCTACACCAGCCTCAGACGCTGCCCCGAAGCCGGTCGGCTGATGGTCCATCATCAGAATCGGCTTGCTGCGGTCCACTCCCGTGAGAAGTGCCTCCACGCTGAGCCGTCCGCCGGCGATCGCCTCCGCTGTCTTGTCCTTGCGCCCTACCACGTACACTCCGGAAGTCTCCACCACTTCATCCTGCAGCACCTTAATGCCGATGCTCTGCATCACTTCCGTATACTGTGTGATTGAACCGCCATAATACTCATGGTTTCCCAGCACTGCATACACCCCATGACGGGCCTTAAGCTGCTTCAGCTGCTGCTCCATCCGATTGCGGAGAAAAGGCTCAATGCTGTCATCCAGCACATCCCCGGCCAGCAGAACGATATCCGGCTGCATCGCGTTGATCCGCTCTACCATCCGGCGCAGGTGGCGGTTGCCGACAATATTGCCCAGATGCAGGTCAGACGCGACCGCAACCGTCAGCGGAACGCTGGTTCCGATGGACTTATCCACCTGCAGCCGGTGCGTCCGCACCACCGTACTCCAGGCATTGCGTGAGCCCCAGATCAGGAAAAGCGCCAGCAATACAAGCAGCGTCGCACCAGCTTCAGTTACGTAAGCAGAGAGATCCGCGCCTGCCAACACCAGCACGCCATAGAGCAGATCGGCCAGCGGCAGCATGATCACGGCGAACTCCATACAGGCCAGATAATAGGAGCCGATTACCTTGAACAGCCGGCCCACCGGCCGCAGCGGCTGCGGCAGCGGAATTCTGCCCAGGATATATGAGAAGGCAAAGACGAGAAACACCGTCCAGTACAGAGCTGCATGAATCCCCGGACTCCATTCCCGGAGCAGAACCCACAGATGCCATCCAATATAGAAATTAACAAGTCCCAGCACCAGCACCATGACCGCAGCCCCGGCCAGCATCCGTAAGTTTTTCACCCTATCCACTCCCCTAAAGTAAGTTTCTATACGTTCTATCTCAAATCATATCACAAAGTATTCACCAGGTATAAATTCCGCTGCCTGCCTGTGATAAAGCTGCGTCCAGCTTGTGCAAAAAGAAAAACAGCCCTGCGGCTGCCGTCAATGGAAAACGTAAAATTATTAAATGATTGTAAGCAAACTCGCTGCTACCGGTTACTGGCTCAATGCCTTAATTTCTTCAAGGGACAGCCCGGTGGCTTCCGAGATGGTTTGCAGGTCTATGCCTCTGTTCAGAAGTCTGATGGCAATTTCTTTACTTGTCTCCGCCTTGGCTCCTTCAATACGGGAATGCTCATCGCTCAGTGCCTTCATTCGGGCATCATAAGCCATTCGCGCGGCCGCATCCTGGCTGAGAAACTCCAGCGTGTCCATCGCTTTTTTCAGCATTGGCTCTTTCATGGTCAGCACCTCCAATGCTTCCACCATTCTCCGCCTGGTCTCCTCCAACCGTTCCCCAGCTCCATCCGGGTGCAGCGGTTCGCCCCACAATAGCCCGTCTCCCTCGTAGCGGGGCAGCACATGCATGTGATAGTGGGTCAGATCGTTGAATGTACCGCCATCGGCAATGATTCGGATTCCATCCGGCTGGTACAAGCGTTTGAGCAGGGCGGAGAGCTTCTGTGAGGCCTCCATAACAGCGTGTGCCGTTTCCGCATCCATCTCATCGACATCCCAATAATGCTTTTTCGGCAGAATCAGCGTATGCCCTTCATTGAACGGATCGATATCGAGCACACAGGTGATGTATTTATTCTCATAAACGATATTCAGGCCGGGCTCCACCCCGTTCGCAATTCTGCAGCCCAGGCAATCCATGATGATCCTCCCCTTTAGCCTAATGTGATCGGTTTTTCGATTACATTTCGTCCACGCGCCCTCAAACCCGCCATTACAGGTCCGAACTCCACATCAGCCAATATATAAAAAGAAATGCCTCCCGGCATCTCCTTGTTCCGCTATACAGTTATACCGCCTGGTTGCCCTTGGCCGCGATGCAGGCGCCGATGAGCTTGTCACATTTGTGAATATGGTTGATCAGCCAATCCGTCAGCGTCCGGTTCAGCTTGATCGTGGACAATACGGATACGCCCTTGGTCTTGATCGTCTCCTCCAGATCCAGCACCGTCTGCACGAATTCAGCGTGTGTCTTCTGATGCTCCGTCAGCTCAGGAAAGTCGATATCCTTCATCAGCTGCTCTTCACTGCCGAAATGCTCCACCGTATACTCCTTGAGGAACTTCAGTGTCTCTTCGATCTTCTCTTTGCCCTGCTGGTTGCTGCACGCATCGAAGAAATCATTCAGCTTCACCAGAAGCTGTCTGTGCTGGCAGTCAATCTTCTCTACACCGATATCATACGAATCTTTCCAGCTGATCATTGGCTCACCCTGTCCTTTTCCATAAATTACATATTCAAAATATAATTTATTGTCCGCTTTTCCACATGAAAGTTCTATTAACAACATCACAGGACGGTGGACAGGACGGGCTTGCTACTCTCAAAATAAATTCCACTCGGGATTGTACCGGTACAGCTTCGACGGGCGGTGTCCGGCATCCCGGGTACTCTGGTCGGTCTCGATGACCCGCTCCGCAATCTTGCGGCGGAAGGCGGCGGCGAGCAGCTCCTTGCCGAGAATAATCTCATACACGCGCTGCAGCTCGGACAAGGTGAACAGCGGCGGCATGAGATTGAAGATGATATCTGTATATTCCACTTTGCCGCGCAGGCGCTCAATCGCATACTGAATCATAAGCAGATGGTCAAAAGAAAACCCCATGCTGCGCACAATCTCCCGCTCCATCCGGCGGACATGCCCCTGGATCGTCTCCGTCAGCTTCACCACCCCGCTGAGCTTGTTCTGCTCATTCTGCAAGGTAATCTCAACCAGGGTCTCCTGAAGGATGTCCTGCTCCACGACCTCACGGCGGGTCTCCAGCACATGATACGACACCTCGAACCAGGCTGCATCGGCGGCATCATCCCCGGCCTGAACACTCAGGGACTTGCGGTCCACCAGCGCCATATAGGAACAGCTAATGACCCGCATGCGCGGATCACGCTTCACATCGCCCCAGGTATACAACTGCTCCATATAGATATTATCGATGTTCGTCTCGCTGTACAGCTCCCTGCGGGCGGCTTCCTCTACACTCTCGTTAATCCCGACGAACCCTCCGGGCAAAGCCCACTGTCCCAGAAAAGGATGCTCCCCGCGCTGAATCAGCAACAGCTGCAGAGACTTCTCCGCCAGCTTGCGGTAATTATTCTGCTCCTCCTCCATCACGGTGAAGATCAGCATATCGACCGTGACCGAGGGACGTTCATAGCTGCCTGCCTGATAATTCTTCAGGAATTGCTCCTCGTTCAAGCCGTTCGCATCAGTTAACGGTTGGTTAGGCATGGGTACACTCCTTTTGTTAATAACATAATGTTATTATATACCCATTCCACCATAGCCAGTCAAGCGGACGCCGGCAGCCTGCGGTTACATGGGTTCGATATGAACCAGCACAGTGGAGACCTGGTGGCGGTCCTTCAGCTGATCCTCGATCTCCTCAGTAATATCATGGCTCTGCACGACATTCAGGCGGGAATCTACCAGCACGGTGGTGTCAACCAGCACGTTGTTCCCGTGAATGCGGGCTTTCATATCCTTAATCGACTCGACGCCTTCGATTTCCGCCACCGTCTGCTTCATCTGCTCCAGCCGTCCGGCATCGAAGCCATCGGTCAGATCATGCGAAGCCTTGCGGAAAATATCCCAGGCCGTCTTGCAGATCATCAGCCCGACAATCGTTGCCGTGAGCGGGTCCAACCAGGGCAGACCGAACTGGGAGCCGATGATGCCGGTGAATGCCCCCAGGCTGACAAGGGCGTCCGAACGGTTGTCCTGCGCGACAGCGTGCATCGCATTGCTGTTCAGCCTGCGGGCAAGTCTGATATTGTACATGTACACAGCAATCATCACCACAGCACAGGCAGCAGCCGTCCACGCGGCAACCAGATCAGGCGTCTCCAGGGCAGGCTGGATGAATTTATCCACTCCCTGATAGAGCACCTGGAAGCCGACAGCAATCATAATAAAAGAAGCGATTAGTGCGGCAACTGTCTCTGCTCTGAAATGACCATAGCCGTGATTCGAGTCCGGGGGCCTGCGGGAAATCTTAAGCCCGATGAGAATGGCTACGGAAGCAATAATGTCGGTGCTGTTATTGAGACCGTCAGCGAGCAGCGCCTGGGACCCTGAGGCGGAGCCGATGAATAATTTAACGGCGGACAATAGTATGTAGGCTAACAGGCTTAGCCATGCTCCTTTTTCACTTTGTTTGATGTCATTGTAATTTTCCAAGAAAAAGGACCTCCAAAGATTAGTATTGTTCCATACTACACGCTGATGATCGGGTGGGTCTAGAGAAACAGTGTTGCCGGGCAGCGCAAGAGTTAACCCCGCCAAATAGAGTTGGGCTGCCGGAAGGATGTTGCGAAACCTAACATTCTTTGCCCTCGTTCAACTTTGACCTTTATAATAGAGTAGCGCACAAAGAAACGGCACCCTCCTGAGTAAGGAGAATGCCGCCGGGTCGTAATAATCCGTTATTCTGCGGGTGGTGTGAAGGAGCGGGCAGCGAATTCAGCATCGAGCATGTAGAAGGCGTTGCTGTCCGTTTCAATCCGTTTGAGCTTGGCGATAATGTTGCTGAAGAGCGCTTCCTCTTCCACCTGCTCGTCGATGAACCACTTCAGGAAATAGATCGTCGCATGTTCACGCGCATCCAGGGCGAGATCCGCCAGATGATAGAATTTCTTCGTATTCTGCTGCTCGTGGGCATAAGCATGTTCAAATGCATCCAGCATCGAGCTATACTCATTGTTAGGCTCCGGCAGAGCGGCCAGGGTGGCCCGGTAGTCGCGGTCGTTCAGGAATTTGTAGATTTTCATGGCATGGAACCGCTCTTCTTCAGCCTGCACCAGGAAAAAGTTGGCGAATCCGTCCAGACTCTCACCCGAACAATACGCAGCCATCGCCAGATACACATGCGCGGAGTAGAACTCGAAATTCATCTGTTCATTCAGCGTGTTCATCAATTGATCTTTCATTGACAGGTCACCTCATCCTATTAAATTGGGTTTGCATTCAAGCAGTCCTATGTAAGTTCCTGTTTATTCTATCACCCTTACCTGCTCCTCAGCAAACGAAAAAGGAGAATGATGCACCATGACACGCTTCAGATTTCCGCACGGCAAGTTCATTCCCGCCGCTCGGCCCCTCTTCCTGTTCGCAGCCGCCTCCGGCCTGCTTCTGGCCAGCGGCTGTGCCCGGAACGATAATTCAGCCCAGCAGGGCACCAGTTCACCTCAGGCCGTTTCCTCAGCTCCAGCCACACCTGCTGCTTCTGCGGAAGGCGCTCCGGCTACGCCTGAACCGGCTCCAACCCGGACGCCTGCTGCCCCGGATGACAGCTCACCGTCTGATGAAGCGCTCTCCAGCACACTGGCCGGAATGACCCTGGAGGAGAAGATCGGGCAGATGCTGCTGGTCGGCATTCAGGGCAAGACAGCGGGGGCCGAGGCGCAGAAGATGATAGCAGAGGACAAGGTCGGCGGCATTATCCTCTACTCCAGCAATGTCGGCAGCCTTAAGGAGCTGGTCCGGCTGACCAATGACCTGAAGAAGAGCAACAGCGGCAATCCCGCACCGCTGTTCATAAGCATCGACCAGGAAGGCGGCAAAGTTAGCCGCCTGCCCGCCGAATATGCCGTATTTCCGTCTAACGCTGCTGTCGGACAAGGGGATAAGGCGGCTGCCGCCGGAACGATGGGCGAGCTGCTTGCCAAGGCGGTGAAGTCGTCCGGCTTCAATATGGATTTCGCCCCCGTGCTTGATATCAACAGCAATCCTAAGAATCCGGTGATCGGCAGCCGTTCCTTCGGCAACAGCGCAGAGCTGGTGTCACGGCTGGGCATAGCCGAAATGAAGGGGCTGGAGGATGAAGGCGTGATTCCGGTCGCCAAGCATTATCCGGGGCACGGCGATACCTCGGTGGACTCCCATCTGGAGCTTCCGGTCATTAACAAGACCGCTGCGGAGCTGGCCAAGCTGGAATGGCTGCCGTTCGAGGCGGCCATTCAGGAGCAGGCGGATGCGGTTATGGTCGCCCACATCCTGTTCCCCAAGCTGGACCCGGACCGGCCTGCATCCTTGTCCAAGGTAATCATCGGCCGTCAGCTCCGCGGACAGATGGGCTACGACGGCGTAGTCATCACGGATGATCTGACTATGGGCGCGATCGTCAAGAACTACAGTCTCCCGGCTGCAGCCGTGGATACCGTGCTGGCCGGAAGCGACATCCTGCTTGTCGCGCATGAATACAAGAACGAGCAGGCCGTGCGGTCGGCCTTACTGAAGAGCGTCAAGAACGGTACGATCCCTGAATCAAGGATCGATGAGAGCGTGTACCGGATTCTGGCGCTGAAGGCCAAATATCAATTGTCAGACGAAGCGGTCCCTGTGCCGGATCTTACCGGGCTGAACAGTGACATCCAAGCTTGGCGCAAGCCGTTTATGCAGAAGTAGCAGCCTCAGATGATTATGATAATAACTCGCTATTCAACGCCAAAAGAGCCTCACGCCCGGCATTCCCCGGGAGTAAGGCTCTTTTTTCATTCCAGTAAGCTATTGCAGAACAACGGTGTCTCCCGGCTTCAGTCCGGACAGCACTTCCGTTTTGTCTGTCGTTTCCATACCGGTCTTGATCTCGGTCCGCTCATATTGGCCGTTCCCTTTATCCAGCATGACAAAGGCCTTATCCCCCTCGCGGATTACAGCAATATTGGATACGACTATCGCCTTCTCCTTGCGGGTGGTTTCGATGTCTCCGCTGAGGCTGAGGCCGCCGATCAGACGCTCATCCGGCTGGAGAGAGATCACTACCTCGAACTGCGGAACCTGTCCGGCGGTGTTCTGTCCGGTGGTCGTGGTCGCAAACTTAGCTACTTCTTTAACCTCACCGCTTAGAGTCAGATCCTTCATGGCAGTCATCTTCACTGCTACCTTCATGCCTTTCTTAATGCGGAAGATATCCTGCTCGCCGACCTGGGCAATGAACTCCACCTTATTCAGATCAACAATCTTGCCGATGTACTGATTGTCAGTAACCGTCTGCGGCCGTTCTGTACTGCTGTCGAAGAGGAAGATCCCGGTCTCCGGCGCGTGGAACACGGCTGTACTGAGCTTTTTCTTCTTCTCCGCAAGCTCCTTGGCCTGAATCTCGGCATTCACCTGGTTCAGCTCATCGCTCAAGCGGGCAGACTCCTGGGCGGCCAGAGCCTTCAGCCGTTCGGCTTCTGTTCCGACCGGAGTGGATGACTCCTCCTCCTGCTGGCTGACAAAAGCGTTCAGCTCCGCCTCCAGCTTCGTCTTGCGGTTCTGCGCCTCTGCGGTCTCAATCTCATTGCGCAGCGTACTCTGGTCCAGCGTGAACAGCACATCGCCCTTCTTGACCTGGGCTCCGTTCTCTACCTTCCAGGCGGTCACCTTGGAAGCGAACGGCGCGTAGACCAGCGTCTCCTGCTGGTATTGGGATCTGCCCTTAACCTGCACCGAGCTGGTTAGCGTCTCTTCTGTTACCGGGAAGCTGATCACCTGCATCGGTTCGGGCGGCAGCTCGGCTGTCTCTCCGCCCTTGAAGAATTTGGTATATCCGAAATAACCTGCAGTTCCGATAATACCTAAGATTATGATCCACTTCAGGCTCTTCTTTAGAGTCCTCTTCATCATTTCGGCTTCCTTTCTAGCTTAGGGTTAGTCTCGTTTAATGGCAGTCAGCGCATCGGTTCTGGAGGCGCTGATCGCCGGATAGATCCCGGACAGCACGCCGGTCATAATCGCAAAGGACATTCCAACCGGCAGATTCATCTCAGGAATGAAGAAATTCATCCCGTCCCCTGCGCTGCCTACCAGCTTGTTGAGTCCCATGACGATCAGATAGGAGAACACCACTCCGAGCAGGCCGCCCAGCAGCCCCAGCAGCGCCGCTTCGGTAATGAACATATTTCGGATCTGGCCCATATTGGCGCCAAGCACCTTCATAATCCCGATCTGGCGGCGCCGCTGGTGAGTAGACATCGTCATCGCGACAATAATCGAGATTGAAGCGATAATCAGGATGAATACCCCGATGCCAAGGGCCGCCATTTTGATCATATCGAATTGTTCCTTCAGCATCTCCTGCTGGTACAGATTATCTTGAGCGTTCAGCGACAGCTTCTGAATCATCTGCTCCACCGCCTTGATGTTCGCCACATCGTCTACTTTGACCGTAACCGAATTGTAGCTTCCTTCCGGCGGGAGACTGAGAGAGCTGGAAGTGGAATTATCGAAGGTCAGCTCCTTGGAGATCTGCTGGGCGGTCTCCGGCGACATATACATAATCTTGTCATACGAGGCCCGCAGTTCATCCATTCCCTTGGGTAGCGCCAGAATGCCGCCCACTTGAAGCGGAGAGCTAAGCTTGATTGTCTGGGAAGTAGAGCTGTAATCCTGAGCCTGAATCTGGACCTGCTTACGGTACAATTCGGACGGCACCGTGGACAACTTCTCATACTGCTGGTACAGCTCTGGGTTAAACGGCCCGCTGCTCATCTGCTCGAACAGCTTCTCCCGGGTCTCCAGGTCAATCAGGCCCAGGGTAGCCCCGTGATTAAGCACTATCGTTCCTACCTGGTCGTTCGCCCCGCCCTGCTTGAACTTATGGTCATAGGCTGTCAGCTTCTGGAGATCAGTCACCACAATCTTCACATCCGAGATCTTGTTGTCTACCGTTACCATCTGAAGATATCCGGCCTCCTGAAAAGGCGAAGCCGCCGTCACATGGTTCAGTCCGCGAATAATTTCCAGCTTCTGGTCGGTCAACATGCCCTGATTGAGGTTCTCGTCCCCGCCACCTGATCCGCCGCCTGCGCTCTGCCCGCCGGCCGACGGAATGCCTCCGCCCGGCGAGACCATAATCTCATCCATCTTGAAATTGGCATTGACTTGCTCTGTGACATAGACCTGGGCAGACTGGCCTACACTCAAGGCCACAATGATCGCGGCGCAGCCGATGGATATGCCGGTCATACACAGACCTGTTACCACCTTACGTCTTTTGACCTGATCCCAGGCCATCCGTGAAATGTCTCTGATCTTCACGGCTTCCCTCCCTCTTCAGGCTCAGCCTCCGCCGCAGCTTGCTGCCCGGATTCCCCGGCAGGCTGCTCTTCTTCCATAGCAGCAGCCTGCTCCTGTGTCCCGGCAGCGGCTAGCTCTACCGCTGCTGCGGTCTGCTCAGCTCCTGTCTCTGTCTCTTGCTCTGTATCCTTCTCTGCATCTACATCTACATCTGCCTCTGCCTCCGGCTGCGTCTCCGCTTCCGGAGCTTTATCCAGGTTAATCTCTACAGCCGGCTCCTTATGTACAGCTCCGGCCGGTGCCTGAGGTTCAGTCACCAGGAAGCCGTCCTTCAGCGTGAAGATCCGCTGCATCTGCTCCGCCACGCTATATTCGTGGGTGACCACAATGAAGGTGGTCTTCATCGTCTTGTTCAGATTCAGCAGGATGCTGATGATCTCTTCCTCGGTCTTGGAATCCAGATTCCCCGTCGGTTCATCGGCGAAGATGACCGACGGTTCTGTGATCAGCGACCGGGCGATACTGACCCGCTGCTGCTGTCCCCCCGAGAGCTGTGAGGGGAACAGATCGGCCTTGTCGGGAATCCCGACCTGCTCCAGCAGCGCCAGCGCCTTCGCCTTGCGGACCCGTGGAGAGACCGACTGGAAGACCAGCGGAAGCTCCACGTTCTCGCGGACGGTCAGGCTGGTAATCAGCTCATACGCCTGAAAGATAAACCCGATATTTTTGCGCCGGAACTCGGCGAGCTTGTTCTCGCCCATCTTGACAATGTCCTTGTCGGCAATGTAGATATGTCCTTCCGTAGGCTTCATCAATCCCGCCATCAGGTTGAGCAGGGTAGACTTGCCGGAGCCCGAGCTCCCCAGCAGAGCAACCATCTCTCCGGCCTTGACGGTAAAGTTGATTTTGTGGAGAACGGCGGTCCATTCATTCCCGCTTTTGTACGAATGCGTAATATCTTCAACACGCAACATGGAAGCTGCTCCTTTTTTATAAGAAAAGAATTTTTGGCGAATGCAGGTTATTCCTCTGTCTTGGTCGGAACCACATTGGTAACTGAATAAGCCTGACTGCCCAGCAGCAGCCGCTCGCCCTGGAATTCATCGTAGAAGGCTAATTTATAAGCCCCTCCGCCCATCGTCTTGTACAGCGGTCTGCTAAGGGTGAAGGAATACTGGTTGTTCGTCCCTTCGATCAGGTCCGTGCCCAGTGTAAGCACTCTCTCGGTAGCAATGCCGAACGGATCGGTAATCTGCAGAATCAGCTTGTGCTCAAGGGGGCCTGCATCATATTGGTTATCCTTGCGCAGGCTGTAGTTCATTGTAATATCCAAGGTGTCCGAATTCTTCATCCGCTTGCCTTCAGAGGTCAGAACCGAAATTGTATAAGGATATAAGACCGTTGCTTCCAACGTGTTCTTCGGTGCATTGGCCTGCGGATTCAGCTTAAGAGCTGCCACATTGACGAATCCGGTTGCTTCCTCCTTGCTGTCGGTCAGCTTGCCGCCGTTGACACCGGCACCCAGGTAGAGCGAGACGTCCGCAGTGTCCGTAGCCTTGGGCAGCTTGGCCCACATAACCACGAGCTGTTTAGCCCCGGGAGACGCACTGTTCTCAGACTGGCTGACATTGGCTTCAAAATATTGACCGTCCTTCGTTTTGTAATACGCCTGCAGACGGGCCATTTTGCTCTGCCGTTTCTCCTCGCTGCTCAGCAGAAGCTCCGTGTACACCAGGTTCTGGCTCTCCCCCTGATACACCGTTGTCCGGTTCTCCTGGACACTTGCTGTTTTGCCTTTGCCGCTTATGGTATAGCTCTTGCCCGCCTCGATGGTCGGAATGCTGTTAACCGAGTTATTCACGCTGACATCCAGGAACGGAACCGTTTCTGAATTCTGAGTGCCGTTCAGAGCCACCCGCATGTCCCGGAACTCCGAGGTATACGCGATTTTACCGAGTACATACAGCTCCGCCGACTTCCCTGGTGCAAGAACCGAGCTCTCCTTATTGTCCATATACAACTCTGTAGTTACAGGAAGGCTCTCATTATCGAGCTTGATCGAGCCCTTCAGCTCAGGCAGCGTAAGGGATACAGATTGCGTGTTGGTAATTCGCAGCCGCAGCGCAACGATATCATCATCTCTCCACGGATAGCGCTGCAGGGATAGAATGCTGTAAGAGAAAGAGCCGTAAGAATTCGTGGTCATATACTCCTGACCGGTCTGTACTTCTGTGCGCAGGGCATAAGGGATGACGAAATACGCTACCGGGAAAATCATTTTGGAAGTCGATATCGCCGGTGCCGCAGCACCCGTTCCCCCTGTATTTCCCGTAGATCCGCCGGTGCCGGCAGACTCCGGTGCACTCGCGGCGGGCTCACTGCCGACCGACTCAATCATCATCAGCTGTAAGCCCGACTGCTCCACCTCAAGCGGTATGCGGACGGTCAGCGGAACAATTTTGGTCTCCAGCGGTTTGAGAGTGATGCCGCTAACGCCCTTAGCGTTCACCGGGTACATCTTGCCGTTCACGGATTTGACGGCCAGCTCATAGCTTGGCATCGTTACCGCCTTGTTGCCGGTATTCTTAAGCTGCATCTGGAAGGTCCAGACCGCATCGGCATCCTGCGAATAGACGTTGGCGTTGCGGAGCAGCGTTTCGACTGTGTTGCTGTTCACTGTAATTTTCTTGACTACACCGTTGCCGACGACAAGATTAGGGGTCGTTGCGGCCGGAAGCTTGTATGAGGCCTGCGCCAGCTCCAGCTTTGCCGTCTCATCCTTTTTCGTGAATTGCAGCCGCATGTTGTCGGTCTTGAGATAGGCCGGGATTTCCGTCAGATAGTAGATGCTCCGCTTCTCCTGCGGCTGAATCGTATAATCGGTCTGCGAGCCGCTCAGCGCCAGCTCGAAGGAAGTGCCGCTTGCCGATACCAGGTACGCCGAATAGCCCGGATCTCCCAGCACTTTATTGCCCTTGTTGGTCAGGCTGACGCCGACTCTGGCGTAGACCTTGCCATTGTACTTATAGAGCTGCAGGGACTCTGCGCTTGCTGCAACCGGAATATCGTTCATCAGGGTATTCAGGCTGGTGCCCACTGCAGCCGATGTGGAATAATTCGCCGGCACGGCAAAAGAGCCCGTCTGCTTCAGATACCCCTTCGTCTTGGCATCCCAGACATGCATGGATACCTTGATGCCCTGCAGGGAGGTTGCTTGTCCGGCATTCACATAATAGGTAACGCTCAGGCTCTCCTTCGCCCCGATCTTCTTCTTCAGCGCATCAGCACCGACCGGATTCCCGGGCAGCACCGAGCCGCCGGGCGTAACGACACGGGAGAAATAACGCAGCAGACTCGCGCTGGCATTGCCGGAATTGGTATATTTCAGTGTATACGACACAATACTTCCGCCGTTCTGATTCCAGATATTGATATTCTCCAGCACTGCGCTCACCCCGTCTCCCAGAGGAACGGGCTTGAACTTGAAGGCTGCCGCCGGAGCGGATACCGCCGGGGACTTGGCCGCCGCTGCGTCCGCAGCAGGAGCCGCGATGCTTCCGGCCAGTTGGCCGGCGATCAGCGTACCTGCCAGCAGAGCAGCATATGTAACTTTATACTTTCTCATTAATTTCCCTCCAGATGTATTTACTAGAAACAGTATAGTTGCTGGACGCGTGGAATTTGTATCCACTTTGTAACCCTTCTCTTCCAATTGTAACCTTCTTTCCCTTAAACAAGGTAAGGACGGGACTATTCCAACGTTAAATGTAACAAACTTTGTTAATACTAGGTCCTAAATTGACCCCGATTTGCCCTCAATTCTATGAGCGGAAGGAGCGTCTGTACTGGTTCGGCGGCATTCCCTCCTGCTGTCTGAATACTTTGATGAAATAACTGGACTGCTGAAAGCCGCTCTGCGCGGCAATCTGTGCAACAGACAGCTCGGTCGAGGCCAGCAGCAGCTTGGCCCGCGCCATCCGGCAGTCGCTTAAGTAACGGTTCGGCGTCTTTCCCATGATGCTGCGGAACAGCCGCAGGAAGTGGTAGCTGCTGTAACCGGCCAGCCGGGCCATGGATTCCAGCGTCCAGGCCTGTTCACATTCCCTGTAGATCCTGTCGGCTGTCAGCCGGATGGAATGCCTGATCTCCAGCGGAACCGAGCCTTGGAGTGGCTCGGAGTTCTGCATCAGCGTGGCCAGAATCTCATAGAGCAGCGCGGACAGGCGGGGTTCGCTCCGCGTCTCATAGCCTGCACTGAGCCGGTACATCTCCTCGAAGCGCTCTTCGTAGCCGCTCCCGGGATCGAAGGTGAAGAAGTAGCCCCGCGACTGATCTGCTTCCTCCAGCATCGGCAGGGACAGCCCCGTGGCGAAGTGCATCCAGCGGACATCCCAAGGCTGCGCGGGATCAGAGCCGTATTGCTGATAAGCCCCTCTCGGAAAAAGAAACCCGCTGCCTCTAGTCATCGCAATCCGCGTCCCTTCATGAAACACATAGCCTTCTCCGCCAAATACCATGTGCAGATTGTAGCTGTTCAGGAACCCTTCGCCTCTGCGCTCCGCATGTTCAGGGAAATCGCTGTATCTTCCCAGCATCTCCGGGTAGCATACATAATGGGCATAGGCCGGCTGCGGCAAAACCCAGTGTTGTCTCATACGAGTCCTCTCTTCTGTTTGACGTATCAGGAAGCAATCAACACGCAATATAGTGATATGATAGCAAGATTATATTATATCGGCAGATACACTGCTGATAATACAATAGATTTGCAAAGTAATTAAAGCATATTTTTACACCTGGAGGTTACAATGAAGAAACCTTTTGCAGCAGAACGGTTTGAACTCGGGGTCTGTTATTATCCTGAGCACTGGCCCGAATCCATGTGGGCTGACGATTACCGGCGTATGGTGGAGACCGGCTTCACGGTTGTGCGTCTGGCGGAGTTCGCCTGGTCTATCTTTGAACCGGAGGAGGGCCAGTTCCAGTACGGTCTGTTCGACCGGGCCATTGACCTGGCCCACAGCTACGGGCTGAAGGTCATTCTGGGAACGCCTACCGCCACCCCGCCCGCCTGGCTGACCGAGCAATACCCGGAGGTCTTGAATGTTACGTATGAAGGGGTGACGCTGCACCACGGAATGCGCCGCCATTACAATTACAGCAGTCCCAAGTACCGCGAGCTCTGTGCCAGAATCGTCACGAAGCTGGCCGAGCATTACGGCAGCTACCCCGGTGTTGTCGGCTGGCAGATCGACAACGAGCTGAACTGCGAGATTAATGAATTCTACTCGGAGAGCGATCACGCCGCCTTCCGCGCCTGGCTTCAGGAGAGATACGTTACGCTGGACAAGCTGAATGAGGCATGGGGCACCGTGTTCTGGAACCAGACCTATACCCGCTGGTCGCAGGTCGGCCTCACCCGCCCTACCCCGTCGCCCCGCCAGCCCAATCCGCACCAGGCTCTGGATGAGAAGCGCTTCATTTCCGCGAATACGATTGAGTTCGCCCGGATTCAGGCAGATATTCTGCGGAAGCTGGCCCCCGGCCAATGGGTAACCACCAACGGTCTGTTCGGGCATCTGGACAGCCATGAACTGAATGACGAGTTGCTGGACTTCTTCAGTTATGATTCGTACCCGCAATTCTCCACGATCGGCTCCGATCCGTCAGAGGTGAACCCGATGCTTGACCGGGGCTGGAGTCTGTCCCTGTCGGTCGTGCGTTCGATCAGCAGTAACTTCTGCGTGATGGAGCAGCAATCCGGTCCGGGCGGCTGGGTCAACCGGTTGGATATGCCATCCCCGAAGCCGGGTCAGATGCGGCTCTGGACGTACCAATCGGTCGCTCATGGGGCCGACATGCTGCTCTATTTCCGCTGGCGGACGGCCACAATGGGCAATGAGATCTACTGGCACGGGTTGAATGACTATCACAACCAGCCGAACCGGCGGGTGAAGGAAGCGGAACAGATTGGCCGGGAGCTGGCACAGATCGGTCCGGCGTTCATCGGAAGCAAGACGCAGGCGAGCATCGCGATTCTGCGTGATTATGACAATGAGTGGGACGGCGAATATGATGTGTGGCACGGCCCCTTCATGTGGCAGAGCAACAAGGAATGGTTCAAGGCGCTGCAGCGGAGACATATTCCGAATGATGTGCTGTATCTGCGCAGCCATACCACCCTTGCCGAGCTGGCCCGCTACGAGGTGCTGGTTTATCCGCATCCGGCAATCATGAGCGATGCTACGGCCGCGCTGCTGGATCAATATGTGCAGCAGGGCGGGAAGCTGGTCTTCGGCTGCCGGACAGGCTACAAGGATACGACCGGACAATGTTATATGCGGCCTTTTCCCGGGGCAGCGCGTGAGCTGTGCGGGGTAACGGTTGAAGAATTCACATTGGTCAAAGGAACGCGCAAACCGACCTCCATCCGCTGGCCGGATGATCCTGAGGCGCTGACCGGTGCCGATGCCTTCAATGACATTCTGAAGGTGGAGGACGACAGTGTTGAGGTCATAGCAACCTATGCTACCGATTACTATGCCGGCAAACCCGCGGTCACCCGTAACAGCCGCGGCGCTGGTGAGGTATGGTATTACGGGGCAGTATTCAACGAAGCCGCTGTGCAGCAGATGATCGGCCACCTGGGCCTGTCCTCCCCTGCCGCTGGCTGGGCGGAACTACCGGCCGGAGTAGAGCTTCAGATTCGTGCAGCTGACGGGGATGCCGAAGGCGGCATTGCCTTCCTGCTGAACTACAGCGAGGAACCGGCGGAGATTGTGCTGAAGGAAGCCAAGACGGATCTGATCAGCGGGCAGACGCTGTCGGGAAGCTATACGATGGACGGGTACGGCGTGCTGGTCCTGAAATAAAATTATAGAAAAGGACCGTTCCCATAGGTGGCTCTGCGGGAACGGTCCTTTGTGCAAATTTTTTCAGGGAAATCTTGCACAAAATGCAACATTACTTTCCAATAGAGGCAGTCTCTGCTGAAATCCTGCATAAAATGCAACAACTCCAGCGCAATCTTGCTCTCAACACCGAAATTCCTGCAAATCATACAACATTCTCCCCCAGCCAGTAACCCTTGTAGAGAAATCCTGCAAAATGTGCAACAATGCTCTTCATGTTCTTTCAAGGCACAGCATTGGTTGATTCTGTGCTGCAAATATTTCTTCCGGCTGGTTGGTCCTTCCCCGAATCCCAGATTTACGTTACTATAATGGCAACCGCCTGCATTTAATAGCGGATAAAGATAGTGAATTCATAGAAGGAGTATTGCTTGCCATGAAGCCAGAATCGATTTCAGAACCGCCGCTGCCCGGCAGCAGCCAAAGCTTAGACTCCACCGCCGTGCCGGAGAGCAGTGATACCTTCCTGCAAGGGGTCAAGGATTGCCTGCCAACCCTGCTCGGATATTTGAGCATCGGCTTCGCCGCAGGGGTGGTCGAGAAGACCGCCGGGCTCAGCATTGCCGAGATTGCCATGATCTCCATCATTCTGTATGCAGGCTCCGCCCAGTTCATCGCCGCCGGCATGATCGCTGCGGGGAGCAGCGCCTCCGCCATTGTCATCACCATTCTGCTGGTCAACCTGCGGCATCTGCTGTTAAGCGCAGCCTTGTCGCCTTATTTCCGTCACCTGACGCCGCTGCGCAATCTGCTGATCGGTTCGCTGCTGACGGACGAGACGTTCGGCGTAGCGATTCAGAAGAGCGCCTCCAGGGCAAGCATCAGCGAACGTTGGATGCACGGCCTTAATATTACCGCATATCTGAACTGGTTCCTGGCCAATCTCGCAGGCGCCTTCTTCGGCCAGTGGATTGCAAGCCCCGAGCAGTGGGGACTGGATTTCGCCCTGCCGGCCATGTTCATCGGGCTGCTTGTCCTGACGATTATGGGACGGCGCAAGTACCTGCTTGATATCACTGTCGGATTGATTGCCATGGCGGTAGCTGTGTTAGTCTCTATCCTATGGTCGCCAAGCATGGGCGTTATTGCTGCTGCCATTATAGCTTCAACGATTGGACTGGTGATCGAACGATGGAAATAAGACCTGATATCTTCCTGGTTATCTTCCTTGCTGCGCTCGTGACCTTCCTGCCCCGGGTGCTGCCGCTGATGCTGTTGAGCCGGATCTCCATCCCGGATTGGGGAATGCGCTGGCTCAGTTATGTGCCGATAGCGGTTATGGCCGCCCTGGTTGCCCAGGAGCTGTTCATAGAAGGCGGCAAATTCGCCGCCCTGTCTACGAATGTCGAGCTTATTGCGGCCCTGCCCACCTTCTGGGTAGCCGTCAGAACCCGCAGCCTGCTCGGAACGGTAGTGACCGGCATCCTGTCGCTGATGCTGCTGCGGATGCTGTTCTGAATCTGCACTATAGTGCCTTACTTAGCTTAGATACAATCTAAATGGCCTTGCGGAGCGTTCAGCTGCAAGGTCTTTTTAATGAAGCTGCCGATATGTTCAATGGCAAGCTTCGCTTCCGGCAGTATCGCAGCCAGCAGTTGAAAAGCACACCACATGTTCTCCCAAATCTCCAGCTCCACACTGTTCCCTGCCGCCATAGCCTGCTCAGCCAGACGCTCGGCGTCGCTCCGCAGCACCTCATGCTGTCCTGCCTGTATGAGCATAGGAGGCAAGTCCTGAAGATCCATCCTTAGCGGTGACAGCAGCGCCGGATAATCGCTGGTGACGGAATCACCGATGTAAGCCTGAAGCAGCCGCTGATTGACTTCCCTGCTGCCCGTAGGGTCCAGCTCCGCGCAGCTGTCATAGGAATCCCCGTCCAGATGGACAAGATCCGCATGGGGCGAGAGCAGACAAGCCCCGGCGGGCAGGGGGTCTCCATGATCCCGCAGCGTAAGTAACGTCATCAGGGCAAGCGTGGCCCCCACGGAGTCCCCGCATAGCATTATATTTCCGGCAGGCATGCCCTGCTTCAGCAGCCAGCGGTAAGCCGTGAGGCAATCTTCGTTCGCCGCCGGATAAGGATGCTCTGGGGCAAGCCTGTAACCTACCGTCAGTACGGCAGCTCCGCTGGCTGCGGAGAGGCGGGCAGCCAGATCGCGGTAGGTAGCGCAGCTGCCCGATATAAAGCCGCCTCCATGGAAATACAGCTGCACCTTCGCTTCAGATCCGGTTTGCTTCCCGGCAAACAACTGATTCCGCACACCTTCAGCTCTGACCCATTCCCCAGTGAACGGGGCTGCCGTGATCTCCTCAATCACGGCCCCTTCCAGCACAGGTAACTGCGAGGCTGCTTCTGCCGCGGCTGAGCGAAGCTCCTCTACCGTTTTGCCTGTAAACTGATTGTTAAGCCGCAAATAATCCTTCACCATCTGAAGCTGTTCTAATGGAGTAATACTTGGATACAGCATAAATAATCAATCCTCCTGTTATCCCGGGATGCCCACAGTATAGACCCTGTAGCAGGATACAGAGTCAAGCGGGTTTCCCGTGGACACGGACAGGAGGACTGCATTTTACCCATTCATATTGAGAATATCCAGCGCATCCTGCACACCGGGATGTCTGTTCTGCTCCAGCAGGCCGCTTCTTAACGCTTCGAGCTTCCTCCGTGTGCCGTTCAGCCTGGCAATCTCAAGATCGACAGCAGCCAGCTTGCGCTGAGCAACGGCCACGAAGTCCGTTAGGCCAATGCTGCCGTCAGCGGATTTAACAAGTGCCTTCCTGATCTCCCGGAGTGTAAACCCGCAGCTTTTGGCATTGCGGATAAAAATGAGCCTGCCCAGCGTCTCCTCCGGATATAGCCGGTATCCCCCTGCGGACCGCTCCGGCTGCGGGAGCAGCCCGTTTTTCTCATAGAATCTGAGCGTCTCGATATTAATCTCAGCCTCTTTGGCAAGTTCGCCGCGCAGATAAGGCGCCATGGGCTTGCTCCTTTCCCGTTACATCGTTAATAGCAATGGCTGTTTGTTTCACCACTATCACAAGACAGCTCATCCAGCTACAGCTACAGCTTCAACCGCTCCTTAAGCGCTGCGGCTTCGTCAGGAGTAAGCTCAGACAGGTCGTCATCCGTGTAGCGGGCCTTATTGTACAGCGCGAGCAGCCGGTCATGGCTCTCCCCCTCACCAGCGGCCTGCTTACGCTGGCGCTTCTGCGCTGACGTCCAGGCCGCCACATCCGCTGCGGTCTCCTGCGGCGTCAGGAAGGACTTCACGTCATACCCTTCCGCATGACGGGCCTGGAGCCAGTGGCGGTAGAGCCAGCGGACACGCTCGCGGCTTCCCGCAGCCCCCTCCCAGCGGTCCCGGCGGCCGGCCGGGATCAGCTTGGAGCGAAAGAACTGGCGCAGATCAGAGACGGTCTGCTCCCAGTTGAACAGGCTGGTCTCCTCATCCTGGTAAGCTGCCGCCTCAGGCGTCTCTCTGCGCAGCAGGGAGAGAAGTTTATCCACCGCTCTGCGCAGCAGCCCGCCCGTATTCCGGTACAGCCAGCGCAGTGTGAAGAAGAGTACGGCCAGCAGCGCTGCCGCTCCCAGAATGTAGAAGCCTGCGTTCAGAATGGCCGACAGCAGCCCCGGTTCAGCGGGCTCCTCCATCGGGAAGCCCTGCATCTCTGCGGGCGGCGGTGCCTGCTCCGGCGGAGCTTCCTCCGCGCCGGACGATAACCGGCTGATCCAGGCGAAGAAGGCGCGGGCTGTACCCAGCAGCAGTTGGCCAAGCGCCCTTCCTCCTCCAGCGGCAAGTGCCGCCGCCAGAATAACGAAGCCGGCCACAAACAGCCGGTTATGCCGCTGTAATCCCTGAGGCAGACGGCCAGCGCCTCCATTAAGCGAGCTGTACCGGAGATGGCTGCTGTTGGAGAACAGCAAGGCCAGCACCAGGCATAAGCTGCCGCTCCACGTCAGGACAGGCACCTCCGCCTGAAGAGCAGGAATACGTGCGAACGCAATCGTAGCAATCCAATATAAGATAATGCCGCTGATATATAACCAGATCCGATTCTTCCGCGAGGCTGTGGTCAGGCCCAGGAAAGCGCAGACCGCGGCTCCGGCCACCAGCGGAAGACCTGTAAGCGTCAGCACGCCGGTTAACACTCCAGCCAGAACGCCCAACACTAGCGCGGCCAGCAGCTGCTTCCACCGGCGGTTACATCTCTCACGCAGCAGCACACCCGCTGCGGCAAGCACCGGCAGCAGAACGATCCAGCGCAGCGCGGCTCCGTCCGGCTGGAAATAGGTCTGAAGCACCAGCCAGACCGGCAGCAGGAGCAGGCAGTCTATGAGAGCTGACAGCCAGAGTGCAGCGCTTAATCTGATTGTCTCAGAGAAGCCGGATTTCATACCTTGCCACCTCCCTCAGCCGGGATATCCAGCCATTCCACACCGTTGCCAAGGAAGCTCAGGCTGGAGACAGCCGCCTGCAGCTCTGCTCCCCGGTGGCAGGTGATGATCAGATAATCCGTATCGCCTTCTCCCTTCTCAGCTTCCATCTCCAGCAGGCGGCTCATCGGCACCGTGCGGTCCAGATTGAAGCGGGCGAGCACGCCCATGAATTCCTCCGTATGGGCAATAGGCCAGGTGTCGACAGGATCTCTTGCCCCGAAGCCATCCAGTCTGCCGTTGCTGAGCAGCCGGGTCTCTATCCCCTGGCTGATTGCATAATCGGCCACCGTTGCCGCATAACGGATACCCAGCTCGATCCGCTCCACATCGGTCACGGTCCGCCACATAGCATCGCTGATCTCTACATTCAGGCAGATCACCAGCCTGGAGTCGGCGGTATAATCTCTCTGATGCACCTGCATACTTCCTGTACGCGCGGTTGCCTTCCAGTTAATAGACGCCAGTGAGTCACCGGCGCTGTACTCCCTAGTTCCGGCGGTCAGGAACGGGTCTTCCACAATCCAGCGCTTGACCGGCAGCTCTCCCAGCCAGCTGTGGACCGGCAAGGGAAGGTCCTCGAACCGCAGCAGACCGGGATAGACCAGCAGCTCCAGATGCAGCGGATACGTCTTCGTCGAGCGGCTTAGCCCGAACAGATCGCCGGTCGTCATGGTCGCCGTCTCCAGCACGAACAGGCCCCGCTCACGGCAGGTAACCTGATGGCGCCGCCGGATATGGCGGAAGGACCGCAGGAAGAACAGGCTGACATGATTCTGCGAGATCTCCCCGCTGCTGATGCCCAGGTTGTCCTGGTCGCCGAATTCAAGCCCCTTGGCAATGCTGGATTCCAGCCGCAGCCAGGGCAGCGGCAGCAGCTTCTTGTTCGCAATTTCTTCCACCATCTCTACCTGTTCCCCGGCATACACCGCCTTGGCCGAGAAATACCGGGTATAGCTAACCTTCTTCAGCGCGTTCCGGTCATAGATTACGGACACCAGAATCAGCAGAAGAAAAGTGCAGGCAATGAACCACGGCAGCGACATGGTTCACTCCACCCTTCCGCCTCTGGACGACAGGGCAGGCTCGGCAGGAACCTCCACCACGCGCAGCGCCTGAAGCACCACCTCGGCCGACTGGCCTTCGCGTACGCCCGGTCCGCGCTGCAGAATCAGCCGGTGTGCCAGCACAGGCACAGCCACGGCCTTAATGTCATCCGGAATGCAGTAGCTTCTGCCTTGAATCAGAGCGTAGCCCTGGGAGGCGCGCAGCAGGGCAAAAGCAGCGCGCGGACTGGCTCCCAGGCGGACCGCTGCAGAAGTCCGGGTAGCTTCAACGATGCGGATCATATAAGCAAGCAGGTCATCGTTAACCTGAACTCCGGCAGCAAGCCGCTGGATATCCTGAATCTGCGCGGACGTCGCTACCGCAGCGGTATCCTCCAGCGGGTTATTTTCCCGGAATCTCTGCAGGATATGAACGCCTTCCTCGAAGGTCGGGTAACCGGTGGTAATCCGCATCAGGAACCGGTCAAGCTGCGCCTCCGGCAGCGGAAAAGTCCCCTGGCTGTCCACCGGATTCTGGGTCGCAATGACCAGGAACGGCCGTTGCAGCTCATGAGTGACACCGTCGATGGTAATCTGCCTTTCCTCCATACATTCGAGCAGACTCGACTGGGTGCGCGGCGTGGCCCGGTTAATCTCATCAGCCAGCAGAATGCTCGCGAATACGGGACCCGGGCGGAACTGAAAATCGCCGGTCTTCTGATTGTAATAGTTAATTCCGCTTAAGTCGGAGGGCAACAGGTCCGGGGTGAACTGAATGCGCTTGAAGCTGCAGTCCAGCGAACGCGCCAGCGTCTTGGCCAGCAGCGTTTTGCCGGTTCCGGGCACATCCTCCAGCAGCACGTGACCATTCGCCAGCAGGGCGGTCAGCAGCAGATTTACACCATTCTCTTTACCGACAATGACCTTCCCGAGATTCGCACGGATTGATTCAATTAGAGCAGTTGCTTCTTGAAGATTCATGAATAACAACACCATCCTGTTCCAGAAAAAGGTATGTACACTCTCTTCATCATACCAGAAAGCGTGTTCATTGTAGAATTGGGAGATTTGACAGTCATTTCATTCCTCTTCCCGCCTTCATCCGAATGGCAGCTACAATGTAGTAATACATAGGAATAAATTCTATATTCAGCCAAATGATCTGTGTACTGAACGCGTAATAGTCATGCGTATATTTAGCCACATTTTTAGAGTACAGGTATGCAATGATAATGGAGCAGAACGTCATAACCGGAATATAGTAGGCTTCAGCTTTTTGCTTCCAGAGATATAAAGCGCATTTGTAGGCCACATAAATTAGAAAGGCGCTGTGAATAAACATGGAGAACGACCATATTCCGATCAGGAGCGGATCTGCATTGCCCATAAGATCGGCGCTTGAGGAAGTTTGAACCAGCTGGAGGTAGGGATATTGCAGATCTTTTCCGAGATACGGGCCGAAATTCAGCATAGTCATGGCCCAGCCCAACAGCATAATCACAATCAGAATCACCGTAGTTACACTGAACCGCTTGAGCATTCTGTTGCTGAGCTTAAGCTCCGGAGCAATGAACAAGAACACTACCCATTCTCCCAGCCAGGACAATACAGAAATAGAGTCTTTAAAGAGGCTATGCGGATTGTAATAGTGGATAAAAGCGGGGAGCATGGCGAAATTGGCATTCTGGATAAACAGATAGACACTAAACAGGGTCGAAAAAATGAAGATCAATGCAATTCCGTCAGACATATACACGATGGACGAGAATCCCAGATGAGCCGTATACATGATAACAAGCCCAATGACAATCTGAATAAAAAGGGGCGGAGTTCCGCGTAAATAATTGCCCCCGAAGAACAGTACAAAATTCTGGATGTCATAGGAGACATAGTAGATACACCAGCCCAGCAAAAGAAAAACTACGGCCTTATGCAGCCATTGTCCGACAATTTCGCCACCAAAATCAACCCAGCCCGTGCCAGGCTTTAATTTTCCTGTCTGTATGGTAAAAAACAACGGAATTAACGCAAGAAGTCCACCCAAAATCAGTGCCATCCACCCTTGATAAGAGGAAGACTCGATCAGACTCGGAATCAGGAACATTGTACTCTGGGAACCCAGGTATACTACCGAGAAACGAGTCATTTGCCACTCTGTGGTCCGCATCTTTAATCCTGACCTCCCTTACTTCTCTGATCCGAAATCTGCAATCTGAAACTTGGCTGATACCTTGATAAGAGCCTCCTTGCTGTAATATTCCAGCCAGTGGTCCTTCAACTTCTTCCACTCCGCAGGATAGTTCCATTCCAGGAGCATCCCCAGCTGCAGCACATCTGCTTTAGAACGCTGGACCAACTGGAGCGCTTCAGTAATATCCATCACTACCTTCTCCTGTAGCTTTGTCAACAGCAGAGGGCTGAGCTGCTCCGCCTTCCGTCCGCGGTTATCCACCAAGAAGGTTAACCCGGCGCTGCCTTTAACCTTGATATCAAAGACTGGACCGTCCGAAGTCATTCTAACGGTAGTATCCGCTGAGTTGTTGAGAAAAACGGTACTCATTTTTCCATGGCCGTTATCCTCCCAGGTTATTGAATATACCGGAAATTTAGCATGACCGGCTAACCGGCCGGCTGCCCATGCCAGAGCCCGGCCTTCTCTAACGTTCAGAATCCTTGACATCCGGTTATCCTGGAACAGCATCACTCCTCCTGAGCCCACCCAATACTCCGGCTTACCTTGGCCCTGGTCTTCTTGCTTCTCTCCAAAGGTTAAATAATTCATTGCATAACCCATTCCTGACGCTTCCGCCAGTATACAATTCCTAAGCGTGGTACTGTACATAATATTTTCCTTAACGATATTCTCCAGAACCTGGTCCGGAAACTGCTCGAAGACCGGTGACAGCTTAGGAATCTCTTTCGCTCTGCCCGGAGCCGCTACAATGAAGGTACCAAGCGGGATTTCCGGCTGACGCTTTAACCACTCCAGCAGGTCCCCTATCCCTTGCTTGGCATACTCCCTCCCTACCACTACAACTTTAAGATGGGAAACTTCAAGTCTGCGGGACAGATCTTGCTGAATGAGTATGGCGGCTTCGGGTAACGTCGCAGAGGTCTTCGATACCGATGAATAAGATTTACCGTCACCTGCGCCGCTGCCTCCCTGGCTACCGGACATCAGACGGTTGGGGAGCGGTGAACTAATCGTCAATTCAACCGTTCCGGGCAGTTCACCTACGTCAATGAACAAACCGTAGATGAAGGTGAGCTCGTCAAGTTCAATCTTGGACCAGCAGCCGGTCAGATTAAGCAGCAGTGCTGCCACAAGAGTTGCCTTGAGCAGCTTCATGGCTTCTGTCTCCTTTTGTTTGCAGTGTTAGTGTAAGAGGTACTCCGCTGCTTCATATATTGGGACGGTACACGAATGAGGGTGTCCTTCCAGTCCTTCATTACCAGTGGTGCTATAGGCTGCAGAAACGGTGTACCGAATGACTTAAGATTAGTCAGATGTCCGTATATAACAAAAACAGCACAAAACACGCCAAGCAATCCCATCGTGCCCCCCAACACAAGCAGCAGAAACCGAAGCAGCCTGAAGGCTAAGCCAAGTTCAAGATGCGGAATGATATAGGAAGCGATCCCTGTTATAGAGACAACAATAACCATTGGTGCAGAGACGATCCCCGCCTGCACAGCAGCCTGCCCAATGACAATACCTCCAATAATAGAGACAGTCTGGCCCACCGGCTTCGGAATCCGCGTTCCTGCTTCGCGCAGGGCTTCGAATGTAAGCTCCATAATCAGCGCCTCTGTCAGTGCGGAGAAGGGAATATTCTCGCGGGCAGAAGCAATCGTAATCAATAGATCAGACGGTATGATCTGGGAGTGAAAGGTGGTTATTGCTACATATAACGCCGGGAGCAGCATGGATATTAGAGAGAACGCAAGACGGACCATTCTGATCCAGCTGCCGGCATAGAAGCTCTGGTAGTAATCCTCGGAGGATTGCAGCAACGCAAAGAATGTTACGGGTGCCAGCAAGGCAGACGGCGTACCGTCCTGCAGAATACTGACCCTTCCTTCCATCAATGAAGCTGCTACTGAATCAGGCCGCTCGGTATATTGGTAAACAGGAAAAGGAGAAAAATGTTTCTGCTGAATATGTTCTGCCAGGTAGCTGATGCCTAAAATACCGTCAATTGAAAAATGGCTCAGCTTCTCCTCCAGTTCAGACAGAATTTCAGGCTTGCATAGACCTTCAATATAGACAAGATAAATATCTGTTTTTGTATATTTTCCAACCGTGAAGTGTTTGGTTTTAAGTCCTGGGTGTTTAATTTTGTGACGCAGCAAAGAGAGATTCGTATGAATGTCTTCTATGAAAGCTTCCTGGGGACCGATGACTACTAATTCATTCTGTGATTCGGATACCGCTCTTTTCTGGTAACGAACGATATCAAAGTAATAAACATACGGCAGCCCTTCAATACACAGCACCGGGTTCCCGCTGACGATCCGTTCTGCTGCACGTTCAGGGTGATAAGACTTCATATACGGCACAGCGAATGCAGATCCCAGCTCCAGCCGTTCTATGAAATCCGGCCAGTCCCGTTTGGAGTCCGATTCAGACTTTAACGGGGTTGTAATGAATTCCTGAAGATTGTGCATATCTACTATTGAGGGGATATAGACCAACATACAGAGATGTCCGTATATACGGATCGATTGATACACCGCGTCACTGCAATCGGTAAGCTGCTCCCTGACAAGCTGAAGAATGTCTGGTTCTGGCATACTGCCGGCCTCCTTCCGAGCTAGTTGTTTCTTAGTGTTCCAGCCCCTACTGAATTTATTCCAGTGCAAGCAAAAAGAACCGGGAAACCCGGTTCTTTTTGCTTGAGGCAGCCGTCAGTTCTGGATAAAAGGCTTCAGCTGCTGCAGCAGCTCCTGCATCTGCTCCGAGCATTTGCCGTACATCTGCTTGGCTGCCTTATTCTTCGTGGACAGGCTGAACAGCTCCAGATCGGCCTCGCATTTCTTCAGCAGCGCATAGAGCTGAGGCTTATCCTGAGGCTGCTGCACCTTCACATTATCCGCATACAGATCCACGGTCAGCTCACCATACGAATCCACCTGGCCGAGGAATACATCCTTTACGGTCAGATTCATTTTTTCAAGCTCACCTTGAAGCCATGCTCTGGAGAGATTCATGCTGTCCAGCGATTCGTCCATAATCTCACCGTCCATGATGACAGCAAGCGTCTCTTTCTCCGGAGCTACCTTAACCCCAAGATCCTTGGCGGTCAGGGGCAGATTCTCCTTCTTCTGGAGTACGTTAATCGCCCCGTCCGACTCCATTATAGCGAATTCAACATCGGCCAGTTTGAAGACATCCTTCTTGCGCAGCTCCTCCAGCAGCTCGTCCGTGCTCAGGCGCTCTTTTTTCATATTATCCTCCAGAATCTTGCCGTCCTGAATCAGTACGGTCGATTTGAAGTCAATGAAATCCCGGGCCTTCTTGCTCTTGATCTGCAGGAACTCAATCAGCAGGGAGCAGCCGACCCATACGACCAGCGCGATTAGGCCGAGATGCCAGGTTTTGTCCGTATCCAGCGAGATATACGCCGCCAGGCTGCCTATCGTAATTCCTGTAATGTACTCAAAGAACGACAGCTGCGACACCTGCCGCTTTCCCAGAACTTTAGTGAGAAAAAACAAGACGACCACCGCAAACAAAGTCCGCAGGATCACCTCTAATGATTCTGGCATTCTTATCCCCCCAGCTTTATTATTCATCATCAGTATTTGTCAGCGCCGGGGAGGTTAACCAAGTTTCCGGATGCATATAATTCCCAGCATATGAAAGTTATGAATGGAGGACACTATCCTCTATGATTTCAACGTCCAAAGAAGGGAGGACAGACACGATGACTGTTGCATCACAAGTGAAGACCTGCGTGGCTTCGCTCAAAAGCGCCCAGGCCAGCCTGGAGCAATTCGCCATGGAAACGCAGAATGAAGAGGCCAAGACCCTGTTCACCAATGCCGCCGAGCAGACCCAGCAGATCGTTCAGCAGGTGGAAGGCCGCGTAACTCAGCTGGAAAAGGAAGAACCGCAATACCGCGGCTTCTAGGCCGGAACGGCGGGCGTGGATTGAAGGCTGATCTCAATGCAGCGTATGCTGCGGGGATCAGCTTTTTTTGACGGCATCCACAATCAGCGAGACAAAACCCAGCCTTCCTGCTGCATTACGGTGATCGAAGCGCTTAGAACGATAAATAAAGCCCTCCTTCTCATCCCAAAAGTTGAAGTGAAACCTTCCGGTCTCATCACAGTATTCCAGCAGTTTGACCTCAAAACCGCCAGCCGTGAACACGCCTCTCAGGGTATTGTAATTATGTACGATACGGTGGGACGCCGCCGGATGATCCAGGGGGCCCGGCCCCCCGACCTGTACAATCTTCTGATAAGCTTCATCCGGAAAATACCCGTCCGGCACAGCACAGCGGATATACCCGCCAGGTGCCAGATAAGAATAGCAAATTCTTGCCGCCTGTATCCCCTCCTCATACGTCAGATGCTCCCAGACATGCTCAGCCAGGATCGCTCTGATGGAGCCTTTCTTGAATCGGGCAAACCACTGTTCTTCCCGCAGCAGATTAAGCTCCGACTCCTCCGTATGCAGCCACCCCTGGTTATGTGTACTTCCACCGCTGCCAATCACGACTCTAATCGCTTCTTCCATCCAGACCACTCCTTATATTAAATGCATGATCTGGTTCACAGTCTAATCTTGATTGCATAAATTTGGAATGTACTGATGTCAGACACTTATGGACTCATGTAACTATCCAAGGTCCCAGCAGCTTCTACATCCGGAACAAAATTACCCTAGCGGGTGAAGATTCTTGCACATTTTGCAAGATTTCTCTCTAAGGGTTACTGGCTGCGGTACAATGTTGCATGATTTGCAGGATTTTCGGTGATGAGAGTAAGTTATCGTTGGATTTGTTGCATTTCGTGCAGGATTTCAGCATAAACCAATTCTATTAGGCAGTAATGTTGCATTTTTTGCAGGATTCCTCTAAAAACAGAAGAAAATCATAATTTCCACCTCTACAAGCGGAAACGGCTTTGCCGTTCTGTTTAAGGACGGTATCGTTTCAGCGAGAAATATAATGATAAGTTATCGTGTGCAACATAAATTCTTATATTTCGAGAAAAAAGCAGCCTCCCGGCTGCCTCCTCCCCTCTTACACTAATGTAGCGTTCTGCATAAACTCCGCAATACTCAGCTTGCGGCCGGTCCGTGCGCTCTCCAGTGCGCCGAGCACCATCGCCATACTGTAACGGTTATCGCGGCCATCCGTCTCGGCGGGCCGTCCCTCAGCCAGCGAACGGAACATCTCGTCGAGGCAGCCCTGATGGAAGGTCTTCTCCATCTGCACCTCCGGTCCCTCCACCCGCACGTAGTCATGGAGGAATTGCCCCGTAGGCAGATCGGCGGGCAGCACCTCGGCATACGGCATCTCCCGGCCATCCCAGATGGCTGCCCCCCGCTCTCCCTGAACCCGCCAGGAGGCTTCCCATGAGGTAGGTGCACCTTCGGCACACCAGGAGCCCTGATAACAGAACACCGATCCGTCCGACATCTCAAAAATACAGACCGCCGCCGCATTCCCCTGATACCACGAGCCGGGCGGATTGAACTCCTGGCAATATACGCTTACAGGATCAGCACCGCTGATGAACCGGGCCTGATCGAAGGTGTGAATCGCCATATCCAGCAGCAGCGGGCTGTCCATCTGATCCCGGAAGCCGCCGAAATGCGGTGCAAGGAAAAAGCTGGCGCCCACATAACCTATCCGACCGATTGTGCCTGACTCAATAAGCTGGCGCAGCGAGCGGATACGCGGATCATACCGGCGGTTCTGCATCACCGCATGGCTCAACCCTGTACGCCTGGCCAGTTCCACAATCTCGTTGCACTCTGCCATAGTCTCCGCCAGCGGCTTCTCGGCAAAGACATGACACCCGGCTTCAAGCGCCGTGCGGGCTACGCTGTAATGGCTTGCGGGAACGGTTACATCGAACACCACACTCGCCCCCGTATCGGCAATTGCCTGGGATACCTCTGTGTACACCGGACAGGTTAGCCCGTGCTTTGCAGCCATCGCCACTGCGGATTCCCGCCGGATATCTACAAGCGCAACTATCTCAATACCGGCATGGTTCAGCGCATAGCTTATCCATTCATTCGCCATCGCCCCGCAGCCCGCAACAACAACACGATAATCAGCAGTCATAGCTTACCCCCCGCCCCAAGTCAGACCGGATTCGGGACGAAGCTGCCGCCCCGGCAGGTTTTGAGATAATTCAGTGCGTGGACCTGCCCCATCATCTCCAGCTCGTCACGGTAAACGGGATCATGCCAGCCTTCAATGTCAATCGTGCCCTTGTACCCGGCTTGGCGGAGAATCGAAATTACATCAGTCCAGTTCGTATCCCCGAAGCCCGGTGTGCGGTGCCACACATATGGCTTAGGCCCGTGGATTCCGTATTCCTTCACGATGTCCCAGGCGATGGTCGCGTCCTTGCCGTGGACATGGAAGATCTTATCCGTCCATTTGCGCAGCTGCGGAATCGGATCAATGAGCTGTACCATCTGGTGGCATGGCTCCCACTCCAGGCCGAGATTATCCGCAGGCACGGCATTGAACATCTTCTCCCAGGCCGAAGGGTTATGCGCAATATTCCAGTCGCCTGTCCGCCAGTTGCCGTCCATCGAGCAATTCTCAAAAGCAATCTTCACTCCGCGGTCTGCCGCCCGTCTGGACAGCTCCCCGAACACCTCGGCGAACTTTGGCAGAGACTCATCTATAGATAATCCGGTGAGACGTCCGGTGAAGCCGGAGACCAGATCCGTTCCGAACAGATGTGCATGATCGATCAGCCGCTCCCAGCTTGCCACCGTATCAGCATTGTCGCCTGTACCGGTCAGCGGATTCCCGAAGATCCCGATTGAGGAGATGATGAAATCATGCTCCTGGGCCAATTCACGCACCCGGGCTGCTGTCTCTGCAAGATCTGTAGTGCCGGTAGTCTGCCAGAAGGTCAGGCTGAACGATTCGAACCCGTGCCCTACAATCTGCGGAATAACTCTTACGGCATCCCCGCCGCCAACCAGTGTTCCGATTCTCATGGTGTCTTGCATCTTGTATACCACTCCAATATTGGTTTATAGTTAGTTCAACAACCCAAGTATATCTGTCATTTCACGTAAAATCTCTTCTTATCTTGTGCTAATCTAGCTGAATCTTGTGGGAGTTGAAGCCGTCATGACCTATCCGAAGGAACTTAAGGAATACCCCCGCCTGGAGGAGAAGACCTACCCGTTTCGTCTATTCTTCAATACCCTCCGTGATGTGAAGCCAGAGGAGAATATTCTATTCCTGCACTGGCATGAGCATTTCGAGATTATAGTGATGCGTGAAGGGCAGGCCGTCTTTCATGTAGACAGCAAGCCCTATGAAGCCGGTCCCGGAGATGTCATCATCGTGCCATCCGGCGGGCTTCATGTCGGCTATAGCCTGTGCAGCGGAGACCTGTCCTATGTCTCCATTGTGTTCCATGCCTCCTTGTTTAAGGACCGGAACCAGGATTCGCAGCATGAGCAATTTGTGGCTCCTTATCTTAACAACCAGAACCAGTTTCCGGTCATGCCGGCATCGCAGAATCCCGAATGCGCTATGTATTATCCTTTGCTGGACCGGATTATCCGCGAGGTGGAGGGCAAGGAGCCTGCTTTCCAGCTTGTCGTGAAGAATCAGCTGCATCTGTTCTTCACCCTGCTGTCCCGCGCCTTCCCGGCCCGGCAGAGGAATGAACGCGAGCAGGGAGAGCGTGGCGGCATCCACCGCGAACGCTTCAAGCCGCTGCTGGAGTATCTGGAGACCCATACGGACCAAAAGCTGTCGATTGAGCAGGCAGCCCGGTTCGTTAATCTCAATCCTTTTCATTTCTGCAAAACCTTCAAGAAGCTCACAGGCCGCACCTTCATCGATTACGTGAATTTCTCCAGGATGGACGAAGCGCAGCGGCTGCTGCTGGAGACCGACCTCAGCATTACCGAGATTTCAGGCCGGGTCGGCTGCGACAATCCCAATTACTTCACCAAGCTCTACAAGCAGTACAAGGGCATTACTCCGTCGCAGGACCGGAAGCAGGGGTAACCTGATTAGGCATTGTGCTGCGGCCAACCGGTCTACGGGTCTTCCACCGCTGCAAATGTATTCGGTTTTTCGATTACATTTGGCACACGCACCCACGTAACGCCGAATGTGTTCGGTTTTTCGATTACATTTGGCTCCGCCGCCTTTGCACCCTCTATCCAGCTAAAAAAACACCGCCGGCCACTCCGCAGCCGGCGGTGTTTCTCTATTTACATCTCAGCTATCGGCACCCAGCGCCGCTGCTCGATGGAACGGTCCACCGCTTCCAGCACCGCCTGGCACTTCACGCCGTCGCGGAAATTCGGCTCCGGCTGGCGTCCTTCCTCAATAGCATTCGACAGCTCCAGCATCTCATGGATGAACGTATGCTCGAACCCGATGGTGTGGCCCGGCGGCCACCAGGCCTCCGCATAGTCATGCGACGGATCGGTCGCCAGCACGCGGCGGAAGCCCTGTACGTCCTCGGCGTCAGAGGTCAGGTAGACCTCCAGCTCGTTCATCCGCTCAAAGTCGAACTTCACGCTGCCCAGGCTGCCGTTGATCTCGAAGGAATTCGTCGAACGGTGTCCGGCTGCGAAGCGGGTCGCCTCGAAGCTGCCCAGCGCACCATTCGCGAAGCGGGCCAGGAACAGCGTGGCATCGTCCACGGTGACCGGACCGCGCGGAGCATCCTTGCCCGCCTTGGCGCTAAGCCCGGTCATCTCCGTAGCCAGCGGGCGCTCCTTGACGAACGTCTCGCTCATCCCGATGACCTCCTCCACATCCCCTACGAGGAAGTGGGCCAGGTCAATCAGATGCGCGCCCAGGTCACCATGTGAACCGGAGCCTGCAATCTCCTTCTGCAGCCGCCAGACTAGCGGGAATTCCGGGTCCAGAATCCAGTCCTGAAGGAACCAGGCGCGGAAATGATAGATTGTGCCCAGACGTCCGCTCTCGATCAGACGCTTCGCCAGCCGGACCGCCGGGGAGAAACGGTAGTTGAAGCCCACCATATGGGCAATGCCCGCTGCTTCGGCAGCCTTCAGCATCTCGCGGGAATCCTCCAGATTCAGCGCCAGCGGCTTCTCGCAGAAGATATGCTTGCCTGCGGCGGCTGCCGCCAGGGCAATCTCTTTGTGGGCATCGCTTGGCGCATTAATATCGACCAGATCAATATCATCGCGGGCAATCAGCTCCTTCCAGTCAGTCACACTCTCCGACCAGCCGAGCTGATCGGCCGCCTCTGTAACCGCTTCCTCATTGCGTCCGCAGATCACCGACATGTGCGGCTTAACGGCCTTCGGGAAGAACATCGGCAGACTGCGGTAAGCGTTGCTGTGGGCCTTGCCCATGAATTTATAACCTATCATTCCAATGCGTAGCTGTTTCATTCGTAGCCTCCTCTACTTAATTCACTGCTGCATGTACACGCATACATTTTCTCATCCCGGCCGCCCTCCGTCAAATCACTTCTTCTCCTACAGCCGGCTCCGTCCTACTGATCCTCCCGCAAAACGAAAGAACGCCCCTTCTGCCAACCAGCAGCAAGGGACGTTCCTCGTCTATAGCAATATCATTATCAGTTAACTGCCCATGTTGTAGAACTTGGCAAGCCCGCCCTCTGAAGTTTCGCGGTAACGGCTGTTCATGTCCAGGCCAGTCTCGTACATGGTCTGTACAACCAGATCAAAGGATATTTTACGGGTACCCGACAAGAATTTGGCCAGACTCAGCGCATTGATCGCCCGCATCGCACCGACCGCATTCCGCTCAATGCAAGGGATCTGAACCAGTCCGTTAATCGGATCACAGGTTAACCCCAGGTGATGCTCCATCGCAACCTCCGCCGCATACTCGATCTGGTCGATCTCCATCCCGGACAGTTCAGCCAGTGCAGCCGCTGCCATCGAGCAAGCCGTCCCCACCTCCGCCTGGCAGCCGCACTGGGCGCCGCTGATTGAGGCGTTATGCTTGACCAGATTGCCAATGAGTCCCCCGACGGCCAGCGCGCGGAGAATCTGTTCGTCCGGGACCTGCAGCTTCTCCTGCATGTAACGGAGCGAGGCGGGCACAACACCGCAGGCCCCGCAGGTTGGAGCCGTTACGACTGTACCGGCGGCCGCATTCTGTTCATTGACGGCAAAAGCGTAAGCGCTGACGATCCGATTCTCCCGCGTCTCCGGGCTCTCATCCATATCCCGCTGCTGATACAGATATTTCGCCTTGCGTTCAACATTCAGGCCGCCCTCCAGAATACCTGTGACAGACAGCCCTTCTTCGATCGACCGCTTCATCGCTTCCCAGATTCCCTGGAGGAAATCCCAGATCTGTTCGCCTTCATGCAGCTCGACGTAATCGCTTAGGCGGATATGGTTCGCTTTACAATAGGCGCTAATATCGGCAAAGCTGTTCTCCGGGTAGACATCGGGTCCCCGCACCTCCTCCCGCCCCTCAATCACAATGTCCCCGCCGCCGATACTGACAACACGCATGGAATTGGTTTGCTGACCGTCTTTGTAAGCGAACAAGTCCATCGTATTGGGATGGGACAGAACAAAATCCGGCTGCGGAACAAACTCAACCTCCGCTGAAGCGGGTGACCATGCGCGAATAATAGCCTTGTCCGTCATATGGCCTTTGCCTGTTTTGGCAAGGGAACCATAGATTAGTGCCTTGAACTGGTCTGCGTCTTCATTTTCCGACTTGAAGATGCCGGCCGCTTTCTCCGGCCCCATGGTATGAGAGCTGGACGGTCCGCTGCCAATCTTAAATAGCTCAGTCAACGATCTCATAGCACCCTTATCCCTTCTCAGTTGTCTTTGGCTTAAGATCTTCCTCCTGCGGCTTGACCAGGCTTACTGCCCATTCCTCTGAAAACGTTCCTTAAGCTTCATCAGCCGCTCATGAATCCCCTCTTCATCAATCGCCATGTCAACCAATTGGTGAGTAAGCTGGAGTCCCTGATTCTCTGCCAATGCTTGTTTCCACGGGTGCGACACAATCGAATGCGTAAGATGTCTCACCGAGCGGGGCGCCTGCATGATTCTCTCAGCCAGCTCCCACGCGCGCGGGAGAAGCTGCTCACGAGGCAGCACCTCATTGACCAGACCGAGGTCTAGTGCCTCCTCTGCAGTAATGTTCATCCCCGTGTATGCATAGTATGCCGCTTTCTTGGTTCCCAGTATCCTTTGAAGTGCCAGGACGATTCCGTCTCCAGGCGGTACACCGCCCAGATAATGGGCATCGAAGAAAGCGGTGTCTTCTGTACAAAGGGTAATATCACACAGCGTCCCCAGCTGCCAGTGTGCGCCTGTGCCATTGATTGCCCCAATCGTGGGGATATCCAGGCAATGAACCATATTTTCAATCATTCGGAGCGATTCATGGTACATCTCCAGCTTCCGTTGATTCGGCCAATCCAGGAATTTGGTGGTCCAGACTTCAGGATTGCCGGTCTGCCACAGCTCTCCTGTCCCTGTAAGGATCATCACCTCATTCTCAGGATCTCGGCCAATATCTGACCATACATGACCATATGACGCTTGGACCGGCCAGTCAAATTGTAACGGTCCCCCGCCAGTGTGCATGCGCACTTCGAGTATACCGCCGCGGCGGGTCATGAGGAATAAGTCCTTGTACTTCTCCGAATATTCTTCCAGCCGGGTAGGTCCCGTCATCTTTCTATTGAACATCGTGGCCCATCAGGCGTCCCTGCATTTTCTTCAGCCGCTCCAGCGCTCCTTCTTCATCAATGGCCATGTCGTACATCTGGTGGGCAAGCTGGAATCCCTGATCGGCGACCAGAGCCTGCTTCCATGGACGGGAGATGATAGAGTGAGACAGATGTCTCGTTGAACGCGGTGCTTGCATAATCATCTCCGCCAGCTCCCAAGCGCGTGGAAGAAGCTTTTCGCGGGGCAGCACTTCACTGACAATACCCAGGTCCAATGCGGTCTGGCCATTAATATTCTTGCCGGTGTAGGCGTAGTAGGCTGCTTTCTTGAAACCGATCATGCTCTGCAGTGTGAGCAGCATTCCATCTCCTGGAGGCGTGCCTCCCAGATAATGCGGATCGAAGAAGTCCGCGTCTTCCGTACAAATGGTAATATCACAGAGCGTGGCAAGCTCACAGTGCGTTCCCGGCCCGTTGACTGCCCCAATCGTTGGAATGTCAATGCAGAAGATCAGGTTCTCAAGCAGTCTCAGCGATTCATGATACTGTTCGAGCTTCTTTTGCTTCGGCCAGTCCATGAATTTCGTATTCCAGACCTCAGGATCGCCGATCAGCCATTTATCCCCGGTTCCCGTAATAATCATAACTTCGTTCTCAGGGTCACGGCCAATATCCGACCAGGCATGAGACCAGGCGGTATGGGCTTCCCAATTGTGCGTGTACGATCCTCCGTCGGTGTGAAGACGCACTTCAAGGATTCCGTCACGGCGGGTCATTAGCAGGAATTCCTTGTATTTCTCCGAGTACTCTTCAAATTTGGTGGGTCCAATCATACGTCTCTCTGTCATTGTAATTCCTCCTAAGTTTGGTTTAGAGCTTAACTGTTATTTTCAAGCCAGTCTCTGGCAAAAGCTGCATAAGCCGCAGCCCCTCTATGAAGCACCTCATCCGCGAACATCGTCTTTGGATGGTGTACCGGGTAACCGTAACCTTCTTCGATATTGCCGGCGTTAAGGAATACTGTGGTGCTTGGTACGGCCTGGGATACAAAGGCGAAGTCTTCCGAGCCCATTAATTTGCCTCCGGGTACCAGCTGGGTTATACCGATATAAGAACCGTCGCCAAAGGTATTTGCAATCGAAGCTCTCATTTGCTCGTTGAGTCCGCCATCCGTTTTCACCTCAGGACAGCCTCTCGTATAGATCACTTCCATTTTTGCCTGAAAAGTTTCCCCGATACCTGCGGTAATTGCGCGGATACGGGCTTCCACTTTATCCCGCAAAGCGGCATTAAATGTACGTACACTGCCCTTCAATCTGGCCGTATCGGGAATTACGTTGTTCGTAGTTCCGCCTTCCATCACGCCGATGGTAAGGACTGCATTATCAATCGGAGAGATTTCCCGGCTGAGAATACCCTGCAGTGCCAGATGAAGATGAGCCGCTACATTTAAGGGGTCCACTGCGGCCTCAGGCATTGCGCCATGGGAGCCCCGCCCGCGGATAATGATTTCGAACCAATCCGAGGAAGCAGAGATCGCTCCGCCGTCCTCAGGTACTACAAATTGTCCAAGAGGAAGCGGCATTCCGGTCAATACGTGAAGCATCATGGCTGAATCCACCTTTGGATTGTCGAGAATCCCATTCTCCAGCATCATCTTCGCCCCGTGCAGCGTCTCTTCACCCGGCTGAAACATAAGCTTAACCGTCCCGCGAAGCTGCTCTTCGTTAGCCTTCAGGATCTCGGCAGCCCCCAGCAGCATAGTGGTATGCATATCGTGACCACAGGCATGCATGTTCCCGTTCAACGACGCATAAGCAAGCTCAGTTTCCTCTGAAATGGGTAGAGCATCCATATCCGCACGGATCAGAACCACCTTCCCGTCATGCTGTCCGCCAATGGTAACCGTTAGCCCTGATTCCCCTACGGGATTCGGCTTAAGCCCGATCGACTCCAGCGCCTCTTTAACATATGCAGTTGTCCTTGGCAAACTTAGATCAAGCTCCGGAATCGCATGAAGATGATGCCTGTACATGACCAACTTGTCCTGCAGCTGATGAGCCATACGCAAATAGTCTCCAGCTTCTTCAATCACAATGAACATCTCCCGCAACATAAATTGTACGAACGTAAGAACAGAGCGGACATTCCCCCCTTTTTATTTTAGGACTTTTTAGGAACAGTTTTATCCTACTTTCAATTTCATCTGCTGTCAAGAGTATTTAAGACTTTTTAAGAACATTATTTTCAGACTGCCGGAATCATTGAAATATCACATTTATTGTGATATAACTCTTTTGATTGCATTGTGCTTTGAAAGGAATATGCTATGAAAATCAAGCTGGGTATTATCACGCCAGAGACCCATATGGATTATTTCCGCGCCATTGAAGAAGAAATGCGGCCTTTGTGCCAGTTCCGCTTCCTTACCATCAGCAGCTTCAGGGAAACAACAGACCTCTATCTGCAGAATTTAGATTCGGTGGATGGATTTGTGATCAGCGGCAGGATGCTGTATGAGTCAATAGATAAGGATTGCCTGGATGAGAAGGTCCCGATTCACATTTTGCAGGATAATGAAAATCTTCTGTATAGAGAACTGTTCCGGCTGCTGGTAACAAAGCCAGGGCTTGATATCTCGAGGGTCTATGTGGACTATGCCTATGTTATCGATTCTTTCAGGGAATTCCAGCAATATCTGACTCCTGAAGGAAAGCCTGTTGACAGCGGAGATCTGTTCAAACAGGCGGAAATCATGCTCGACAACCATATCACGCTGTGGGAGAACAAGAAAATCGATCTGTCCATCACAGCATTCGGCCACTTTGTTCCGGAGCTTCAGAAGCATGGAGTCCGATATATCTTAATCCGTCCCACTCTGGAGGACGTCAAAGAGACCATCAGCGAGATCATCAACGAGATTACCATCCTCAAGCTGAAGAACCAGAGGGCAGTTGTCGCATGCCTGTCGGTCCACAACGGGCAGCCGTCCTCCGCAGAGCAGCTTCAAGAGCTGAAAGCCCTGGTCGGCAGGTTTCTGCACAGCGTGAAAATCGCAGACACGGCCCAAATCTCGGATGGCTACGTCAGGCTATACACCACCTACGGACATTTCATGAGGATCACCGCTAACGCGCATAACTGCACCCTGCTGGAGTATCTGGAAGGCTTCATCAGCGGCAAGGTGAAGATCGGGTGGGGCACGGGGCACGAATATTTCCAGGCGAACGTCAACGCCACCAAAGCTCACCGGCAGGCGGAAGCCTATGCGGGAAGCTGCAGCTTTTTCATAAATGAGGAACAGAAGGTGATCGGCCCGCTGCGGAGTATGAACGTGATCCAGTTCTCTGAGCAGGGGGACCCGGATATCCTTGCACTCGCCAAAAAGATTGGAATTAACAACATCAACTTGCAGCGAATCATGTCCTATGCGGAAATGATGAGAACCAATAAATTATCCTCTGAGGATGTGGCTGAGTGCCTGTCTATGACCACCCGGGGAGCAAACCGTATCCTTAACAAAATTGAGGAAAGCAACTATGTACAAACGGTATTTGAAAAACGGGACAACACTAAAGGACGGCCGAAAAAATACTACGAGCTGTTGTTTCTCGACAAAGAAGGGCGCAAAATAAGCAAATGATGCTCGAATGCACGTTGGCAAAAAGGCATGTTTTCAGTTTCGAAAACATGCCTTTTGTGCGTTTTTTTTAACAATCTAAACCTGGCCGGACGCCCAGCTCTGCACATGCTGCAGGAACCGCCGCGTTGCCGGCGAAGCATATTTCATCGAGTTCACCGCGAGGCCAAGGGAACGGAAGCTGCGCTCCTCCAGCTCAAGCATGGCTACATGCTTATGCTGGAACCGGGTGACCAGCTCCGGAAGAATGCTGATGCCCAGCCCCTTCTCCACCATCGCTATGATCGCATAATCATCCCCGGCGGTGAACTTGATGTTCGGCTTAATCCCGGCCTTCTCCAGCACCCGCTGCACGTCATAATCCGAGCCGGGCTTCGGAATAATGAAGTCCTCGTAGGCAATCTGGGCCAGCGGCATATGGGGATTCTTGCTCAGCGGATGGTCCTGCGGAAGGATTGCCAGCATCCGGTCCTGCTTCAGCGGAATGACCTCGAACTGCTCCCTTGTAGGCAGCGAGAGAAAGCCGCAATCGACCACTCCTGCCTCAATCCACTGTTCAATCTCCAGATAACCGCCCTCCATCAGCTTGAATTCAATGTACGGATATTCCCGGCGGAACTGCTTGATGATATCCGGCAGCCAATGGACAGAGACGCTGGTGAAGGTGCCGATCGTGATCGTTCCTGTCTCCAGGCCGTGAATATCCGCAACCTGCTGCTTGAGCTGCTCATTCCATTTCAGAATCTCGCGGATCGGCTGAAGCACCTGCTCTCCATTGACCGTCAGCCTCACACCCGAACGGCTGCGCACAAGCAGCGGGAAGCCGAATTCATGCTCCAGACTGCTGATCGTATGGCTGATACCGGATTGGGTGAAGCCTAGCGCATCGGCCGCTTTGGTCAGACTGCCCAGTTCCACCACGCGGAGGAACACTTCATATTTGACCAGACTCATCGTGCTGTATCCCCTCTGATAATACATGAGATTCTCTCATGTATCTTATGATAAACATTCAGTTACCTTATGTATTCGAGCGTATTATACTATATTCACTTGGAATATAGAAGGATGATGATGACGGAATGAAGCCGCTGAAGGCTGAGCTGCTGCTTATGGCTGTAACCCTGTTCTGGGGCTCCTCTTACCTGTTCATGAAGATGGGTCTGGGAACCCTGGGAGAATTCAATCTGATTGCCTTGCGCTTCGGGCTGGCCTTCGTGCTGGCCGCACTGCTGTTCCGCAGACGGCTGAGAAGCATCGATGCCAGAGCTTTGAAATATGGAGCGTTGCTTGGCTTCCTGCTGCTTGGGGTGTTCACCTGCATCACCTTCGGGCTGAAGACGACCACGACCTCGAATGCCGGATTCCTGGTAGCGCTGACTGTTGTGTTCGTTCCCATGCTGGAGGTGCTGGTGTTCCGCAAAAAAGTCGCGCCCCCGCAAATCTTCGGCGCCGTACTCGCCATCTGCGGCATCGGGCTGCTCACACTGAACGGCTCGCTGCAGGTCCGCCCCGGCGATCTTCTCTGTATCTTGTCCGCTGTGTTCTATGCGGTGCAGATCCTGGTCACAGGCCGGGCCGTCAAGACCAGCGACTCGCTGAATATCGGCATTCTGCAGCTCGGCTTCGCCGGAGGCTATGCCCTGATTCTGTCGGCCGTCTTCGAGACGCCTTCGCTGCCGTCCACCCTGCCCGGCTGGATTGCCATTCTGGCCCTCGGCATCTTCTGCAGCGCCTGCGGCTTCATCCTCCAGCCCGTGGCCCAGAAGTACACCTCGCCGACGCGCACCGGCCTGATCTTCGCTCTGGAGCCGGTCTTCGCCGCCTTCTTCGGCTACTGGTTCGCGCATGAGCAGCTCTCCCTCCAGGGCTACACCGGGGCAGCGCTGGTGCTGCTGGGCATTGTGGCCTCCGAGCTGCTGGGCAAGCTGCATTTTGTGCCGCCGGCAAGGATGCTGAAGAAGCGGAGGGTGCATCTGTAGCCGGTAGCGGGATATAGGGGGATGCAGGGGGATGCAGCCTGCCTTCCCCCTTTGTCCACTTGTGGGGGCCTCCCGCGAATTCAGGTGTACTTGTGCACTTCATTCTTCTCCCTTTACGTTTGAGCCGTTCCGCCTACCATCGATCCCCTAATTGTACTCAGTTTTTCGCCTACATCCCCTTCACATCCAACCCCCTTCTTCTAACACACTCCCTCCCCGCATCAATCCATGAGAACAACAAAAAACGCCCCCTGCCAACAGGCAGCCAGGGACGCTCTTTGTATGTCTATAAGGTGAGTCTACAGCATCTTCCTTTAACAATTGTCTCCGATTAATGCCCCATCATCATGGCAGCATCGGTCTGCTGCTCTTCCGGAGAAGGCGCTGCTCCGGCTGTCTTCGGACGGCGCAGAATCAGACTGAGAACCACCCCGGCCACAGCGATGCAGGCCGACAGGAAGAATACATCATTGAAGCCCTGTACAGCCGCTACCAGCGGATTGCCGCCGGGAGCCATCTCAACCGTATGGGTGGTGATCTGGCTGGTCAGATAGCCGGTCATACCGGCTACCGCGAAGGAGACCACGACCTGCTGAGCCGCAGCGGTCAGCGGAGTCACCCGGGTAACCCATTCACGCGGCGCGGAATTCAGCACATGGGTGTTGACCGGCATCATCGAGAGGCCCATGCCCAGGCCCATCATCGCCAGACAACCCATAATGACCGGAAGACCGGTGTCTACCGTCACCCCGGACAGCAGGAACAACGCGGTCGAAATAATACTAAGGCCGATGAAGACCAGCGGGCGCGCCCCGATTCTGTCAAACAGGCGGCCGCCCAGCGGCATCCCCACCCCGGAAGCCAAAGCCTGCGGCAGCAGAATCAGCCCGGTCTCCAGCGGAGTGAAGGCGCGGATCTGCTGAAGATACAGCGGAACGAACAGCATGGAGCCGAACAGTGCCGCCTGGGTCACCCAGGAGATAATGATCCCGCGTGTGAAGTCGGAGGAACGGAATACGCGCAGCTCCAACAGCGGATACTTCTGCAGCAGCTCGATAATCACGAACACGACCAGCGCTGCTCCGCCAACCGCCAAGCCGACAATGGCTCCAGTGGAGCCCCAGCTCTCACTGCCGCCTTGATTGACACCATAGGCCAGCATGGAGAAGGCCAGCGGCGCCAGAATAATACCGAAGACATCAAGATGCGCTCTGCCCTTCTTCTCAGTAACCGGCAGATACTTCAGGCCAAGAATAATACCGACAATCCCAATCGGCAGATTAATCAGGAAAATCCAGTGCCAGCTCACATACTCCACCAGCCAGCCTGAGAGGATCGGTCCCAGCGCCGGAGCCAGCAGCATAGGAATCCCGAGCATCCCCATAATGGAGCCTCTGCGTTCAGCCGGAGCCAGCCGGAAGACCATCGCCATCCCGATAGGGGCGACCATCCCGCCGCCAAGACCCTGGATAACACGGAAAAGCACGAGCTGAGCGGAGGTCTGGGCCACCGAACACAGCACAGAGCCGAGCACGAACATAGCGACCGTAGTCAGGAATACCTGCTTGGACCCGAAGCGGTCCGTCATGTAGCCGGCCAGCGGAATGACAGCCGCGAGCGCCAGCGTATAGCCGGTAATCGCCCATTGGACCGTCTTGAGGTCCGTATCGAAATATTGTACCAAGTTCGGAACGGCAACATTCACCGCTGTGCTGTCCAGAATAACCATAATCATGCCCACGATAATTGCCAGCAGCGGCGGCAGTATTGCTCTGAGCGAGAACGGCGCCTCTGCGGCGCTGTCTGCTTGTATAGTAGGGTTTGACATCCTCTTGTCCACTCTTCTCTCTGTTCGAAATTAATGATATTTGTGAAAATAAAGCTCAAACAACCCGTCAATCTGTTCCTCCAGCGGAGACAGCCTGAAGATTTGCTGGAGATCCTCCTGATCCTTCGGCAGACTGCTGACCATAATCACCGGGAAGACAATCGCCCCGTAGATCTGCATGTTCATCATCATGAGCTTATCGCGGTCCTGTTCTCCGGTAATCTCCCCGAGCGCATCCAGAATCCGTTCAATCCGCATCAGCTTGGAATATTTCGCATATTCATCGAGCGAGCCCATGATATGAGGCCGTTGGTCAAGCATCTGCCGGGCCATACCGGGATAGCGGCTGAGATTAACAATGTACCGCGTGAAGAACAGCTTCAAGCGCTCTTTTGGCGGCAAAGAGGTATCCTCCAGGACCTTGAAGGCATCGTCAAAAGTCGACATAAGCTGCTTCACCGCATCCCCAAACAGCTTCTCCTTGGAGCCGTAGTAATAATTCACCAGCGCCAGATTGGTCTCTGCCCGGGCAGCGATACTGCGCAGGGTGATGCAGCGAAATCCCTCCTCGCGGATCAAGTCCACAGTGGCATCCAGAATAATCTGCTTCGTATCTTTATCTGTTGCATCCGTCTTACTGTCCGATTTAGCCATAATGAAGCTTGCTGCCCTCCTCTGCCTCAGATTCCTAATCAATGATTTAAACAATGTTTAATCAGAGTTTTAAATTACTCCTTTTCGCCCATCCTGTCAACAACAAATTAAAAAAGGATTCCAGCAGCCCTGTAGACTGTGAAATCCTCCATGTGAAAATGAAATGAATACGTTACGGCGCTGCCTGCGTTTGTACCGGACTGGCTGATACTTCCTTCGCCGGAACCGGAGCCAGCGTCAGATTCGTCAGCTTGCCCGAGTCATTCAGCGTAAGCGTCAGCACAGCCTCGCCCTTGGCGAAGGCTAACACACTGACAATTGTGATATTGCCGTCCTGATGCTTACTCTCTGTGGACTTCACGCCTAAGAAATTGCCCGCAGGCGCGCTCATGCCCTCCCAGCTCTGCTGGAGAACGGGCTGAGACAGCGCTTCAGTCTCCTTTGCATAATAACGGTCGCGGAGTGCCTGATAGTTGCCTGAAGCGAGCAGGCCTGCTACCGCACTGGCTGTTACCTCCGGCGTGTACAGCTCCACCTGGCCTGTAGCCGCATTATAAGACGTCACCAGTCCTATCGCCGAGAAAAAGGACAGCGGCGCATACGCCCGTTTTTGCTTCAGCTCAAAGCCGTCCGTATACGTAACCTTGTCCTTGCCATCAAGCAGCAGCTCCTGTCCGGACAGCCGGAATTGGACACTTTCCTGGAAGCGTTCCAGCAGGAAGGTTCCCGTGGCACCGGTAAAAGTGACCCTATACTTCAAGGCCTCGGCTGTATCCAGCAGCGGAAGCATGACGCTTGAGCCGCTGGTGTAGGCTGATCCTACGCCCGGCTGCAATTCCTGTCCGTTGACGATCACTCTCATGCTGCTGGCGGCATTCACCTGATTGCCGGTCAATACACCTGCTCCTGCTGCTAATAACACTACACTTAGGAATACGGCTGCGATTCTTCTGAACAAATCGATCCCCACCTTCCCTGTATTAGAATATTATGCACGCATGTCTCAGAGATTAACCTACATTATTCATTAACCGTTATCATTTACTTTCGAACAGCCTTACTCCACATTGAAATTGAAATATTGCTTCGGATAAGGCTCCTTGATCAGTGTGAAATGCCACCATTCCTTGGTGTACGGCTTGAAGCCCTGCTTCACCATCGCATCCTTCAGCAGCTTGCGGTTCGCATGCTGGCTACTGGTGATGAGCCCTGTATTATAATAAGAAATCTCCCCGAAAAAATCATACGGGCTGCCCATATCCACCAGCTCCCCTGTGTCCTTGTAGGCCAGTGTCAGGTCGATGGTACTGCCCCGTGAATGTCCGGATTTCCTAGCGATGAAGCCCAGCTTGAACAGGTTCCGCTTGTCCAGCTTCGGATAATACTGTGCCTTCATCTTCAGGTCACTGGCGTCCTGAGACCAGCGTACGAAGTGGTCTACTGCCTTTTGCGGGCGGTAAGCATCATAGATTCGCAGAATATAGCCTTTGCGTTCCAGATCATCACTGACCTTCTTCAGCGCGTCGGCAGCAGTCTTGGAGAAAATAGCCAGCGGCGCCTTATACCCGTCCACCCGGGTTCCTGTGAAATTATTCGTGCTGAAGTACCGGATCTCATATTGCGCTGACGGAATCACCTCATCCAGATAGACGAACCCGCCGGGGAGCTTGTTCTGCTTCACTGCGGCAGCCGGTGCACCTTGCGCCTTAGCGGTCCCTGCTTCAGCAACAGCACTTGTGGTAGCCCCCGATAGCAGCGCCGCACCGCCTACAAGCAGCGTAATCAAGAACAATGCCAGCCTACTCATTTTACCTCCCGGCTTGTCCAACTCCGCGCCTCCTCTCTGCCTGTTCCTCTGTTTCAGCTCCAGTATACGTGCTGCCCAGGCAGCCGTCCAGCATCAAGCGGGAACTTGTGCCGCAGGGACCATATCCTTCCGCCGGTAGACCCCCATCAGCAGCCCGAGGGCGGCGAATTCAATGAACACATGCTGTCCGTAGCTCAGGAACGGGAACGGTATCGAGATCAGCGGCATTCTGCCGGTGAGAATAGACAAACCGTAGATTAAGCGGATCGCTAACATTAGAGAGAGTGCAAAGATCAGCGCCCGCCCATAGGCATCGCTGACAGAGCGGGTATAGGCGATCATTCTGAGTGCAAACCAGCAGACCAGCACAAGCAGCAGCAGGCCCCCGGCCCAACCGAAGCTCTGAATCAAATATACTGGGAAAAGGTCTGTATAAGGATAGGGCAAACGCTTCTCAACAGCTATCCCAGCAATACCCTGACCTCCCCAGCCTGCGGAGGTTAAGGTGTCGTAAATCAAACCGTTAATGAAACTATAATAACCCGTCCCTATTCTATTCCATACGTAGATTGCCCCAACACCTGCAAATACTGCAGCGATTACAACAGCTCTAACCCAGCGCCGGGTGATCCATACATATAAAGGTAATGCAACCGCCAGATATACAACCAGCTCGGCAAAAGACGGAACGATACAGTAAATGGCCGCAGGCAACAGCAGCAGACCTAAATCCGCCCACTGTCTCATCCCCCCGCCGGTGGTGCGCATCACACCTGGTTTCTTCCAGATTCCTGCCAGCGCAATGACAAAGAGATATGGACTGAATCCAATCAGATCAAACGGGAAGCCCAGAACTCCAACATAACGCCTGCTGCCATTCATCATATCTGGACCAAGCCATAGACTGGCCCCAAGCATTAGTAATGTTCCGCCATAAATCCACCCCGAAGCCCGCTGCAACTGCTTGAAATTGATGAAATACATGATAGCCATTACAGCAACTCCAAGGGCGATAAATACCAACTGGCGCAGCATCAGAGCATCAGGAATGTAATCCTTAACTCCCGCTTCCACAGCCCCCATCCCTAACAAACTTACAGCTGACAGCAGAATCACGCCTATCAGCAGCGCCCAAGGAATCCGGGGCTTGTGTATCTGGTGCAGCTCCCGGCCAATGGCCTGCGGATCACCCAATTGCGCGATGGCATATTGCTGTGCCTCTTCCTCGGTCGCCCCCTGCTCTTGCCTCTCCGTCATCAGGTCGGCGAAATGTCCGCTAAGCTCCTCCCGGATCTCATCGTGCATCCCTTTGGCCCTCACCTCGGCGCATACCTTATTCAAATAGCGGTTCAATACCTTCTGATTCGGTTCCATTACGCACTGCCCTCCCCCAGTACAGAGTCCACTGCCCCTTTGAACAGCTTCCACTCCTCACGCTTCTCCTGCAGCTTATGCCTGCCTTCCTCCAGCAGCCGGTAATACTTGCGCTTGCGACCGTCGACCACCGTCCAGTAGGCTTCCACCCAGTGTTCACTCTCCATCGCATGAAGAATCGGGTAGAGCGTGCCTTCCTTCAGCGCAAAAACCCCCTGCGAGCGCTGCTCCAGCTCTTTAATCAGCTCGTAACCATACAGCGGTCTGTCCAGCAGCAGCGTAAGAATCATAGTCCCTGTGCTGCCCTTCAGCATCTCCTTGCTGACCTTCATCGTCTTTACCTCCCTATACATCGGATATCTATGCTTAATATACAATATTACCCAGATAAAGTCCAGTATGTAAACCACAAAAGAACCCCTCCTCAGAAATGGTTACCCATTCCCAAAAGGAGAGGTTCTTGAAACAGACGAATTAGTGCATGGAAGCCTGCGTCTTGTGCGAAACAATAACACGCTTGATGAAGAAGGCGATGACCAGACCGATGATGGCCATAACCATCCCGAAGACAAAGGCATTCTGCACCCCGTGCGTGAAGGCAGCGCCAATGTTCAGCGGATCAGCCGGGTTCTTGACACTCTGCAAGAAGCTTTTGGAGCCGGAGGTCATAATGCTTACCGCCAGGGCCGTACCAATCGCACCCGCTACCTGCTGAAGGGTATTCATGATCGCTGTACCATGCGGGTAATATTCCAGCGGAAGCTGGTTGATCCCGTTGGTCTGGGCAGGCATCATAATCATGGAGATACCGATCATCAGCACACTATGCAGCACAATTACGAAGACCACGGTAGAAGTAGCCGTAATGCCCGAGAAGAACCACAAGGAGACGGCGACCAGCACCAGGCCGGGGATAACCAGCCATTTCGGGCCGTATTTATCGAACAGACGTCCCATCACCGGCGACATCAGCCCGTTGATGATCCCGCCCGGCAGCAGCAACAGTCCTGCTTTGAAGGCAGTATATCCTTGCCCCTGCTGCAGATACAGCGGAAGAATCAGCATGGAGGAGAGAATGACCATCATACAGATGAAGACCATCAGCAGACCTACCACGAACATCGGGAACTTGAAGGCGCGCAGATCAATCATCGGCTGCTTCATCGTCAGCTGGCGGATGCAGAACAGGATCAGTGCAATGACACCAATTGCAATGGCCACAATCACCTTCGGGCTTCCCCAGCCCTCCGATTCACCGGCGCTGCTGAACCCGTACACGATGCCGCCGAATCCGAAGGAGGATAACAGGATGGACAGAATGTCAATCTTCGGCTTCGTCACTTCCGTAACATTCTGCATGAACAGAATACCGCTCACCAGTGCAATGAACAGGAACGGCAGAGCCAGCCAGAAGATCCAGTGCCAGCTCAGACTCTCAATCAGCAGTCCGGCAATGGTAGGTCCAATCGCCGGCGCTACCATGATGACCAGCCCGATCAATCCCATGGCCGCTCCTCTCCGCTCAGGCGGAATAATCACCAGTATCGTGTTGAACATCAGCGGCAGAAGAAGTGCAGTGCCCATGGCCTGAACTACTCTGGCTGTAAGCAGGAATTCGAAATTCGGAGCCATCGCTGCCAGGAACGTTCCTGCAATCGAGAAGGATAAGGCGGCGATAAATAGCTGGCGGGTCGTAAACCATTGCAGCAGCAGCCCGGAGATCGGAACCAGAATCCCCAGGGTAAGCAGATAAGCGGTAGTCAGCCACTGCGCAGTCGTTGGTGTTATTTGCAGAACATTCATCAGATCGCTTAAAGCGACATTTAACGCGGTCTCACTGAACATGCCGATGAATCCGGCAATCAGCAGGGAGATCAGAATAGGTAAAGTCTTGAATTGCCGGGGCGCTGTCTGCCCCTTGTCAGTCATAGTTGCATTCACTCTCGTATCCTCCTGATTATCTGTATACTCTCTCTGTAGGTGCTGCTTACTGCTAATCTTGCTTGTATTGCTACTGTGGCTATTCCAAAATAGCCTGAACGCTCTCTGCTGCCGCAACCAGCGGATACGTGCTCTTGCTTGTCAATGCGAGCAGCAGCGCTCCTTCGAACAAGGAGACGGCCACAACCGCCTTGCGTTCCGCCGCTTCTTCCTCCACCCCATCACCGATGAGACGCTGAACGATGACATTCTGCCAATCCTTGAACACACATTGACAGGCGCTGCGCAGCTCATCGCTAACGCAGGAGGTCTCGGCCGCCACCCAGAAGCTGAACGGTACCAATCCCTCAAAAGACGAGGTCTCCGCAGTCTCCGCCATGGACAGTATGAATTTCTGGACGGCAAGAGCCGCGGAGCCCTCGCTCTCCATATAATACCTCAGCGACCCCGCCACTTCTTCACTGGTCCGGTGAATGCAGGTCAGCGCCAGCTCCTCTTTGCCGTCAGGGAAGTAATAATACAATGATCCCTTAGGCGATTCGCTGTCCTTAATGATCTGATTCAGACCGGTAGCATGATAGCCCTGTGTGAAAAACAATCTCGAAGCCGTATCCACAATAGCTTCACGTGCATTATGTCTGTTCGACAAGCCGGACACTTCCTTATCATGACAATCTGCCATTATAACAATTGGTCTACATAATATAACCACGAAAAATCTCTTCATGTCAACAGAAAATAAATTCAAATTTGAAGTATCCAACTTAAGGATTGCCAGGTATCCGATCAACCGATATAATTTTCTTAATTACATCATTCCAATAAGAAAGGTATGATTTCAGTGAATCCATTACCTTCCGCTCAGGGAATTCCCCGGCCGCTGGTGAAGATTAATCAGGCTTTTATTGTGATCTCTGTACTACTTGCCTTATTTACAGGAATCCGCTGGATTCTTGCGCTTCCGCTTGCTGCCGGATTATCAGGCTTGCTGTTCAGCTATAATCCTGTAATGAAGCTAAGCAGCCGGCTGCTGACCAAGCCGCGTTCTGCTTATGTGCTGGAAGACCCGGAGCAGCAGCAATTCAACCAGAAGATTGCCGTCTTCTGTCTGGCTGCGGGACTGGTCAGCTTTACGGCCGGCTGGACGGTTGCCGGATATCTTTTCACGATTATGGTTGCAGTCGCGGCAACAGTCGCTATTCTCGGGTTCTGCATCGGCTGCTTCATCCATTATCAATGGAAAATGTACATCTTCAGACGCAAGCAAGCACAGCCTCACAAGTAATAATGCCGGGGAGCTTGTTACACTCTAACGTGTACGCTGCTCCCCTTCCCCGCCTGCCACATCCCACCGGTGGCGGAACTTCTCCAGCCGCGGATGCACCTGCTCCGGCGCTTCAGTCAGCAGCAGACGCAGCTTGACGATCCACTCCTCGAAGGAGGAGAAGGAAGCGAACAGATTCGCCATATCCGGGGTCAGATAGAGAAAATACGGCGCTTGATAGACCCCTGCAATATGTCGCAGCGCAGAGTCAAGCGGTGTATATTTCTTCCGCTTCCCTTCCAGACCCTCTACCGTAATGAAGGATTGTCCCTGCTCCCTTTTCCAATCGTGCAGCCTTTCCTCCCGCTTGTACAAAGGCTTCACCGGCTCCTTCGTCATCCGCCGCACCGTCTCCTCATGCAGCGGGTACAGCACCAGCTTGCTGAATTTCCGTTCCACCGCTGCCTGGGCAGCCTTCAGCAGTTCCTCATCGGAGATATGCTCGAAGGAATCATAGAAAATCAAGGTTCCTTTGCGTTCGGCCGGAGGCGCTTCATAGCCATATGGCACATGCTGTATGTCTCTTGTCATCGTTACCCTCCTGTGTCTATGGTGTCTATAGCATATCATGCTACCACAGGCAGCATCCAATACTGAAGCTTCCGCTATTCCTCCTGTTCCCGGAACCAGTGTAGCGTCTCTTTGATCGCCTTCTTATATGGAGTTGGGGAATACTCGTGGAATCTGCTCATGAATTTGCTGTCGCATAACAGCAGCGGATACTTGTATCCGTAGAGCAGCTCGTAGAACTCCCTTGCCTCTTTATCGAACATCCCGGCCAGCTTGACCGCCCAGCCCGGCACCACCCGGCATTTCCGGGGAGTGCCCGCTGCATCCTGGATGCTGTGGATAAACTGGCGGCCTTCAATCGTGCCTGAGCCGGATACATGCCATTCCCCGTTCTCTCTGCTCTCTGCCAGCAGTACGGCTGCCTTGGCTGCATCACCGACATAGACCAGGTCATGGGGCACATCCAGCTTCACCGGCCACATCACGGTCCGCGCCTGGAGTGCCCGCTTGAATATCGCTCCAAATACCCTGTTGGTCACATTAGGACCGTAATAGTCGGGATACCTGGGAATAATGTAACGGAAGCCGCGGCTGGCCGCCTGATTCACCAGGTGCTCCTCCATCCGGTTGCGCAGCCGGCCCTTGCGGGTCTGTGCCGCCTTGGGGTGACGTTCATCTGCCGGGAGATATTGAAGCTTGCCGTATCCGTAGACATTGCCGGGGAAGACCAGCGTCTTGCCGGGCCCAAGCCGGCCCGTCACCCGTTCCAGCGCCTGGAACATAACCGAATGCCATTCCGAGTAAGGCACATTAAGACAGAAATAGACTGTCGCTGCTCCATCCAGCACAGCCGCCAGTCTCTCCTCATTCTGTACATCCAGTGAAGATATTGTCAGCAGCGGTCCTCTTAATGCATCAAGCGCTTGACTGGACCGATGGTAGGTCGAAGTGACCAGCTTTCCCCGGGAGAGCAGCTCCTGTGTAATTGAATAGCCGAGTCCTCCATTGCCTCCGATGACAAGGCTCCTGGCATTGCCTGGTCTCTCACCCGGTATTGGATAACTTGCAGGAACTGCTTCTGGCTTAAGAATGATGGTTTTCACTTTCCTTCTCCTCTTTCTATTTCAAACTGTCCTAAGTATACCTCCTTCTATATCCTGTCTTCATTGGGTTTATTTGACGATTGATGTCGGATTTGAGTTTTTATATGGAAAAATGGTGAATTATTGAAAATCCAAAGTTTTGCATTACCCTAAGGTCGCAGGTCTCTCATCCTATCCCTTCGTCTGCGTCAGTCTCCGCTGATTCGCATATACAGCCGCTCCCAGAGTACCCGCACGGCTGCCCAGCCCGGCCTGGACAATCCGGCAGTGGCTGCCGGAGAGCTTCAGGGCATGGGCATCTACTGTTTCACGTACCCGTTGGAGCAGCCGGTCTCCCGCTGCCGACATCCCGCCTCCGATAATAATTAGCTCCGGGTTCAGCAGATTAATCACATTCGCCAGCCCGAACCCCAGCAGCTCCCCGGTCTCATGCATGACATCCATGGCTAACCGGTCCCCCAGATCATAAGCCTCAGATATCATCTTCGCGGTGATTCGCTCAGTATTATGCTCCGTCCAGGTCTCAATCACGCTGGCTCTCCCTTCCTTAAGCTTCTCCTTGAACGTATTAACCATTCCCACGGCAGACACATACCGCCCGAGGCACCCGGAGCTGCCGCAACGGCAGGGACGCCCCTGCCGGAACATATTCATGTGTCCGATTTCTCCTGCGCTGAAGGTGGTCCCGTAGAGCACCTTGCCGTCATGGACAATGCCTGAGCCAAGGCCGGTGCCAAGAGTAAGCAGCAGCAAATTCCGGTAGCCCCGCCCGGCCCCCTGCCACTCCCCATAGAGATTGACCCGTACATCATTATCGATATAGATATCAAATCCATAGTAAGGCTTCATTTCATTGACCACATGAACCTGCTCCCAGCCGGGGAAGTTCGGCGAGAACACCGACAGCCCTTCCTCCGGGTCCAGCAGGCCCGGTATGCCCAATCCCATACAACTGATCTGCCGCTCCTCAATCCCGCCCCGCTCACATAGCTGTGCTACAGCAAGCCTGATCCGCTCCAGCACATGGTCCGGACCCTCCGCCGCTTCTGTAGGAATGGACAGTTCCTCTATTGCTGCAAACTGCTTATTAAACAAACCTGCCTTGATATTGGTTCCGCCTAAATCGATTCCGATGATATATGTATCCTCCACACTTCACCCTTCTTTCCTTTAACAGATTTCTGATTTCTTCGATCTTAATTATGCGCTTTCAGAATACAGGCAGGTAGTAATTTCCGAGCTTCCTTATAGCACATTTCACTTAAAATAATGCAACACAAACAGGGCTGCCCCTGCAGCCCTGATGACAAGCTGCGGGACAACCCTATTATGTTTACTTCTCCACTCTATGTCTCAACACACGTTAAGAACCGGCACCCTTGTACCGCTTGACGCCATAGCTCCAGGCCATCAGGCCGATGCTGAGGAAGACCGCACCCACAAGCGGAGTGAGCAGCGCCATCGTTCGCATCTCATCGCGGTGCAGGAACAAGGCCGCCGGATAGATGCCGACAAAAGCAAACGGGATGATCCAGGTCAGCAGCACCTGAATCGCCCGGTTATAGATGGTTACCGGATAACGCCCGTATGTCTGGATGTTGTACATCAGCGGCAGAATACCGGTCGGCGCATCCGAATAGAACGACAACGAGGTTAGTGTCGTATAAATGCCTGTATAGATGGCTACCGCACTGAGCGTCAGCAGAATCAGCATCGGCAGGGTCCACCATTCAAATGGCAGGCCCAGGTTGCTGCCGCTGATTCCCATGATAATCAGCCCGATGACGGAGCCGAACAAGGCAGGCGGGTCCACATTTTCCAGGAAAATCTGGAACAGATTATGCGCCGGACGGGTGAGAATGCGGTCCATCTCGCCTTTGACGATATAGCGTTCACTGAAGCCCCACATATTCACGAAACAGCTGAACACTCCGAACGGCACCATAAAGAAGCCATAGACGAAGACGACTTCGTTCTGATTCCAGCCGCCCAGGCTGTCCGTATGCATGAAGATGACCATTATGAAGATGAAGTTCGTGGCCTGGAACAGCAGGTCGGAGATCACCTCCACCCAGAAATCCGCGCGGTAGGTGAGCCGTGTTTTCATATAATTCTTCAGATATTCAATCAATAAGCCCAGGTAATACATGCTTCGCTTAACCTCCCTGCACGAACAGCCGCTTACGCGCCGCGTGATATAGCCAGACAATCGGAATCAGCAGCAGCAGGAACCAGATCACCTGGATTCCCAGCACATTCCAGATGCCTACGCCCTGCACGCGGCCTGTGAATACAGAGCCCGGCAGATACGTAATGGCTTGAAAGGGAAGCAGCTTCAGCACCGAGGCCAGCCAGTCCGGGAACAGGGTGATCGGCACAATCAGGCCGGAGAACAGGTCCACGACCACTCGCTTCATGCGCATCATCCCCTCATTGTTCTCGACGAAGAAGGCCGACAGACCGGTAATAATGTTGATCTGCGAGCTGATCAGGAAGCTGAAGAACAGCATGACCAGGAAGCCCGCCCAGGCCGAAGGCTCGGTCGGGAGCTGCACCGGAAACAGCAGAATGGCGATTACCATGCCCGGAATCATCAGCATCATGAAGCGGAACAGGCCTTCGCCGAGTCCCTGCATCATTTTGACCAGCACGTAATTATAAGGCCGGATGAACTGGATGGCGATGCTGCCGTCCCGGATATCCGTAGAAATCTCCCGGTCCAGGTTATTGAAATAGAAGGCCCGCGCCATCCATGAGACCGCAACATACGTAGTCATCTGCGCTCCGGTGAAGCCGCCAAGCGACTGGCCGTCCCCGTAGATCGCCCGCCAGGTGAAATAATTGACCCCGATGTTCAGCGTATAGATCAGGATGCCCGAATAATAATTCACACGGTAAGCGAGCATCGTCAGGAACCGGATACGGATGAAGTCGAAATAAGCGCCAAGCAGCAGCCTCCACCCGCTGTTTGGGGCATTGCCTGAGCCTCTGCCGGAGGAGGATGCTGCCGTTGCCAGCCGCCTAGACATGGACCGCCTCTTTCTCATCGCTCAGTGCAGCGATCCGCTCTTCCGGCTTCTCCGCCGAGCCCGACTGGTAGATGCTGCGCACGATGTCGTCCGTGTTGGTCTCGATGATTTTGATATCGGTAATATCAGCCTGTCCTACAACGCGGCCCAGCACATCCGATACATTCAGCTCCAGCGGAATCCAGACCTTGGCCCCCAGCTCATTCTCGGCAGTCCAGGTCACCGGCATCCCTTCTGTCCAGCCAATCAATTGCTGAAGCTTCGTGGCTGTTCCGAACTGGAATTGCACTTCACGTCCGGTTCCCCAGCGCTGCTTCAGATCATCCAGACCACCGTCATAGATAATCCGTCCGTCATCCAGCATAATCACACGGGAGCACAACGCTTCAATATCCTGCAGGTCATGGGTGGTCAGCAGAATGGTGGTTCCATGCTCCCGGTTCATGTCCTTGAGAAATTCGCGGATCTCCGATTTCACAACAATGTCGAGTCCAATCGTCGGCTCATCCAGGAACAGAATGGACGGATTATGCAGCAGCGCGGCGACCAGCTCACAGCGCATCCGCTGGCCCAGGCTCAGCTTGCGCACCGGACGGTTCAGCAGCTCCTGCAGCGCCAGCCGCTCGACCAGCTCATCCAGCCGCTTCTTGAATTCCTGCTCAGGCACCCGGTACACCTTGCGCAGCAGCTGGAACGACTCGATGACACCGATATCCCACCAGAGCTGGCTGCGCTGGCCGAAGACCACGCCGATATTCTGAACGAACTTCTCCCGCTCCTCATACGGCACGAAGCCGCCAACAGACAGGCTGCCGGCGGTAGGCACCAGAATCCCGGTAAGCATCTTGATCGTTGTTGACTTCCCGGCTCCGTTCTCCCCGATGTAGCCGCAGATCTCACCCTCCGGGATAGCGAATGAAATATCCTTGACTGCGGTCACCTCGGAATATTGCCGTTTAAACAAATCAGCGAAGGCCCCTTTGAGGCCCTCGCGGTTTTTTTGGACTTTGAAGGTCTTGCGCAAGTCCTGTACTTGAATAGCATTCATAGGTTACCTCACTAAGCTAGAATTGGGTTCAGTACCTCATTATAATAGAATGATCCTAAAAGTACTACCTGTTTCCTGCTTATTTGGCCACCCGGCCTTCCAGATAACCGGCATCCGGCACAGCCTCCAGATGCCCGGAACGGACAACCTTGGTCCGCAGGTATTTCTCGTTGAAGACCGAAACATCCCCCCACAGCGGCACCCGCTTGACGGTATTCATTCCGGCGGCTCTCAGCGCCTCCAGCTTCTTCGGGTTGTTGGTAATCAGAGTAACCGGCTTGCTGCGCAAGCGCTGAAGCACGCTGATCGCGTCTCTGTAATCTCTGGAATCATCGGCAAATCCCAGCTCCAGGTTAGCTTCGACCGTATCATATCCCTCTTCCTGAAGCAGGTAAGCCATCGCCTTGCTGAACAGGCCGATGCCTCTGCCTTCATGATTCGCGAGATAGAACAGCGCTCCGGAGCCATGCTCTGCGATCATCTTCATCGATTGGTGCAGCTGGAAGCCGCAATCGCAGCGCTTGCTGCCGAAGATATCGCCGGTATGGCAGATGCTGTGCATGCGGATCAGCGCATCGTCGGAATGCTGGAAATCGCCGTATACAAGCACGCTCGATTGTTGTCCATCCGCCAGGTTCATTGAAGACAGGCGCTGTATGAGCAGCTCTGTTGCGGCTGCGCCTTCAGCCTGAATGAGTTCATCATCCGTCACCTTCAACCAGCTGTACCACTGGAAGGTAACCGTCTCTCCATCCAGATTAACAGGCAGCTTAATAGGTCCAACGAGGATGTTGGTGGAATTGTCCATGGAGATATGCTGGATCTTGTTCTGTAATATAGTAAGGATATCTGGTTTCGTCATGATAGCACCGTCCTAAAAGTTTTGATCACCTATGTTTAACTTCAGTAACTATTTGTAAGTAAGTTTATCATTGTAATATAACTTCGTCAAGTTATAACATATATTTAAATATTTATAATTACTTATTGTAAGTTTATGATATAATGAATGTCGAGGTGATCCTTATGAATGAATTCGAAATGTGTCCCCGCTTTGAGAAGGCAGTGGATGTACTCAGCAAACGGTGGGTAGCGCTCATCGTATTCGTCCTGATGGATGGTCCGCGGCGGTTCGGTGAGATCGAGCATTGCTTATCCAACTTAAGCGGTAAGGTATTGTCCGACCGGCTCAAGGAGATGGAGAACGAAGGCATTATCCAGCGTACTGTATATCCCGAGATTCCTGTACGGATTGAGTATTCGCTGACCAAGAAAGGCACAGCACTGGCCCCTATCCTTGGGGAGATCAGCAACTGGTCCACGGAATGGATCGAGATTGGCGCGGCCAAATGAGTGCCCGTCTGCACACGAAGCAGCGCCCTTGAAGCTCCTTAGCAAGGAGACTTTGGGGGCGCTGCTTCGTTTTTTGCGAATAGAGTATTCATTCTACAGATCTTTACGCTGGAAACGCAGAAGTCCCAGTGCAAATACAATTACTGTGTAGCCCGCAGCGTACATAAGGAAGGTATTGGACGGAAAAGAGCTGATATTCAGCATACTGAGCGGCCCGCTGTTCAGCGATACGAACCCGTTCAGATCCTTCATGCTGAACAGTTCGACGGTCATTCTGCGCTGGAGCGTATCCGCCGGCATCAGCATCGATATCATTCCGGTCAGATTCTGCAGCACCTCCCAGGCGTCATCCTCCAGCCGCAGCGTTCCGGCGATCTTATCGATCATTCCCCCGAGAAACCCGGCACCATACAGCATCGTCATGAACACTCCGTTCCCGAGAGCGGAGAATATACCAGAGCCCAGCATAGACACAGAAATCAACAGCGGGACCACGGAAGCAAACAGCAGAAATGACTTTGTGAGCACAAAGACATCTCTTGGAACATTCGCATGGGCGCTGGTAACCAGCAGAATGGCTGCGAATAGAATGAAGGCATAGACAATCCCGAGCGTGACGAAGCCGAGCCAGCGCCCGAGGTACCACTTCCAGCGCGGCAGCGGCCGGGGCAGCAGCGCCTGCATTACTCCCTGCTCCGCCTCTCCCGCAATAACGGAGAAGGAGCTGAATATCGCCAGAAAGGCGATAACGAACGCACCGAAGAAGAACCCCAGGCTTAAGATAAAAGCCCCGTTTATATATTGCGTGAATAATTCATTGCCGTTAGCCAGCGAGTCAGGACCCGGATCGTTCATTCCGATGGTACCGGCTACGAACCAGAAGGCAATCAGGAACACCAAGGTTAGCAGCAAGGTCAGCAGCATTACTTTTTTGCGCAGCATTTCCTTCCAGGTCATCGCAAGTATGGTTGTCATTCCTTCTCCCCCCTATGATTCAGCCCGGATACTGCATCCATGAACCAACCCTCCAGCCGCTGCGTCTGGCGGATCACCTCATACAAGGTCATTCCCTGCTCTACGATCAGCCCGTTCAGCCAGCCCGCCTGCTCCTCGTGATCCAACTCCGCCTCCAGCCATACGATGCTGTCATCCGGCGAAGGCTCTTGTCCTGCTCTATTGCCCGGTGCCGCAGATTGACGGACCGCTAACCCTGTATGCTCATTTAACCAGGACAGCAAAAAAGGCGTGTATCCGCCTACCTTGAACCGCCAGGTTGTCTGCTTGCTGAGCATCTCCGCTACACTGCCGTGCCGCAGGACCGCCCCGCCATTCAGCAGGGCCATCCGGTCGCACAGCACTTCAACATCCTCAAGCAGATGAGAGTTGAGAAAAATGGTGATTCCTCTCTCCTTAAGCCGCTGCAGGATTTCCCGCACTTCCATCCTCCCGATCGGATCAAGTGCCGAGGACGGCTCATCCAGGAAAAGGACCTCCGGCTCGTTCACCAGCGCACAGGCCAGGCCCAGCCGCTGCTGCATTCCTTTGGAATAATGCTTGACCCGGTCCTTCCCGCGCTGCCCGATGCCCACCTCCGTAAGCAGCCGGGGAATTCTCCGGTCCGCGTCTGCCTTCGGAATCCGGCATAGTCTGGCATGGAGCCTGACTACCTCTTCACCGGTCAGCCATTCCTGATAGCGGTACAGCTCCGGCAGATAGCCGATCTTCATTTTGGCTTCCAGCGAGCCCAGCGGATGGCCCAGAATAGAAGCCTGGCCGCCCGTCGGCGAGAGAAGTCCGACAAGCATTTTGACGAAGGTACTCTTGCCTGCGCCGTTGGGGCCGAGGAAGCCGAAGGCTTCCCCTTTCCCTACAGTAAGCGTAATGTCCCGGCAGCCGCGTCCATTGGTATATACTTTGGTCAGGCCGTTCGTATCAATGGCAGGGATGTTGCTCATGGTGCCATCAGCTCCTCTACCTTCTTAAGGAATTGCTCCCGGTCAGGGTAGACGTCCCCGCCGCTCAACTGCAGCACTTGCCCCTTTTGTACCCAGACCGCCGTATAGTTGTTGCCGCTGGCGAACTTCATTTCGGTCAGAATTACCGGTGTGCCGGCAACCGTAATCTGTTCATCAAGACTGCCCTTAATCAGCGGCATCGGCAGGTCGCCGGACAAGATCCGGCTCTTCTGCAGGCTGCTTCTCAGCTCATCAGGAATCAGCGGGAAGTTCACGACCGCATCAATCGCTTCATTCAGATCAACAGAAGGATCTACAGTAACCACAGGGGTATTCATCTGCGAGAGGTTGGCCCAGTCCTGACCGGTGGACAGGTCATAATTGACCGTCTCAGGAATCTGGAGCGTAATCGGCTTGCCGTCCACAGATTCAGGCAGCAGATCGCTTGAGCCCATACGCTTCAGCGCCTTGTTCACCTCGTTCACCTTCAGCTTGAGCGTGATTTCATGATTTCCGGTAACCTGGGCGTACTTTACATCTCCCGCCCCCTTCAGCGGCTCATAGCCCAGCAATCCCTGGATATCCTTAACCGGGACACTGCCCTTCATCTCTCCATTCGTAATCGAGATATCGCCGAAGGTCTCAATAGAATTCCATATATTCCCATCCTCTGAAAGCTGATAGAACATACTCCGCAGGTCACCTTCATTCACAACAGTAGCATCCTGCATCTTGAACTGGTTCAGCAAAGCAGCCATGGCTGTATTCCCCACCGGGGTCGCCAGAATGGCGGCGAAGACGGCTACACCTGCTGCCGCTGCTGCCCATTTGCGGCCGCGGCTCATTAGAGGTCTGCGCGGCTTGCGGCCACTGTTATGCGGCTGAGCTTCTGTCTGGAATGGTGCAGCAGATGGCGCTGGCATCTCCTCTTCCGCCAGCATTGCGGCTGGCGCGGTTAGCTGGTTCTCTTCTGCCGCTTCTGCAGGTGCTGTCTCCTGCTTGCCCCATGACGCCCATACCGGATTAACCGGCTCATCTCCAAGCTTCTCCTGTAATTTAGCCCAGGCTTCGTCGGTGCCCAAGGGCAAGGAATTTCCGTTCGCTCTATTCATTGCTTCATTCCTCCCGGATTTCTTTAGTCTTGCGGAATGGATTTCACCGCATGATGCTTCAGTTTAGCTGTTGCCCGGCTCAGCAGTGTTCCGACCACCGGCGGCTTCACGCCCAGCTCGCCTGCGATCTCAGCGTAGCTGTAGCCTGAGTACTTCAGCAAGAGCGCCTGCCGGTCCCGTTCAGGCAGATCCTCCAGCCAGCTCCGCACATCCTCCTGATCGAGCTTGCTCAGGACAACCTCTTCCCCTGTAGGTGCAGCCGCCTGCGGATCATACATCAGCTCCTGCTTGTTGATCAGACGCTGCTCTCTCACTTTTTTATTCAGATAATCGTATCCGATCCGTGTAAGCACCCGGTGAAGCCAGGCTCCAAGCGCTGCCGGATCATCCGGCGGATTCCGGTACAGTCTGAGAAAGACCTCCTGGGCCAGATCATCGGCCGCACTCTCGTCCCGCACCAGTGCCGCCAGCTTGCGGCGCACACTCGGGTAATGCTCATAAAAAATCAGTTTGAAATGGTCTGATTCCGGAATAGTCATTAGGTAAATCCTCCTTATCCGCTGCAGCTATAAGAAAGACGAACGTTTTCGCCGTTTTGTATCACCTTGCTTCAAGAAATTCTCATTGAGATCCGATTCTGCATATTATTATACAAGCCCGTCGATTCATTCACTAATATATTGAACAGCAAAAAACGGCCTCCAGGTACATCCTGGAGACCGTTTCCGTACGTTTTATTCCATTACCCTACACTATTCCTTATCATAATTTTCATCACCGATCTGAATGCTTCCGTCATCATGCTGGAAGAATAATGAGCTGGATACCTTACCGTCACTGAAGGCAAAAACAATAGTATTGCCGCTGATCTTGTATGAGCCGCTATCAGAACCGCCGGCCCCGCCCGTGGTGGGTGCGCCTCCCTGCACGCTGCCAAGCATCAGATTGTCACCGGTGAAGGTTCCGTTGGTGTTCAGAACCAGTGTCCGCTCCCATGAGGTTGATCCGGCCGAGATGCCCGCCAGTCCCTGGAAGCCGCGGTGCACATAAGTTCCGCTTAGCGTCAGCCCGCTTTTGACCGTCTTGACCCGGCCTAATTCAACATCATCGATATACAGCTTGCCGGATTTCACCGCAATGTCATAGGACTCGCCGCCGCTCAGCTTCAGCTTGCCGTTCTGAATCGTGTAGGTCTGGCAGCCATCCCGTGAGCAGTTGATCGTCTCCGGCCCGCCTTGCGGCGGAGCGTCTACCAGCACTTTGTTCCCGGGCAGGAAGGTGATGATATTCCAGCACATCCCCCCGCACTCATACCCGTCGTAATCCGGGCTGAAGCCATAGTACATCCCTTGCAGCTGACTGAGGTTCACCTGGTCCGAAGCGGCCGGTTTATAGGAGCCGTCTCCGGCAGGCGCACTTGGCACCGTACCCGGCGCTGGCGGCTTAGGCTGCGGCGGATTGCTGGCCACCTGCTCATCATAGATCTTTTTGAATTCGGCGATTTTCTTGTCAATCTCTGCCTTAGCCGTTGCTTTGGTCAGTCCTTTACCGGTCAAATACGGGTCAGTGTAGACGAGAACTTGCGGCTTATATGGATTCCACGCTACCAGTGCCTGAGTGGATTCCCCGATGAACCGGAGCGGAACCATGGTATAGCTGTCAACAATCTTAGGCGCCTGCATCAGTTGAACATTCTTTCCGTTAACAGAAGCGGTCTTGCTGCCTATGGTCATGACGATCGTCAGGCCTTCCTTGGTACCGGTTACCTTCTGCTGTGCAGGCTCCCAGCCTACCTTAAGGCCCATGGCCTCGAACAGAGGGCGGAAAGGCACCAGCGTTGTACCGTTATCCAATAGCGGGGCTTTTTCAAAAGACAACGTTTTATCATCCAGGTTAACTTCGATCGTTTTGCCTGCCGCAGGCGAAGCCTCCGCCTTGCCCGCTGACACAATCAATAACAGGGCTATTCCCAGCCATAGTGCAGCCATCCATATCCGCCGGATTCCGGGTCCGGCCTCCCGCCTCATAGTCATCCCGACTCTCATCCTTTCAGGGCAGTTTTTTAGTTGTATACCCGGGAGAGAGGTGTCCAAAACACAAACCATAGAAATATTTGTATAAAACTTGATGCTACATCAGCTTCTTAATCTCATCCTTAATCTGCTCGGACTGGGGTCCGAAGACGATCTGTACCGCGCCCTGACCGAGCCGCATGACACCGGAGGCACCAAGCTGCTTAAGGGCTGCGTCCTTCACCGCCTTCTCATCAGCCACGTTCAGGCGCAGGCGGGTAATGCAGGCATCGATGCTGCGGATATTCTCCGGCCCGCCGATGTTCTCCAGGATCTTCGCCGCTCTGGAGGAACCGGATACGGAGGCTCCGCCTTTGGAGAGGTCAATGGCTTCATCGTCAACATCGTCCTCACGGCCGGGTGTTTTGAGGTTGAACTTCGTAATTACAAACCGGAATAATACATAATACAGCAGGAAGAATGCAATCCCGACAGGGAACAGAATCCATGCATTTGTGGAAAGCTTGAGATTGGTCAGGTAGTCAATCAGACCTGCGGAGAAACTGAAGCCTAGCCTTACATCCAGCAGGTACATCACTGCCATCGACACGCCAGTCAGAAGCGCATGAACCAGATACAGAAGCGGTGCTACAAACATAAACGAGAATTCCAGCGGTTCAGTAATCCCCGTCAGAATCGATGCAATCGCAGATCCTATGAAGATGGACGCTACCATCTTTTTCTTTTCCGGCTTGGCGGTGTGAATGAAAGCAAGCGCCGCTCCCGGCAAAGCGAACATCATGATCGGGAAGAACCCGGTTGTGAACATCCCGGCGCTCTTATCACCGGCCAGGAAACGCCAGACGTCACCATGGATGACTTCACCGGCTGCATTGGTAAAGTCACCGAGTTGGAACCACGCAATGGTGTTGATTACATGGTGAAGACCAATCGGAACAAGCAGGCGGTTGGCGGTACCGAACACGAAAGAACCAATCGCGCCAAGACTTACTACCCAGTTGCCGAATTCGCTGATTACATCCTGAACCGGGCTCCAGATCATCCCGATGAAGATCGACAGCACCATTGTCGAAGCTGCGGTAACAATTGGAACGAAGCGTTTACCTGCGAAGAAGCCCAGCCAATCAGGCAGTTTAATATTGTGATACTTCTTGTACAGGAACGCTGCCCATGCTCCGGCAAAGATCCCCCCAAGCACGCCCATATCCAGCACTACATCGTCACCAATGAAGCCGAAGGTCCCGGGAACGATCAGCAATACTTTGGTAAGAACCATATAAGCAATAAGTGCCGACAGTGCAGCTACCGCATCTCCGGCAAAGCCGATGGCAACACCTACAGCAAAAATCAAGGCCAGATTGCCAAAGATTGCGCCGGCACCTGCATTCAAGAAAGGAGCGACATACTGGTTCAGGAATCCGCCTACCGTGCTGCCCAGATGCAAATCCTTTTCATAATTAAGAAGTCCGAACCCTTGCAGAATGGCTGCCGCCGGCAAGGTGGCTACCGGAAGCATCAACGATTTACCGAGCTTTTGCAGAAAAGCTAACATAATGAAATCATCCCCCTGGTTTCATTTTATTAAGTACAATTATGTTTTATTGCCTTGAAGCCACTGTAAGAATCCGGCTCTCTCCTGCGGAGACCGCACCGTAATGGCACTCTACCTCCGGGGTGTCCTCCCCGCTGCCGGTCACGATCACCGGAATAACGGTCCGGTAACCGGCGCTGCGGATCGATTCCAGATCGAATGTAATCAGCGTCTGGCCTGCCTTCACGGCATCCCCGCCGGCAATATGGCTGGTGAAGCCCTCCCCTTTCAGCCCAACGGTATCAATGCCGATATGCATCAGCAGCTGCAGGCCCGAAGCATGCTCCAGGATCAGCGCATGATTCGTACGGACCACATGTGCTACACTTCCGTCAAACGGAGCGATTAATCTCCCCTCTACAGGTTCTATGGCGATACCCTTGCCCATATGCCCACCGGCAAACGTCTCATCCGGCACTTCCGATAATGGAACCGCTTGCCCGCTGACAGGGGCAATTACCGCCAAGGCGGCAGCAGCATGTTTCTCTTCCTTTTTGGATTTCCATCTTGAGAACATTACGTTCACTCCTTGCCCTGCTATTTATTTTTCTCTATCGTCTGGAATAACCGGTGCAGATGCATGGCGAGGAAGCAGATTTCTTCTTCAGGTACGTCTACACTGAGCTTGCCTTGCATGATCTTGCCCATCCGCTGGGCGAGCTTGTATTCATCCTTGTATTCCTTCTTGATATGCTTCACGAACGGGTTGTCGATGAGCGAACCCTGCAGAATCCGTTCAATCGAGAACCGCAAATGGACTACCAGCCGGACATGATTCATACTCCCGTGTTCAAAAGTAATCTTGCGTTCCTGGCGCACCAGCTCCATCATCTCGCTGACCAGGTTGGAAGCCTTCACGAGCTGGCCGACCGGCACATTGCTGACCGCCGAATAGACATGGTAGGTCAGGAAGCCGACCTCATCCTCCGGGATCTCCACCCCGAAGGCTGCACTGATTTTCTCCGCTGCCGTGTAAGCGATCTCATATTCCTTGGGAAAGGTCATCCGCGTCTCCTCCAGGAACGGGTTGACAATATCCATCCCGCTCCGCAGACGAAAAATCGTGAACTGGATATGGCTGGGGAGCGCCAAATACACCTTGTCGTTAAGCGTACCGGGAAACGCTCTGCTGATATCGGAGATAATCTCATCCGTTATCGTCATCACCTTGGGATCGATATCCTCCAGCAGAATCTGATATTGGCTCCATTCCTCCCGGTCCTCCAGACGGAACAGCTTCTCAATCCGGGGATCGTCCGCATCGATGACCCCTGTATCCTTCAGTGCAAATCCGATGCCCTTGCCGATAATGACGTATTCTTTGCTTTTCTTGCCGCCCTCGACCATGACGACATTATTTCCGATCACCCGCAGGACCCGGTACAGTTCGTTCTCCCTCGCCAAGTTGCCCCTCCTTTCGGCCCAAAGCCTGATTTTTTGCACAAAAAAGAGCCAAGATTGTCTCAATGTAGTGAGTACAAATCTTGGCTCATGCCCTGTTAAGGTAACACGCCAACTGCATATAAATGATCATTTATGCTCTCATAATAAGGCATACCGGTTATTCCGTCAATCAATTTCTGCGCTCCGGCATCCAGCGGCACAACCGGGTGATGACATCCTGAAGCAGCACCGGCTTGCTGATGAAATCAGTCGCTCCTGCGGACAGGCACCGCTCCCTATCTTCCTTCATCGTCTTGGCGGAGACCGCTATAATCGGCAGTTCTGTAAGCCGCAGCTCCTCGCGGATAATAGATAAGGTGTCATAGCCATCGAGGTTAGGCATCATGATATCGAGCAGTACAATATCCAGGTCCGGCTGCTCTCTGACCATCTGCAGGCATTCATAACCGGTCTGGGCCGTCAGAATGTTCATTCCGTATAGGGCAAGCCCCTGCCGAAGTGCATAGATATTTCGCATATCATCATCTACGATCAGCACAGTACGGCCATGAAGCTTATCATATTCCTTCCCGGACAAGGTATCCTCGCTTCCGGCAGGTTCTCCTTCGGGTTCAGAACCTGTCTGCATCTCTTCAGTTAATTGCGGTGCCGGCCCCTCTTCCTCATGCTCTCCTTCGCGGCAGGGAAGGTACAGCGTGAAGGTGCTGCCTCTCCCCTCCTCACTCTCCAGGGCGATATGTCCGCCCAGCAGCCGGGCCAGCTGCAGTGAGATGGATAAGCCAAGCCCCGTCCCGCCGTATTTGCGGGCTGTTGTTCCGTCCGCCTGGCGGAAGGCCTCGAAGATCAGCGCCCGGTTCTCAGGCGAAATTCCGATGCCGGTATCGCGGACCGCAAAGGCCAGGACAGGCCCCTGCACGGTAACACTATGGTCCGTATAAGAGTCCAGCTTCCGGATCTCTACCGACACTAATCCCTGCTCCGTGAATTTGAAGGCATTGGACAGCAGATTCCGCAGGATCTGATGCAGCCGCAGCTCATCGGTGTAGAACAGATCCGGGACTTCCTTGCCCAAGCTTACGCTGAAAGCAACATTCTGGGCTTCGGCCACCTTGCTGAAGTACCCCTTCAGCAGCGCTGGCAGCTCGGTCAGATTCACCGCATCCATTTCCACATGCATTTTGCCGGCTTCCACCTTGGAGAGATCCAGGATGTCATTAATCATGTTCAGCAGATCGCTGCCCGAATTGTAGATGACCGAGGCATAACCCTGTTCTTCCTCCGTTAAGGTGTTATTCCGGTTCTCCGTCAGCAGCTGGGAGAGAATCAGCATACTGTTGAGCGGGGTCCGCAGTTCATGGGACATGTTGGCCAGGAACTCGGTTTTGTAGCGTGAGCTCTGCTCCAGCTGCTCATTATAACGCTCCAGCTCAATCGCTGCGTTCTCGGCAACGGCCTTCTGGTTCTCCAGCTCCTTGTTCACGGCAATCAGCTCACGGGTCTGGCTCTGCAGCTCTTCTGTCTGCATCTGCATCTCCTCGGACTGGCTCTGCAGTTCCTCGGACTGGACCTGAAGCTCTTCATTAATAATCTGCGAGTCCTGCAGCAGCCGCTGGATCTCCATCCGCGTCATGACGGAATTCACTGTAACCCCCATCATCGTCAGCAGTTCGTTCAGCAATTTATAATGATAAGCAGCCCAGTGCGTGAGCGCAGCAATTTCCAACACCGCAACCGTCTTATTCTCAAAAACGATCGGGGCAATCACCGCAAACTTCGGCGCAGCTCTGCCCAGTCCTGAATGAATCGATATGTAATCTTCCGGCAATGCCTTCACAATGTTCAACCGCTGGTCCAGGGCACATTGTCCGACCAGCCCTTCTCCCGGCTCTATCACTTCCGGACCGCTGCTATCTCCGTTATTTCCGGTTCCGGCATAGCTGTAGATCCGCTCGAACGCTTCTTCCCTGTTAATTACGAAGATGGCGGCATACTGCATTTCCAGCATGACCGAGAGACGATTCACAAATACCTTGCAGAGCGAAGGCAAATCCGTTGTCTCCTGAAGGGCTATCGACATGGCGGTCAGCTGGTCACTCATCCATTGCTCTCTCTGCACGCTGTCAAGCAGGCCGTTCGTCGCAGTTCCCAGGTCATAGACCTCATCCCGGGTTCTTACCTGGATACGGTCTGCGCGGTTACCGCCCGAGGCGATACCATTAATGGCCTGAATGACACTGTGCAGCGGGCCGACAATGCTGGCCGAGATCAGATAGGTAATCAGCAGCGCCAGCAGGACTACCAGTCCCCAGAGAATGTACATCGTAATTAACAGTTTATGATTGCTGTCCTTCAGACTGCTGATCCGCTCATTGGTGAGCGTGCGTTCGATGTCCCGGAAGTAATCGGACTGGGAGCGGATCGTGTCGATCACGCTTTTACCGGTATCATTGCGAAAAAAAGCACTTACAGCTGCACTATGGCCGTTCTTCTTCAGCTCTACGACATGCTGCCCGGCCACTTCAATCCACTTCTCGATATTAGCGGTAATGGTGTTCAGGTTACGGACCTGATCCGGATTATCGGTAATCAGGCTGTTCAGCTTCGCAGCGTTGATCCGCCATTGCACCATCCCGTCATTATAAGGCTCCAGGTACGCTTCATCGCCGGTGAGGACGTAGCCCCGCTGTCCGGTCTCCATGTCGAGTACATTTTTCTCAATCTGGTAGGTCAGTTCATGAACTTCGATATCGTGGTCGCTCAGGAACACCGTTTCCTTCTCAAGGCTGGTAATTCTGCTGGAGACGATCACCAGGAACAGCCCCAGCATCACTAGTATAATCATGTATCCCAAAGCAATCTTGCCACGGATCTTCAAGCTCCACGGTTGCTTCTCCGGCAACGGTACAACCCCCATCCAGAGTTATGCTATTAAGTATGTTCTAATTCTCATCCTCAGGCTTCCAGTTGTTCAGAGCTTATAAATAGCTCTCAGTGCGGGGCAGACGGTCCTTGAGCTGCCGGACATTCGCCTCCAGCTTCATAATGACATCCTCCAGATCCATCGGATCAATCCCCTTGATGACCGGAACTGGAGCAGGCACGGTTGCCGCCTTGGCCGCCGCCTTCAATTCCTTCATCTCAATCTGCTGCTCCTGCCACTTATCCATCAGATCGGCAATGGTAGCATAGAAGCGCTCGTAATCCTTAATTACGCTGTCAAGGAAGGTGTCCACCTCCTCGGCATCATATCCGCGCAGCTTCATGCTGAATTCCTTCTCATGAATGGTAAGTGCATCAAGTGTAATACCCAGCTGGCTGAACAGCTTCCTCTGCTTATCCAGCCGGCGTTTCATATGTTCGTCCATATCAGTAACCTCCATGTGTGTGCTGCATTCATCCGGCAGTACTTATTATAACAGGGTGATAGCAGCCTGAAAATATCACTAAAGTTCCAATTCTGCACAGCAATGCCTGCTGATTGCATGCCAGGACATTAGGGTAAGGAAAGATGACGACAGTATAACCACTAACCCGCCAGAAAGGAAGATGACCAGATGAGCCATTTAACCGAAGCTGAACTCAAGCAGTTGAAGCAATCCCTGGAGGAACGCAAAGCCGGGCTGAAGCAGCATTTCTCCGGTGACGGAGCAGAGGACAGCCTGCTGGGCGAATCACTCACACTCTCTACGGGTGAGCTCTCTTCCGTGGATAATCACCCTGCCGATACAGGAACCGAGACCTTCGAGCGCAGCCGCGACTTGTCGATCAATACCTCGTTATCCGAAGAATTAGCGGAAATTGAAGCTGCACTCAAGCGGATGGAGGACGGGACGTACGGCATCTGTGAAGCCAGCGGCGAACCGATTCCCTTCGAACGGCTTGAAGCCATTCCCTTCACGCGCTATACCGTGGAACACGCTCCGGCCAGCCGGGATTCCGGCGAACGCCCTGTAGAAGAGGAAGTGATGACGCCGCCTCCTGCCGGTGCAGGACAGGGACGCCAGGAGCATAGCGGCCGATTTGACGATGCCGGAGCCTGGGATGCCGTGGAGGACTATGGCAGTGCAAGCTCGCCGGTCACTCCGCCCGGACAGGATACGGAAGAAGAGGATACCTGATTCAGTCACTTGTAAATGGTACCCCTGGGCGGCCTAGCAGTCCCTTCTGTCAGTAGTTGTCCGCTACCGCCTTGTTGAGTATGCCCAGACAGCGGTCGAGGTCGGTCTTCACCTGCTTTTTGTAGAGCCTGGCCTTCTCCTCCCCGTCAGAAGTGAAATGATATAAGACGATTTCCTGGAAATCGACCTTGGGATCGCTCCCCTTGAGCTGCTTGGTGCGGTAGAGTATCCCTTGCTGCACCAGCTCATGCAGGGCGCGGTAGATTTCACTCTGGGGAGGAGAATAGCCGTGGGCCTTGAAATCCCTCCGCAAATCCTCAAGCATCTGGTATCCGTACCCCTTATGCTGTTCCACCATCGTAATCAGATACACCTTTATAAACGCCCGCTGGGCAATCATAAACGCCATAAGACACCTCCCATCCCCTAGTATAAACGCTATTTCCCAGCATTCACAACAAGTAATTGATGCGGCTTACAGCGATTTCCGCACACTATGATGCTATACACAGGAACGGGCGGATTGAAACGGCAGGCTGCTCTCAGTAACCTTTTACAGCTCGGCCCGGCGTCCTCCCCGAAAATCATCTGATATCTCCTCGTATGTCTGCTATCTTTCCAACTGCTCACCTTTCACGTCTCGGACAACCGCAACAGTGATTGCCCTGCTGAACCCGATCTTTGTGGTGTAATGTTAGGGTTGGACTGGGGTTGGATGGAGTTTAGAGGGTACTTTTTCCGTTTGCTGTGCGGGTAAGGTGCGTCATGGTTTGGTTTGCGCAGGTGGTAGTAGATAGGGTGAGTGTGTGTTTGTGGTTTTCTATTGTGAATTTTTCATATGTTGAAATAATTATATTAGTTGCGCGTGGGTAGGATAAGGACGGGATGGGAGGAAATCTGTGTGCATCGGCTGAAGTGGGACAAGATATATAGGACATAGTTGCATTTTGTACATTTAAAAGCAGTCGTACCATCCAAATCCCAACGTTTGCTGCATTCTGTACAATTAAAAACTGCAGAATTCAACTTCTGCGCCGATATGCCCAATTATAGTTGTACAAACTGCTGTTAAAGTCAAATTAGGTCATGTATCTGCCCATTTAGCTGTACGAAATGCAATTATGCGCCTGTGCTGGCTGTCGAGCTCCCCTCTTTTATGAATTTTTCATATGTTGAAATAAAATAAATAATGCTTTCAATTAATAAAGCCATATGTATACGGCAAAAAACCTCCAGGGCCTAAGCTCTGGAGGCGGTTATCGGATTAGCTGGCCTTATCGCGGATTGTAGAGATCTGCATCCGTATTGTTGCTTGTCCGGTTTCTGTTATCCTGCACCGTCCCTCCGGGAGTTAATGTTTCACCCAGCGGGTAAAGGCTGTTGTAACGGCCGGCATTGAGCGAACGGTTGCCGCTGAAGATCGTATGGATATCCCTGCCGCGGCCGTTGTCATCGACCAGGACGAGGATTTTGCCGCTGTCGATGTAGCCTTCGTATTCGCGGGCCTCATCCTCAGGGATGCCTAGGCCGATCAGACCGCCGACCAGACCGCCTGCGCCTACTCCAACCGCCGCCCCTGTCAGTGTGGCCGCAATCGGACCGGCTGCCAGAATCGGGCCGATTCCCGGAATCGCCAGCGCGCCAATGCCGGCCAGCAGTCCGGCCACTCCGCCGACAACTCCGCCTGTAGCTGCACCTGTTGCCACGCCTTCCGGCGCCATTGTTCCTGTATCTTCGGAGATGCTCTTCTGCTCATCCCGGTCACGTGTAATTACCGATATCTCATCACTCTTAATCCCTTGAGCCTGCAAACTTTCAATTGCTCTGGTCGCTTCTTGTTCTGTGTCAAAAACACCAATAATTTTGTCAGCCACTTGAAGCCCTCCTTCGTAATTGTTGTTCGCTATTGTATTACCCGTTGACAGCTTGGCCAAACAGGGGATTCAGATGCGACGAAATTATATGCAGCCGGTAGACATTCTCCAGCCTGTTCTATTTTGGAGGACGGGTGCGGTTAGTAGGGACCGCCTGCAGCGGGTCATCCGGCCAGTAGTGCTTGGGGTAACGGCCTTTGAGATCTTTTTTGACCTCGAAGTAGGTGTTCTTCCAAAAGCTGGCCAGATCCGCAGTAATCTGCATCGGCCTTCTGGCCGGGGACAGCAGATGCAGCAGCACGGGAACCTTGCCGCCGCCAATGCGCGGGGTACCGGCCCAGCCGAACATCTCCTGCAGCCTCACCGCCAGCACCGGTGCGCCCGGGTTGCTGTAATCCAGCGGAATCCGCGAGCCGCTTGGCACCGTAATATGCGTCGGCGCCTCCTTGTTCAGGGTCTGGCGGCTGTTCCAGTCCAGCATGCCCTCCAGCGCCTGCGCCAGCTTCACCCGCTGCAGATCACGGAGATTGCGCATCCCTTGCATGTATGGCGCCAGCCATTCCGCAAGCGTACCGGTTAACGCCTCATCCGACATGTCCGGCCAATCAGCCCGCAGGCTATGCATGAAGGCCATCCGCTGCCGCAGCTGTACCGTTCCTTTGTCCCATGGGAGCAGCCCCAATCCTTCCTCTGCAATCACCTTGAGCAGCACGCTCTCCGTCTCCTCGGCCGTGGGCCGTTCATGGGTGGTCTCTTTGAGAACGAGCACCCCCAGTCTGGTCAGCCTCCGCGCTCTTACGCTTCCGCTCTCCCCGTCCCAGTAAACTTCGCGTTCTTCTAGAAGGCTGTCCGCATGATGCTTCAGCAGATCCTGCTCGGAGAGCGCTGCGGCAAGCATAATCCGGCTCTGCCCGGCGCGGTCATCCACGCCGGCCGCCACGATGTAGGGCGAGCGCGCCAGCGGCTGGCCCTCGCGCATCGCCGCCCCCCGTCCGCCCGAGAGCAGAAACGCGCCGTCGCCGCGTTTCTGCCCGATGCGGTCGGGGTAGGCGAACGACAGCAGCAGCCCGCTGGCGCTGCTGTCCACAGGGGCTTCGCCCGGCGCTGCCGCAAGCTGCGCCAGGAAAGCCCGGCTCTCGCGCTGCACCGCGCGCAGAGCCGCCGGGTCCGCTCCGGAGCTTGCGCCGGAGCGCTCGAACCCCAGCAGCGACTCCACGCGCAGCGTGAGGTCGCTGTCCTGGGCCGCGGGACCCCGCAGGAGGTCCCGCTCCTGCAGCAGCGCCGCGAGCCTTGCCGCGAGCGGCGCCGCTGCCAGGGCCTCCGCGCGCAGCAGCATGTGCGCGATGCGCGGGTGCGCGCCCAGCGCGGCCATGCGGCGGCCGTGCGGCGTAATGGCGCCGCCGGCGTCCAGCGCGCCGAGCTGGCGCAGCAGCGCCGTGGCCTGCGCATAGGGCGCGGCAGGCGGCGGGTCCAGCCACGCGAGCGCTCCGGGCTCGCGCACGCCCCACAGCGCCAGCTCCAGCGCAAGCTGCGCCAGGTCGGTCTCCATAATCTCCGGCGCGTTCTCGTCCGGAAGGCGGCTGTGCGCCTCAAGGCTCCACAGCCGGTAGCAGACGCCCGGGGCGGTGCGTCCGGCCCGGCCCCGGCGCTGATCCGCCGAGGCCTTCGAGACCGGCACCGTGGTCAGCCGCGGCATGCCGGTGCGCGGCGAGAAGACCTGCGTCCGTCTCAGCCCCGTATCAATAACCGTCCGTACGCCTTCAATCGTCAGGCTCGTCTCGGCAATTGAGGTCGCCAGCACAACCTTGCGCTCACCGGCCACAGCCGGCGCTACGGCAGCCTCCTGCTGCTCCTGCGGGAGCTGTCCATAGAGCGGGCGGAGCCGGATATCCGGCGGAAGGCTTCCCGCCGCCAGCGCCTGCTCCGTCCGGCGGATCTCCCGCTCGCCGGGCAGAAAAACAAGCACATCCCCCGGCTGCTCGGCCAGCGCCCGGCGGACAGCAGCCGCCGCCGCTTGCTCAGGGGCGGCCGTGCCGGTGTCCGGCACATAGACCGTCTCCACCGGGAAGGTACGCCCGGGACAAGAGATGACCGGCGCTCCGCCCAGCAGCGAAGAGACACGTTCCCCGTCCAGTGTCGCCGACATGACGAGGATACGCAGATCCTCCCGCAGCACGCTCTGGGCTTCCAGAGCCAGCGCCAGTCCAAGATCCGCATGGAGGCTGCGTTCATGGAATTCATCGAAGATGATCAGGCCCACATCGCCGAGCGAAGGGTCGCTCTGCAGCATCCGGGTCAGCACGCCTTCCGTGACGACCACAATGCGTGTATTTTTCCCGGCACGGGTATCCATCCGCATCCGGTAGCCGACCGTCCCGCCGGCGCTCTCACCGAGAGTGGAAGCCATATACCCTGCGGCGGAGCGGGCGGCCAGCCGTCTGGGCTCCAGCATCAGTATGGTTTTGCCGGCCAGCCACGGCTCCTCCAGCAGCGCAAGCGGAACCGCGGTCGTCTTGCCTGCCCCCGGCTCGGCAATGAGAATGGCCGCGGTGTGCTCTTTCATCATTTTTTTCAGATCCGGGAGGACCTGGTTAATAGGAAGCTGATTCATGTAATCTCTCCATCATCTAGTAGTAGTGCTATTACATTATCATGGGCGAAAGCGTCCTGGATAGCAAGCAAAATAGCCCCACAAAGCGGGGCTTTAGCGTAGTGATGACTCAGGTACTTTGCGGGGACCCCCAAAACATATAAAAACCCCCAGTCCCTTAGACTGGAGGCCATTACATCCATAACCTTTATTTATCGAATTATCCGGCTGCCCTACTCTTCCATTCCTGCCAGCCGTGCCCGCAGCTTATCGCCATAATCCGGATAGGCTGCGCTGCTCTCCAGCCCGCGCTCCTGAATAAGCATCTGCAGACGTAGGCGCTTAAGCGACAGCTGTCCTTGCAGTTCCTTACGCCGTTCAATATTATCTTCGCCGCCGCTGTTATGGCAGGCCAGCAGCAATCCCTCCAGTGTCACACATTCGGCACGCAGCGTGACTTCCTCAGGCAGCAAGCCAGCATTCTTCATAATCATATAAGACATCCGCAGCTCTTCAGGAACGCCGGAGAGATCCTCCAGCTCCAGCGGCTTGCCGTGACCAGGCAGATTGTCGAATTCACCGCTGCGCATCGCCTCCTGAATTCTCTGTTCTGCGAGCCAGGATAGTACAGCCATCTTCTCCGCCCCCTTTTCTCAGCAGCCCGTATTCCAGCTTCTAATTGTACGGCACAGCCACTGAAGTGATGCCCCTATTTTAGCACAGGTCCCGGCAAAATACCTTCCATTCACGCGTCAGCAGCTGCACGTCTGTCTATCTCTGCTTATGATATCCCCGCTCCCCGTAGGGGGACAGCTGCCCCATCCACTTCTCCTCCAGGTCAGGCAGCATATCGCGGTATTTCTTCAGGTCCTTCACATCGGCTACAAAATCTTCTTCCGGCTTGATGCTCTCCAGAATCTCAAATTGAAAACTGGTCCCGCCGTATTCATTCCAGTCCGCCTGCAGCTCCTTGTTATCGTGGCTCTTGATATCCAGCATGAATTTGTGCTTGTTCCAGACCCCGTCCAGATTCAGGCTGCTGCCGACATACGATTTATTGTTCACGGTATTCAGAATCCGGTAGACCCCCATTGGCCTGTGCGAGTGCGCATAATTATATCCCATCTCTTTGCGTTTGGCTTTGTCCATCATTGCATCTCTCTCCTTCTTCACTTGTCTCTCTTCCTTCGTCGCCGGGTGCTTCTCACTCCAGCACAACCCTACCCCTCGTTATAATCTCACCCAATAGCTGCTTCCATCTTCCTCACGGTCCAGCAGGCCGTAATCGATCAGATAACGCCGGAGTGTCACGTAATCGGGGTAAGCCGCTTCCAGCACGGCATTGATCTCCTTCTCGCTATAGGTACGCCCCGCCTCAAACCGCTGGATCAGATGGCGGAGAATCGCGGCCTTGCGCTTCTGCTTCTTGGGGAATTCCGCCAGCGGGCCGTCCAGCCCCTGCTTGAAATAAGCGCCCAGAATGTCGTTATTCTCCTGCTCGGTCATGGCGAACCGCTCATCCACCATCACGGCGGTGCGCGGAATACTGACCAGCGGCGAGGAAGCTCCCGGCTTCTCCTCAGCCAGCTCCATCACCGCCAGGAACAGCTTGGCCTGCTTCACCTTCTCGCGCAGCGTGAACCGGTGATTACGCACCGTGGAGGTGCTGCCAATGCCCAGCTCCTTCGCCGCTTCGGCATCGCTTAAGCTGCGGCGGAAGGCCGCCAGCAGCCCTTTTTGCAGCTCGGTCAGTCCGGTCAGCTTCTTGTCCAGCGTCAGCAGCCAGTTGAACATGCCCCCATGGCTCTGCTCCACATGCATAGCTACGAACCTCTCCGCCTCATAGAACCGGTCTCCAGCCTTATAGATCATGCCCTTCTCGAAGGCTTCCCCGCAGACCAGGCAATGGAACACGGCCTGACTTCCCTCCGCTTCACAGACATACCCCTGCTTCAATTCCGCCAGCGAAGCATTCCAGAACCTCTCTGAGATACTTACTGCTTCTTTGCCATCCATTAATAGATCACCACAATCAACGTTTGTATTTACATAGACATATTATCATTTCGTTTGTTATTTTACAAGTATCTAATTAGCTTGATTTCAGTATCCTCCCTTAGCCATCCGGCTAACAAAAACAGCCTTGTCCAGAAACCCGACGGCTCCCGGCACAAGACTGCCTGCATACAAAGTGGTATCAGATTATAGATTACCCGGCCAAATGGATCAGGACAACAGCGACTCCGCACCGTCGATCACAATCTGCGCTCCTGTAATATGGCTGGACTCCTCCGAGGCCAGGAAGGCCACCAGATCGGCTACATTCTCCGCCTTACCCGGTCCGTCTGCAAGCGGCTGCGCCCCCTGCGGGAACTCAATCGGGATGACGATCGATTCAACCTCTTCATTGAATTCCGTACTCTCATCAATATTCGTGGCGATGGCTCCCGGGCAGATGACATTGACGCGAATTTTGAACTTGGCCAGCTCCAGCGCAGCCATCTTCGCGAAGGCAACCTGTCCAGCCTTGGTGGTGCTGTATGGCGACCAGCCGAAGCTGGTGAATCTGCTGTTCCCGTTAATCGAGCTGGTGATAATAATACTGCCCCGCCCCTTATCCTTCAGGTGGGGAATGGTGTATTTTAGCGTCAGGAAGGTTCCGGTCAGATTGACCGACAGAGTTTTCTCCCAATCGTCCACACTCAGCTCCTCAATCGGCCCGACCACTCCGTTAATGCCCGCATTCGCAAACACAATGTCGAGGCCCCCGAAATGCTCCGCCGTCCTGCGTACCGCTTCCTCCATCCGGCCGGCATCCGAAGTATCCACATCAATCGCGAGTGCGCAATCCGGGCGCAGCTTGTTCAGCTTCTTCTCCAGGATCGAGGTACGTTCATTCACCAGATCGAACAAGGCGACATTTGCCCCTTCACGTGCGAACTGGATCGCTGCCGCTCTGCCGATTCCCGAGCCCGCACCTGTAATGATGGCTGTTTTCCCCTGAAAACGCTGCTTGCTCTCTATATTCGGGCTCATCTGTACACTCTCCTTTCATGAATACCATTTCCGCTGGTAATGGCTCTGTTTCAAGATTACCCAATTGATGGCGCTTTATAATCATATCATGCAAAAAATTGCACAAGCCCTGTGCAATTTGCACAGGGCTCTTTTAGTTCTCCAGTTGCCGCACATCCACTTTGACCGTCAGCGTACCTGCTACTCCGCGGTAGACGCCTTTGACCGGTACGATATCCTTGTAATCCCGCCCATGGCCCAGCTTGATATAACGCCAGTTCACCTCGGCATTGTTGGTCGGGTCGAAGCCCAGCCAGCCTGTCCCCGGAATATGGGTTTCCACCCAGGCATGGGAGGCCTGTTCGAAATCTGCATTGCCCCCTTGCAGATCCCCGACAAAATGATACCCGCTCACATACCGCGACGGCAGGCCGACACTCCGGCAGACAGCGATCATCAGGTGCGCATAATCCTGGCAGACTCCGCGTTTGAGCTTCAGCGCTCTTTTGACGGTCGTATTGACGCTAGTGGCTTCGGGATCATAGGTGAACTGCTCATAGATGGTGGAGGAGATCCGCCGGGTCCATTCATACATATCCTCCGCTTCTTCAAAAGGATGCTGCGACGCAAACTCCACCAGCTCCGGCGTGACCTCTGTGTACCGGGTGGGCAGGATGAACTCGATATAACGGTTCTGGAACTTCTCATCGTTCAGCAGCTTCACCTGATCCGCCAGAGGAATACGCGGCAGGCCGGCGCCCTGCGCTTTGTCCAGCGTGACTACCGTAGCCTTGGTGTGGATCGTCATCTCGGTATGCGGCTTGTTCACCGAAAAGGCATGGACCCGGTTGCCGAAGAAATCCTCATAGGTCAGCAGATTGGCTGGCGGATGCACCTCCACTTCATGGTGGTAACAGGACTGCCGGTAATTGGTGCGCGGCGTCAGCCGGATCTCATTGACACTGTCCGTCACCGGCTCCGTGTAGCTGTAGGTGGTGGTGTGGTTGATCTGTATTTTCATACGGACACTCCTTCTCGGCGAAAAAATGCACCGTCCATCGTCTGCCCCAGCCGCTGGCACGATACCATCAGGGCCTCCAGCACATCCCCCACCCGCTCGCCGGACATCTCTTCCTTCTCCATATAGTCGAGTTCAGCCTTAAGCTTGCCCGCCTGACGGATCACCTTCTCATGCCCGGAGCCTTTCTCGGTGCTGTCCAGCTCCAGTCTTGCCAGATGCTCCTCCAGCTTGTGGAACGAGAAGCGGATGGAACGGGGAAAATAAGGATTCGCGATCAGGAATTCCAGAATGCATTCCGGCGACATATCATCGGCATAATACCGGCGGAAGGCCTGATAGCCGCTCACCGACTTCAACACCGCCTGAAGCTGGGTGTAAATGGAGGAAATATCCTTAAGCCTGGAGGATACGGTGACGGCCTGCAGAATCCGCGTCGTATTCTCCGCCCGCTCCAGAAAGCGCCCGCTCTCGATGAACCGCCATTCGTTGCTGCGCAGCATTACCGATTGTTCAGCGCCGAGGAACGTAGCCGTCCGCTCCTTGATCTGCTGGTAGAACTGGTGCGGGCCGCTCATAATATCGGCAACCGACTGCCCGCCGAGCCACAGGTTGAAGGCATTGACAATATCCCACAGCTCGCTGGGCAGATGCTGGCGCAAGGTCCGCAGATTATTCCTCGCGTGGTGCACACAGGAGAACAATGAGTTCGCATTGCCGAGATCCAGCGTGATGAAGGCCAGCACATCCTGTTCGCTGAAGCTCTCGAACTGCCGCAGATAGACCTCCCGGACGCCCAGCGCATCGATCAGCCGTGACCACTTATGCCCCTCCTCCTGATAGTCCTCCTCCTGCTGGACATGGTAATGTACATCAATCAGCCGGGCGTGATTCTCAGCCCGCTCCATATACCGGCCGATCCAGAATAAAGCTTCAGCATTGCGGTTCAGCATCGTCCCCACCCTCTCTCATCGGGTTATTCTACTTTATTATTGCGCTAACTTCTCAAGCCATGACCCAGGTGTCCTTTACCCCTCCGCCCTGGGATGAGTTCACGACCAGCGACCCTTCCTGCATGGCCACCCGGGTCAGCCCGCCGGGAATGACATGCGGCTTCCGGTCCGCCCCCATCAGCACGAACGCTCTGAGGTCAATATGCCGGGGAACCATCCCCTCCTCTGACAAGACAGGGGCACGGGACAGCGACATAATCGGCTGGGCAATATAGCGGTCCGGGTCCGTCAGGATTTTGAGCCGGAATTCGGCCAGCTCCTCCTTCGTGGCTTCGCATCCAATCAGCATTCCGTATCCCCCGGAGAGCGAGGTCTCCTTCACCACCATCTCCTGGAGATGATCCAGCACATACTGGCGCTCCTGCGGCCGGGAGAGCAGATAGGTCGGCACATTGCTTAGAATCGGTTCCTCGTTAAGATAATAGCGGATCATATCCGGAACATACACATACATCGCTTTGTCATCGGCCACTCCGGTTCCGGGCGCATTGGCAATGGCGATATTGCCTGCCCTGTAGGCATTCATCAGACCGGCAACCCCAAGCAGCGAGCTGGGCTGAAAAGCAAGCGGATCGATGAAATCATCGTCCAGCCTGCGGTACAGCACATCCACCCGGCGCAGGCCGTTCATCTCCTTCAGGTAGATCTTATGGTCCTGGGCGACCAGGTCGCGCCCCTCTACCAGGTGAATCCCCATCTGCTGAGCCAGAAAAGCATGCTCATAATAAGCCGAGTTATACTCACCCGGGGTCAGCAAAGCGATCACCGGGTCCTTGATCCGGGACGGAGACAGGCTGCGCAGCACGGACAGGAAGCGGTTGAGGCTATGGTCCACATCGCGTATCGAACGGGCAAAAGACATCTCCGGAAACAGCTGGTTCATCAGCGATCTGCCCTTGAACAGATAAGAGAAGCCTGAGGGTGTGCGCAGATTGTCTTCCAGCACATAATATTCCCCGTCGTGATGCCGGATCAGGTCGATGCCCGAAGTAGTGATATACGCACCGCCGGGAACGCGCAGGCCGCTCATCTCCGGCCGGAAATAACAGTTGGAGAGAATCATCCGCCGCGGTACAATCCCGTCCTTCACAATATACTGTTCATGGTAGATATCGTGGATGAACAGGTTGAGCGCGGTAATCCGCTGGACAATTCCCGCCTCCAGCCGTTCCCATTCCCCCTTCGGGATGATACGCGGGATCATATCGAAGGGAATGGTCCGCTCCATCGGCTGATCCTGGGCCGGGTTATACAGGGTGAAGGTAATGCCCTCCTCCATCATCCGGCGCTGCATCCGCTTCTGCTTGTTCTGCAGCTCTTCGGGGCTCATCCCGGTGAACATGCGGTTCACATGTTTGTAGTGAGGCCGGACACTCCGTTCATCCGCATACATCTCATCATAGAAATGCTGCAAGGGATAGGGAGCGAGTCCGGGCAAAGGATCAAGTTTGGACATGAGCCCGACTCCTTTCGGATCAGTATAATGTGTTAAGTAATCTAACAATTCGTGCGGTGATTTTAAGAAAATATCACGAAAATATGAATAACTACTTTCATAATACGTAAATCCCATTAACCATGTCAATATATATAACAACAAAATGTAGTTTATACATTACTGTTTTTCATTGGTATCGCTTCCTTTGTCTATTCTGTGTTTTTCGGGCGCACCAGTAGAGATTCCACTCCAATTGTATGCCGGTGTGCTGACAAGCATTACCGGAGTCGTCAACTTGCACAAGTGCTGACTGTCCTAATATGAATTTTTCATATGTTGTTTTTTTAGGAATCTACTCAGTCGCCCTTCGCTCGTTTCTGTTCGGTTTTTCGATTACATTCGGCCCACGCACCTATGCTCCGCCCATTGTGTTCGGTTTTCCGCATACATTAGGCCCGCACGCCCACACACTGCCCATTGTGTTCGGTTTTTCGATTACATTGCCCTCACTCGTCCCCATACTGCTCATTGTAGTCGGTTTTTCGATTACATTTTGCCCACGCGCCTCCACCACACCCAATGTGGTCGATTTTTCGATTACATTTGCTCCTCGCGCCCACACACTTCCCATTGTAGTCGGTTTTTCGATTACATTTCGCCCACGCGCCTCCACCACGCCCATCGTGGTCGGTTTTCCGATTACATTTGCCCCACGCGCCCACACACTGCTCATTGTAGTCGGTTTTTCGATTACATCCGGCCCAAGCGCAAAAACCTCCCCTGGAGCCGGGCTCCGGGGGAGGTTGCATCAACTAATATAGAATTGTTAGTTCCCGGCCTGTTCATCTTCCTCTTCCGAGATCATGCCTGCGAACAGGGCATGCACGAACTGGTCGGAATCGAACGGCTGGAGGTCTTCCATCTTCTCGCCCAGACCCACCAGCTTCACCGGCAGGTTCATCTCCTGCCGGAGGGCGATGACAATACCGCCCTTCGCCGTACCGTCCAGCTTGGTCAGCACCAGGCCGGTGACACCGCTCTTCTCGCCGAACAGCTTGGCCTGGCTGAGCGCATTCTGGCCGGTGGTCGCGTCCAGCACCATCAGCACCTCATGCGGGGCGCTCGGGATCTCACGCTGGATGACCCGGAAGATTTTGTTCAGCTCTTCCATCAGGTTGGTCTTGTTCTGCAGCCGGCCTGCGGTATCGCAGATCAAGACATCGACATTCCGCTGCTTGGCCGCCTGCACGGCATCAAACATCACCGCTGCCGGGTCTGAGCCCGCCTGCTGCTTAATGACATCTACACCGGCGCGCTGGCCCCAGACCTCAAGCTGCTCAATTGCGCCGGCACGGAAGGTATCGCCTGCCGCCAGCAGCACCTTTTTGCCTTCCTGCTTGTAACGGTGCGCCAGCTTCCCGATGGTCGTCGTCTTGCCCACTCCGTTCACGCCGACAAACAGAATGACGGTAATGCCGTCCGGGTTCTCCCGCAGACGGTTATCATCGTCGCCGCGCAGCAGCTCCATCAGCTTGCGGGACAGAATCGGCTGCAGCTCGGCTGCATCCTCGATCCGCTGCTGCTTCACCTCGGCGCGCAGCTCCTCCACCAGAGTCATGACCGTGTTCACACCGACATCGGCGCCGATCAGGATTTCTTCCAGCTCTTCGTAGAATTCTTCGTCTATTTTTTTGCGGCGGATGATCAGATCAGTAACCTTCTCAACGAAGCCCTTGCGCGTCTTCTCCAGCCCGTCACGGAACTGCTTCGTTACACTTTCTGTTTTGCCGGAGATGCTGTCCTTCAGTTTCTTGAAAAAGCTCATACGGTTCCTCCTAATGATATAAAGGTTACTTCATGGTTAGGCAATCTCCGCCTCTTCATCCTCCAGCCGTACCGAGACGAGCTTGGATACACCGCCCTCCTCCATGGTTACACCATAGAGAACATCGGCCTCCTCCATCGTTCCTTTGCGGTGTGTAACTACAATGAACTGGGTCTGCCCCGAGAATTCCCGCAGATATTGGGCAAAGCGCACCACATTGGCTTCATCGAGCGCTGCCTCCACCTCATCCAGCACACAGAACGGCACCGGCTTCACCTGCAGAATGGCGAACAGCAGCGCCATTGCGGTCAGGGCGCGTTCGCCGCCGGAGAGCAGCTGCAGGTTCTGCAGCTTTTTGCCCGGCGGCTGGGCCACGATGTCGATCCCGGTATCAAGCATATGATCAGGGTCCAGGAGCTGAAGATCTGCCCGGCCGCCGCCGAACAGCTTGGTGAATACCGTGCCGAACTCGCGGCGGATGGCATCGAAGGTTGTCTTGAAGCGCTTCGACATCTCCTCCTCCATCTCGCGGATGACATGGTAGAGCGTGGTCTTCGCTTCAACCAGATCATCCTTCTGTCCGCTGAGGAAGGTATAGCGTTCATGCACCCGCTGATATTCCTCAATCGCGCCCAGGTTGACCTCGCCCAGCCCGGAGATGCTGCGCTTCAGGCGCTGCACCTCAAGCTGCGCCGCCGGCACATCCTCCGGCACCGGATACCGCTGTTTCGCCAGCTCATAGCTCAGCTCGTAATCATCGCTCAGCTTGCGCAGGATGTTGTCCAGCTCCACATCCAGCCGCCCGACGGCGACTTCGGTGGAGCGGAGCTTGTCCTCCACCGCCCGGAGCGCCTGCCGCTGGTCCTTCGTTTCCCCTTCGGCCAGCTCCAGCTTGCGCGAGATCGCGGCGCGGTCCGCGCGGGCCAGATCTAGCTTGGCAGAGGTCTCTTCCTTATTCAGCCGCAGGCTGTTAAGCTCCTCCTTCTGCTTGACCGCCTCGCGGCCATTCTCTTCGAGATCCTGCTCGATGGTCATCAGCAGGCTGCGGCTCTGGCGCAGCTCCTTCTCCTGGGAGCCGGCATCCTGCCGCATACGCTTCAGCTGCTCCTCCAGGGAGAAGATCTCCTGGTCAAGCTTGCCTTCCGCAACCTTCATGCCGGTCAGCTTGCCCTGCAGCTCTTCCTTAGCCGTCTCGCTGGCCTTGCGGTCCGATTCGGCGCTGCGGATGGCCGCATGGGCCTCGGCCTCTTCCTTCTCCAGCCGGACCAGCTCCGCCTCTGCCTGCTTGCGGCTCTCCTCCTGTGCGCGCAGCTCATTCTCGAAGCCGCTGCGCTCTGCGCCTGCACCCTCAACCTGCTCCTGCACATGGCGCAGCTCCTGCTCCAGCTGCTTCAGATCACCGGACACCCGCTGCTCTTCGAGGCGCTTCTCGTCCCCGTCATGCCGCAGCTCTTCCAGCTTCTGCGCTGCCTTGTCCTGCTCCGCCCGCAGACGGCTGATTCCCTGCTTCAGCTTGGCGATCTGCTCATCGCTCTCCGCGATCTCGCCGGACAGCTGATCCAGCTGCCGCTTGCGGCTGAGCAGGCTGTTGTTCTTCTTGTGCTGGCTGCCGCCCGTCATGGAGCCGCCGGCATTAACAACGTCACCCTCAAGGGTAACGACTCTGTAGCGGTATTGGCATCTTGCCGCAATCTTGTTCGCCTGCTCCAGACGCTCCGCAATAACCACATTGCCCAGCAGGCTGCCGATAATACTTGCATATTTATCATCATAGCCAACCAATTCAGACCCGATTCCGACAAAGCCCTCCGCATCCTCCACCAGTCTGCGGTCGGTGCCGGTAATCTGGCGGGGACGGATAACATCCAGCGGCAGGAAGGTGGCCCGGCCCAGCTGGCGCTGCTTCAGAAAAGCAATCGCCTGCCGCGAAACCGCCTCATTCTCCATGACTACATGCTGCAAGGAAGCTCCCATCGCAGTCTCAACCGCCATTTCCAGCTTCTCGGGAACGGAGATCAGCTCCGCCACTGCACCGTGCACACCGCTCAGCTGTCCTTTGCGCGCACCCTTCAGTACCTCTTTGACCCCGAGCATGAAGCCGTCGAAATCATCCTGCATTTCCTTCATCGTCTCATGCCGGGAGACCTGCGCTTCGCGCTTCTGCTCCCATTTGCGCAGCCCGGCCTGCGTCTCCTCCAGCAGCTTCTGGCGCTTGCTGGTCTGCTCGCTCTCGGTAATGTACGCTCCGCGCAGGAGGCCGATCTCTTTGCCGAGCGCGGCAATCTTGTCCTTCAGCCCGCTCTGTGCCGAGGTCAGCTCCGCCAGCCGGGCGGTCCATTTGCCGCTCTCCTCCTGGCTGCGGCTCATCCGCCGCTCCAGGCTCTCCTTCTGCTGATCCGCATAGCGGATCTCGTTGCGTGCCTGGGCCATCAGGTTCATCAGCTCCAGCAGGGAGCTCTTCAGCTGTTCTTCCTTGCTCTGGCTGATGCCTCCGGCTACCCCTTGCAGCTTCGATTCCTCTTCTTCAATCTGCGCGCGCAGCTCCGCCAGCGCTTGTCTGGACTGCAGCAGCTTATGCTCCAGCTCTGCCAGCTCACGCTGCCTTCCTTCGGAACGCTCGCCTACAGAACCCAGTGTCTGCAGAAGCTGCTCACGGTTCTTCTCCAGATTCCTGCGGCGTTCCTTCAGCAGCTCGCCGTAGCCTTCGCTCTTCTCGTTCGCCTCGCTGAAGCGCAGCAACTGCTCCTGCAGCCGCTCGACTTCCTGCTCCAGACGGCGCAGCTCGGCCCGGCCGCTCTCCAGCTTGGCATCATGGGCGGAGACGACAGTGGACAGCTCCAGCTGTTCATTCTTAAGCTGCTCCAGCCGGTCGCTGCCCTCCTGCCAGGCCGTATGTATGCCTTCAATCTGATGCACATAGACCGAAATCTCCAGATGCTTCAACTGCCCGCGCAGCTCTTTATAACGTATAGCCTTCTCGGACTGGTCCTTCAGCGGACCCACCTGATCCTCAAGCTCGCTGATCAGATCGTGAATCCGCAGCAGATTCTGCTCGGTTTCGTCGAGCTTGCGGCCGGCGTCCTTTTTGCGTGACTTATATTTAACAATGCCTGAAGCCTCTTCGAAGATCCCCCGCCGGTCTTCAGAACGGGTGCTGAGGATTTCTTCAATCCGGCCTTGTCCGATAATGGAATAAGCTTCACGGCCGATACCGGTATCCATGAACAGCTCGGTAATATCCTTCAGCCGGCAGGCCTGCTTGTTAATCAGATATTCACTGTCTCCGCTGCGGTGGACACGCCGGGTCACAGTCACCTCGCTGAAATCCAGCGGCAGCACATGATCCTCATTGTCCAGCGTCAGCGAGACCTCGCCGTAATTAACCGCCTTACGGGCATCGCTTCCGGCAAAAATAATATCCTCCATCTTGCCGCCGCGCAGTGATTTGGCACTCTGCTCCCCCAGCACCCAGCGGATGCCGTCGGAGATATTGCTTTTGCCGCTTCCGTTCGGGCCGACCACGGCGGTAATACCGCGCACAAACTCCATTTCCGTCTTGTCGGCAAATGATTTGAAGCCCGCTAATTCAATCCGTTTCAGAAACATAACTCGCCAATCACCTCTGACCCATTATACCATAGTGTTTCATTGCCAAAACAACCCCACAAAGTGCTGCACCTGATTTCCGAAAAAGAGCAGCAAAGGTCTGACCTCCGCCTGCACGCCGGTATTCAGACCATTGCTGCTCTACTCCGCTTAACCGATCCAGTGGATCTTCAGGCACCGTCTTCCTTCAGAAGCATCAGCGCCGCAGCTGCGGCCTGCTGCTCCGCTTCCTTCTTGGAGCGGCCGCTGCCGCGGCCAAGGGAACGGCTGCCCATGTATACTTCCGAGACGAATTCACGCTCATGTGCGGGCCCGCGTTCTTCAATAATCCGGTATTCCAGCGTACCCATACCATGATGCTGGATCAGCTCCTGCAGCTCTGTTTTGAAATCGCTCATCTGCATTTGCAGCTTCCCCTCGGTCTCCACCAGCGGGAATACATGATTATCCAGGAATCTGCGGGCTGTCTCCAGACCCTGATCCAGATAAAGTGCCCCCACAAAGGCTTCGAATACGTCGGCCAGGAGGGCCGGGCGGGTGCGCCCGCCCGTCAGCTCTTCCCCTTTGCCCAGCAGTACAAACCGGCCGAAGCCAAGCGTCTCGGCAAAACGGACCAGCGACGGCTCGCACACAATCGCAGCCCGCAGCTTGGTCAATTCCCCTTCCGGCCTGTCCGGGAGCAGATTGTACAAATACTCGGACACCGTAAGCTCCAGCACCGCATCACCCAGGAACTCCAGGCGTTCATTGTCCTGATGCTGACTGAACCGGTGTTCATTCACATACGAGGCATGGGTAAAGGCCTGCTTCAGAAGTACAGGATCGTGAAATTGGATTTGAAGTTGGCTTTGTAACTGCTTCAGGTCTCCTTTCACTGCACTGTCTCCCCTTACTTAGTGTATTTTTGGAGAATTACGGTTGCGTTATGTCCTCCGAAGCCGAAGGAATTCGACATAGCGATGTTCAGATCAGCCTTGCGCGGCACGTTCGGAACATAGTCCAGATCGCATTCCGGATCAGGGTTGTCCAAATTGATCGTAGGTGCAATCATGCCCTTCTGCAGCGAAAGTCCGCAGATGATCGCTTCCACCCCGCCGGCAGCGCCAAGCAGGTGCCCGGTCATTGATTTGGTGGAGCTGACAGCTACCTTGTAGGCATGCTCGCCCAGGGCTTTCTTCACCGCTGCCGTCTCTGACTTGTCCCCAACCGGAGTAGAAGTACCATGTGCATTAATGTAGTCGATATCCTCAGGGGCAATACCGGCATCACGGATCGCCATCTTCATGCAGCGTGCCGCACCGTCCGGATCAGGCTCTGTCATATGATGGGCATCGGCACTCAGGCCGTATCCGATCACTTCAGCATAGATTTTGGCGCCCCGCTTCTCGGCGTGCTCCAGTGATTCAAGAATAAGAATCCCTGCCCCTTCGCCCATCACGAAACCGTCACGGTCAATGTCGAACGGCCGGCTGGCCTTCTCCGGTTCGTCATTGCGGGTGGACATCGCTCTCATGGCGCAGAAACCGGCCATCCCTGTAGGACGGATTGTTGCTTCGGCACCGCCGCAGATCATCGCATCGGCATCGCCGCGCTGAATCAGACGGAAGGATTCCCCGATGGAGTGGCTGCCTGTGGCACAAGCGGTTACCGTCGTCGTATTCGGCCCTTTGGCACCGAGATTAATCGACAGCTGGCCGGAGCCCATATTCGCGATCATCATCGGAATGAAGAACGGGCTGACGCGCTTCGGACCCTTTTCAAGCAGGAGGTTGTGGTTGTCTTCCCAAGTCCCCAGGCCGCCGATTCCCGAGCCGACCGACACGCCGATCCGCTCTGCATCGATATCCTCACCAATGGTCAGGCCGCTGTCCTTCAGTGCATCCTCGCCGGCAGCCACCGCAAATTGGACGAAACGGTCCATCTTGCGCGCTTCCTTGCGTCCGAACCGGGCCTCCGGGTCGAAATCCTTAACTGAAGAAGCGATCCGGGTCGGATACTCGCTGACATCAAAACTATCGACCAGGGAGACTCCCGACTTGCCGCTCATCAGGCTGTCCCAGAACGTCTCAAGATCATTCCCCAGTGATGTTATTACTCCCATGCCTGTCACAACTACTCTATGCTTCAAACACAATCACCCCATCTGTAGGCTGTGTACTTCTACGGCTTGTAAAGGTATCCACGCCCGAAGTCTATATACTGCAATCGCCGCAGTACCATTATCGTCTGCGGTTCTGTAATTTTCTTCATAAAAGATGCTTAAAATGAGGAGAAGTCCCGCCCTGGCAGGAACGGGACCCTCAATCATATGACTCTAGGTATGAGATTGTATGTACTTCACAACTTCACCCACGGTCGTAATTCTCTCTGCATCTTCATCAGAGATTTCCATATCGAATTCATCTTCCAATTCCATAACCAATTCTACAACATCAAGAGAATCAGCACCTAAATCATCTTTGAAAGACGCTTCTAATGTTACCTCAGCTTCATCGGCACCTAAGCGGTCGATGACAATGCGTTTTACACGCTCCAATACATCGGACATTCCGGTTCACCTCCTCTTTTGGTATTATACGAGATATGAAGTCAAAATACCATAGAGCACTAAAAACGCTTTCCGGCAGCCTTTTTGCTCATTCCCCCGTACGAATCTGACGCTGGCGGAGACCTACATGTACATGCCGCCGTCCACGTGAAGCGTCTGGCCTGTCATGTAGGCTGCCCCTTCCGAGGCCAGGAATACCGCCGCATTCGCAATGTCCTCCGCCCGCCCGAGCTTCGCCAGGGGAATCCCCTTGAGCAGCTCGCTGCGGACCTCATCGGACAGCTCACGGGTCATATCGGTATCAATGAAGCCGGGAGCGATACAGTTCACGGTAATCCCCCGCGCCGACAGCTCGCGTGCCGCCGACTTCGTCATCCCGATAACGCCTGCCTTGGCGGCGGTATAGTTCACCTGCCCGGGATTCCCGGTCACGCCTACGACAGAGGAGATGTTAATAATCCGGCCGTAGCGCTGCTTCATCATCGGGCGGGTCACTGCCTTCAGGCAGTTGAAGACCCCCTTCAGGTTCGTCTCAATCACCTGGTCGAATTCTTCCTCTTTCATCCGCATAATCAGGTTGTCCCGGGTAATGCCGGCATTATTCACCAGGATATCAATTCTGCCCCAGGCGTCTGTAACGGACTTAACGAGGCGCTCAGCATCCGCGCTGCTGCCGACATTCCCTTGGAGGGCGATTCCTTCCGAGCCCAGCTCGTGTATCCGGGCTACGGTCTCTTCGGCCGCCTGAACGCTGCCCGAATAGTTGACCGCCACCTTCACGCCATGGGCAGCGAGTGCCAGGGCAATGCTGCGGCCGATCCCCCGGGAACCTCCGGTAACCAGGGCTGTCTGACCTTTGAGTGCTGCAAACATGTTCAGTTGTCCCCCTTCAATACTCAATCCGCCAAGCCTTCGAGTACGCTTATAATCCCGCTCTGGCGCTCTCCAGGCTGTTGATATTTACAACCTTGACATTGCGGTCAATCTTGCGGATCAGCCCGGACAGCACACTGCCGGAGCCGATCTCGACAAAAGTATCCACGCCTTCTGCAATCAGCCGCTCCACGCTGTCCTGCCAGAGTACAGGCGAGTATACCTGCTCAACCAGCAGACTGCGGATGGCATCCGGATCGGTAACCGGAGCAGCTGTAACATTGGCGATAACCGGCACCTGTGGAGCATTAAACTGCACCTTCTCCAGCTCGGCAGCCAGACGCTCGGCGGCTCCCTTCATTAGAGAGGAGTGGAACGGGCCGCTGACCTCCAGCGGAATAGCCCGTTTGCCTCCGGCCTCCTTCACACGCTCAGCAGCTTCAGCGACACCCGCCGCTGTACCGGAGACCACAATCTGGCCCGGACAGTTCACGTTCGCCAGCTCTACAGAATGGCCCGCCGCTGAAATGCTGCGGCACAGTTCCGCCAGTGCAGCGCGGTCAGCGCCAAGCACAGCGGCCATAGCGCCCTGTCCTCCGGGCACAGCCTCTTCCATGAACTGGCCGCGCAGGCGCACCAGTCTGACCGCATCTTCGTAAGCAAGGACACCGGCAGCTACCAGCGCACTGTATTCGCCAAGGCTGTGGCCCGCCACATAATCGGGTGTAATCCCGCTGCTCCGCAGCGCCTCCAGATAGGCCGTACTGGCTGTGACGAGTGCCGGCTGGGTGTTCACCGTCTGCTTAAGCTCGCTGTCAGGCCCTTCAAATACGAGCCTGCTCAGCGGAAAGCCGAGCACTTCATCAGCCTTGTCAAAGACCGCCCGGCTCTCGGGCAATGCTTCATATACATCCTTACCCATACCGACTGCCTGTGCACCCTGGCCGGGAAAGACAAATGCGATTTTCGTCATAAGGTATTCTGCTCCTTCCCGTCTACTACCAGATCAGCACCGAAGCGCCCCAGGTTAATCCGCCGCCGAAGCCGACCATCAGCACGGTGTCGCCTTCCTTCATGCGGCCTTGCTCCGCCGCTTCAACCAGGGCAAGCGGAATGGACGCTGCAGAGGTGTTGGCATATTTATCAACATTAATGACACATTTCTCCGGCGGCAGCTCCAGGCGCTGCATGGCGGATTGGATAATCCGGATGTTCGCCTGATGCGGTACGAACAGGTCAATGCTCTCCTTGGTTATTCCCGCCTTGGTCAGCACGCGTTCCGTAGCCGAGCCCATCACACGCACCGCGAACTTGAAGACCTCACGGCCGTTCATATAGATGAAATGCTTCTTGTCATCAACGGTCTGATGCGAAGCCGGCAGGCGTGAGCCGCCTGCTTCGAGATGAAGCAGACTGCCGCCTGAGCCCTCTGCCCCCAGGTCGAAGGACTGGAAGCCGCGCCCTTCCGGAACCTCGCCCACGATTACAGCGCCGGCGCCGTCTCCGAACAGCACGCAGGTATTGCGGTCTGTATAATCCGTGATGCTCGACAAGGTGTCGGCACCGATAACCAGCGCATTGTTGTACATGCCATTCTGGATAAAGCCGGTAGCTGTGGCCAGACTGTAGACGAAGCCGGAGCAGGCTGCCGACAGATCGAATGCGGCCGCTCCTTTGGCTCCCAGCTTATCCTGCAGAATGCAGGCTGTGGACGGAAACGCACTGTCCGGCGTAACCGTAGCTACAATAATGAGATCCAGCTCTTCCGCCTTCATCCCCGCAGATTCCAGCGCCTTCAGCGCTGCTTCATATGCCAGATCCGAGGTTGCCTGGCCGGGAGCGGCGATATGCCGTTCCTTGATGCCTGTTCGGCTGACGATCCATTCATCGTTGGTTTCGACCATTTTCTCAAGATCGCTGTTGGTCAATATTCGCTCAGGTACATATTTCCCTGTCCCGATGATGCCTACCGGACGTAATTGTTTCATGTTGTCACTCACTTCCCGCTAATTTCCTTAGATATACTGGATACCAGATCGGCCTGCAGCGCAAGCCGGGCCTGTCTTACCGCATTCTTCACCGCATTGCCGTCCGAGGAGCCATGCCCCTTCACGACCAGGCCGGAAAGCCCCAGCAGCGGGGCTCCGCCATGCTCCTTATAATCCATCTTACCCTTGAGGCTTCTCAGCTCCGGCATCAGGATCGCTGCGCCGAGCTTCGTCTTGAGCGACTTGCTGAACTGCTCCTTCAGCAGCGAGAACATGGCACCGGCCGTTCCCTCCAGGGACTTGAGCAGTATATTGCCGGCGAAGCCGTCACAGACCAGCACATCACATGCTCCGGTGAGAACATCCCGCGCCTCCACATTACCGACAAAATGAATCCCCGGCAGACTCTCCAGCAGAGGATACGCCTCCTTGGTCAGTTCATTTCCCTTGCCCGGCTCGGTGCCCACATTCAGCAGCCCCACGCGGGGCTTCGCTATGCCGTGAACTTTGTTCCGGTAGACGCTGCCGATCAGGGCGTACTGGGCCAGATGCTGCGGCTTGGCATCCATGTTGGCCCCTAAGTCCAGAGCGAGGACACCGACCTCATCCAGCGTAGGAATCATCGGAGCCAGCGCCGGCCGTTCTATCCCTTCCATCCGCCCCACTACGAGCAGCCCGGTGGTCATCAGCGCTCCGGTGTTGCCCGAGGAGATCATGGCATCCGCCTCACCCTCGCGGACCATCCGTCCGGCTACGACCATAGATGAATCCTTCTTGCGGCGGACGGCCTTCACCGGCTCATCCTCCGCACCGATTACATCCCCCGCATGGCGTACTGTCACATTGGATGGCCTGCTCTTCAGCAGCGGCTCCAGTCTGGCTTCATCGCCGACCAGTATGATCTGGAGATCACTCCATTCCGCAGCCGCTGCCAGCGCACCTTCCACATTACATTCTGGAGCATTGTCCCCGCCCATAGCATCAATGGCGATCCGCACTCCGGTTTCCCCCTTCGCTGTACTCTTCAACCGCTGAACGATACACTATAAAATGGCCTTGAAATACCAGTTCTTCCCCGACATATGTAAACACGTCCACTTCAGCTTTGCCGGCCCTGCCTGCCTGGGAGCGCACCTGCGCCTTGGCAATACACTTCTCCCCCAGCCTGACCATGCGTACAAACCGGACCTCCGCCGAAGCTGTTAAGGCAATCTCGTCGTTAATTACAGCAACCGCGAGCGAATTCGCCTGGCCGAAGACGTAATGCCCCCGGGCGATCCCGTTCCGGGAGAAGACATGCTCCCCGCGGATCTCGAAGATCGAGATGCCGCTCCGGTCGAGCTGCAGATCGACAATGTCACCGACCACCTCATCAGCAGGCAGCGAACGCACCTGATCGTAGGAATGCTCTGCCATCTGCTTCATGCGTTCGCGCAGCTCCGGTATTCCCAGCTCCATCCGGTCCAGCCGGATCGTCTGAATGCTTACCTTCAGCTGGCGGGTTAACTCCCGGTCGGTTACAAAAGGGTTCCCTTCAATTATAGACAGCAGCTTCTGCTGGCGTTCTTTCTTGGACATCCGCTCCATAGCGGTTCACCTCCCGTCACAGGCCTGATGTGTAGCATCCGGCCCGCAAGAGTGGCCGCCAGAGCCTTAAGCTCTGTCATTCATTAACAATTAGAACCAGGTACTAATATGTAGTATAAAGCATGACGCTGCAAAAATAAAGCTTTGCCTTGAAAAGCACTGCAAACCCGCGCCCCGCAAGGCCTTCCTGCATGCCGTCCGGCTCTATTTTTCCCATAAAAATAGCACCTCACCCGCAGATGAAGTGCTACTCTTCTTGTGCAAACTATTGTTTGATGATTTCTCTTGCCTTGTATGTTCCGCAAACTTTGCATACATGGTGAGCAAGCTTCAGTTCGCCGCATTGTTCGCATTTCACCATACCTGGAACCACCAGTTTGAAGTGAGTACGACGCTTGTCACGGCGAGTCTTGGACGTTCTGCGTTGTGGTACTGCCATTGTGTTACACCCCCTGATTGTGTTGTGACCCAATGAACTTGGGATTTGTTCTTAGTTATCTTGCTTGGTAAAGAATCCTTTCAACCCAGCGAGTCTTGGATCGATCACTGTGTTGTCGCAACTGCAGGTGCCTTCGTTCAAGTTCTGTCCGCATTTCTGACAAAGACCAAGACAGTCTGCCTTGCACAATACCGAATCCGGCAAGTGCAGTACGAAAGTTTCTTCCACGAACGGGATCAGATCTACCATCTCATCCTGGATGTAGATGATCTCCTCATCTTCGTCCTCTGGAAGAATGGGCTGTTTCAGCCACTTGAAAGTCTCAACGAAAGGAATGTTCAGCTTGCTGCTGACCTCACTCAGACAACGTGAACATAACATGTCCACTTCGCCCTTCAATGTTCCCACCACGTTCACACTATCGGTTCCCGCGGGCAGCGCTTTAAGGTCTACTGAGAGTGGGGCTACAGCAAGAATATCCTTGCGTCCTTTGACAAACTCGCGTACATCCACAACTTCATGGAGCACGGCAGGTTCGTCGGCATTCGCTAATTTGCGAAAGTGAATGTTCATCTTCATCACTCCAAACAAACAAAATTTATTATACCTATTATTCCCTGAGTTTGTCAACCAATTTCCCTTGATATTGTTTCAGAGGCCGGGACAATTTATGATATACCTATGTTATACAAGCAGAAACGGCTTTGCCGGCCTTTTTAAGGACGGTATCGTTTCAGCGAGAAATATAAGGATAAGTTATCGTGTGCAACATATAAATTCTTATATTTCAACAGAAAACCCGGATCGGGGCGTGAAGCAACTGTGAGAACTGTAGGTATTATAGCCGAATATAACCCTTTACATAACGGGCATGTCCATCACTTCAATGAGGCCAAAAGAATATCGGGCGCGGACCGCGCCATCGTTATCATGAGCGGCCCGTTCACCCAGCGCGGCGAGCCGGCTGCGGTGAGCAAGCGCGCCCGCACCGAGATGGCGCTGCATATGGGCGCCGATCTGGTGATTGAGCTGCCTGTGGCGTATGCGGTCCAGCCGGCGGAATGGTTCGCCTTCGGAGCGGTCTCCCTGCTGGAAGCAACCGGGGTTGCGGACCTGCTGTGCTTCGGCTCCGAAGCCGGCACTTTGGGCGCGCTGCTGCCCCTGGCCGGGTTCCTGGCCGAGGAGAGCAGTGCGCTTAAGGAGGAGATCCGCGTTCGCCTGTCGCAGGGCGCGGGATTCCCCGCTGCCTTTAGCGCAGCGGCGGCGGCGGTCTGGGAGGCCTCTTTCATGGGAGAGGAGAAACCGGATGATGTCCTACATATATTGCGCCAGCCCAACAACAGCCTCGGCCTGCACTACCTGATCGCGCTGCGCCGGCTGGGCAGCGCGATCACGCCCTTGACCGTGCCGCGCACCGGCGCGGGCTTCCACGACCCGCTAACCGGCGGGTCTGGCATTGCCAGTGCCACAGCCATCCGCAGGCTGCTGCACGAGGGCGGTTCTCCGGCGGCGTACATGCCGGAGTACAGCCGCTCCATATTGGAGCGGGAGATCGCCGCAGGCCGCGGCCCGGTCGGCCTGGAGGACTTCCGCATCCCGCTGCGCCATGTGCTATCCACCCGCACCGCTGCGGAGCTGAATGCGGTGCAGGACATGAACGAAGGGCTGGAGAACCGCCTGCTCCGCATCCTGCCCCGGCTCGAACAGTTCACCGTCAGCGGACTGCTCCAGGAGCTGAAGAGCAAGCGGTACACCCTTACCCGGCTCCAGCGCCTGCTGCTTCATACCCTGCTGAATCACAGCAAGGCAGAGCTGTCCCCGCTTGCACTCTCCCGGGGGCCGGGCTACATCCGCATCCTTGGCTTCCGCAAGAGCGGCCGGGAGCTGCTGAAAGCTATGAAGCAGCGGGCAACGCTCCCGGTGGTAACCAGCCCGGCCCGCTTCGACCATCCTATGCTGGAGCGGGACCTCCAGGCTGCTGCTGTGTTCGCCGGAGCCTATAAGAACCCGCTGCGCAGCGATCTCTACAGCGATTATCTGGAGCCGCCGGTCAGGATTTGATCTCCGGCAGCTCCTCCATGTATTTCAAGGCATCCGACAGGGTGGACACAGAGACCAGCTTCATCTTAGTACCGATCTGGTCTGCCTTGGCCTTGGCCTCCTTATAGTTGTCCTTCGGCACGAAGAAGATTTCCGCGCCCTTGCGGTCTGCGGCCACAATCTTGTGCTTCACCCCGCCGATCGCTCCCACTTTGCCCTCTGCATCGATTGTACCTGTTCCCGCTACCCGGTGGCCCCGGGTCAGGTCGCCAGGAGTGAGCCGGTTATATATTTCCATAGTGAACATCAGCCCGGCAGACGGGCCGCCCACCTTCGTATCCACGAAGCTGACACCCTTGCCCGCTTCCTTAGGCTCCACCTTCTGCACCGCACCGATGGCAACACCGAAGCCCGGCCGCAGCGCCGCGGTCTCCGGGTTCTTGACCCCTACCAGCTTCACCTGCTCCTTCATTTGCTTGCCGCCGCGCTCCAGCACTACACTCACAGTGTCGCCGATCGCATGGACGGACAATAGCTTGGACAGGCCTTCAGGGTCGGCGGCCTGCTGGCCTTCCACACTGATGATTTTGTCCCCCGGCTTGAACTGGCCCTGGCTGGCCGCCTCCGGCACAGAGAACACATACAGATAATCCACAATATCCTCATACGGGATACCGGCAGCATGATAAGCGGCCTGAACGGCATAAGACTGCGAGCTGTTCATATAGAAGACCTGCTCTGCCGCGTACTCCTGCTCAGTCTTATCCTGCAGGCGGGTCTCTTTCAGCACAACCTCCGAATTGGAGTTGAACAGGGAAGCGATCAGTAGAGCCACATTGGCGTAACTGGCCGAGACTGTGGTCATCATGAAGGTGCCCTGCTCCTGCGGGTCCGCATTCTCCACCTTGATCATCGGGGCTACCTCCGAGGCGCTGCCCGGCTGATAGACAATATAAGGCGTATTCATGAAGACTACAACATAGAGAATGACCACGAATGAAAATAAATAGGCTGTAGCACGGATGCCCACCCGGCGTTTCTGCTGCCTCAAGTCTGTTCCCCTTCTTTCCCGCGGCCTGCGGCCCCGGCAATGGAATATGATGCCACGGCCGGAGGGAAGCCCCCGGCCGTGGCATGATGGTTGTCTCCTCCGCATAGATTGTTAACAAGCTATGCCCATGTCCTAAGCTATGAAGAGGTGACGCTTCTAATGATAAACTTCAGAATACGCCGTCTGCTCAGAGGGACGGCCCCCTTTGCGGCAGGTGCAGCGGCCGTCCTGCTCGCCGCCGCCATTGTCCTTGCCCCGGAGTCCTCGTTCAAGGCCTCCCTTGCAGGGCTGAAGCTCTGGTGGACCATCGTCTTCCCGGCGCTGCTGCCCTTCCTGATCCTGTCGGAGATGCTGACCGCCTCAGGCTTCGTGCATGGCATCGGCGTGCTGCTGGAGCCGCTGATGAAGCGGCTGTTCCGGCTTCCCGGGGCGGGCGGCTGGACCCTGGTGCTCGGCCTTACCGCAGGCTTCCCGGCCGGGGCAGAGGGCGTTATGCAGTTACACCGCCAGGGGGATCTTACGGACAAGGAGGCGGGAAGGCTGGCTTCCCTCGTCCATTACGCCAGTCCGGTGACCCTCCTGATTGTGTTCGGAACCGCCTTCCTGCACAGTCCGGCCGCCGGGTATGTCCTGCTTGGCCTGCACTGGCTGTCTGGCCTTGCGGCAGGCGGCATCGCTTCCCGTCTGGAGGGCTATGGCTTGCGGAAGGCCGGCCCGGCCCCTGTTACCGCCAGTCCGGCCAGTCCCAAGGCCTCCTTGCCCGGCCGAATCCGGCAGGCAGCAGCAGAAGCCCGCGCAAGAGACGGACGGGGCTTCGGCAAGGTGCTCGGCGAATCGGTATCCGCCGCCGTGCAGAACCTGATGATCGTCGGCGGCTATATGATCATGTTCGCCGTAGTCATTAACATCGCAGCCAGGCTGCTTCCGCAGCTGCCGCCGCTTCTGGCAGCGGGCCTGCTGGAGATTCATCTCGGCGCCCGTGCTATCACATCTGCAGCGGGTGCTGACGGAGCCTTCCTCAGCAGCCCGCTGGGGCCGGCACTGCTCTCTGCGGCAGCGGCCTGGAGCGGCATCTGTGCCCAGCTTCAGGCGCTGACCGTCATGAAGGTAGCAAAGGTCCGGTTCCTTCCGTTCGCCGCTGTCCGGCTGCTGCACAGCGGTCTTGCCTTTGTGCTGACGCTGCTCCTGTGGACGCCGCTGATGAACCTCCGCTCCGCCGTGCTTCCGGCAAGCGCGGGCCTCACTCCCGGTACGGTGGAGCAAGATATAAGCTCAGCCCATGGTCTATGGAGCTTCATCCCCCAGCTTCTGGGACTGCAAGGCCTGCTGATTCTGCTGCTGCTGGCATTGTCGGCAGCCGTCAGGCTGTTTACCTGGAGCGGCCGTCCAACCGGTCGAACTTAAGCTTCATGGCCTGTTCCACTTCAGGTGTTACGAAGTCAGAGACTTTTCCGCCGAAATGGGCGATCTCCTTCACCACACTGGAGCTAAGATAGGAATACTTCGGATTGGTCATCATAAATATCGTTTCCGCTTCCGGGTCCAGATTATGATTAATCGACGCATTCTGCAGCTCATATTCGAAATCCGTAACCGTCCGGATGCCCCGGACGATGACCTGGGCATCCTTGTGCCGGACATAATTCACCAGCAGGTCGCGGAAGCTGTCCACCTCAACGTTCGGAATATCCGCTGTCGCCTGGCGCAGCAGCCCTGTACGCTCCTCCACCGTGAACAGCGGGTTCTTGCTTAAGTTGTTCAGCACAGCCACGATCAGCCGGTCAAACTGCTTCGCTGCCCGCTGAATAATATCCATATGTCCCAGCGTTACCGGATCGAAGGTTCCCGGATAGATGGCGACACGTTCTTTTCTAATCTGCAGACTCATCATTAACCTCCTGGCCGCCCGCGGCATCTTCCGGAAGAGCAGCTTCATACTGATAAATAGAGATCGTCACCTCACCATACACAGACTGCTTCATTCTGCGGAATCCCGGAATATCCTCCGGATACGCATACCCGGATTCATGCTCCAGCACCACTACCGCCTCAGGCTTCAGCAGCTGCTTGGCCGCTAATGCCGTCATCAGCTCATCCCCGTGCTTCATGCGGTAAGGCGGGTCCAGAAACACCAGGTCAAACGATCTCCCTCGCTTCTCCAGCGCGCCCAGCGCTCTCCCGGCATCGTTGCGGTAGACCTCAGCCTGGGCCTCCAGTCTCGCCGCTTTCAGATTTGCACGCACCGTATCGATAGCCTTCTGCTCCATATCGATGAACACTGCTGCTTCCATCCCTCTGCTCAGCGCTTCAATCCCCAGGCCGCCGGTGCCGGCATACAAATCCAGCGCCGTGCCTCCATCGAAATAAGGACCGATCATACTGAACAAAGCTTCCTTCACTTTATCGGTAGTAGGCCGTGTTCCATTGCCTGGTACACTTTTGAGCGGCCTGCCTTTTGCACTTCCCGATATGACTCTCACCGATTATCCACCTGCTTTTACCATAAATGTCTCTATATATTGCCGTGTCAGGGCACAAGTCCAAGCCTATAGTACCACAATTATTCCATGAAATAAAAAGATTGTCCTACTTTGTCACAATGCGCAAACCGCAATTTTTTACAGGCCTTCATGTATAAAATTCCTTCATACGGTTCATCCTGTAATTATCGACATCGCAAAATGTCGTAGACAACCGCGGAGTAAGCTTACGTTTCCCCATAAGCTCTTCGTCCGGTTTCTCCTCTCCCATGAAAGGAGCCCTAGAAATAGGGCTCCGATTTTTTATACAATAATAACCGTTAAAAGCAAAAAATCCGATGCCTTAAGGCACCGGACCCGGTATGCTTTATTTAATCCGCTTCAGCTTAGCCTCCTGCTCAATGGAGCGGGCCGACAGCAGTTCAATAATTGTATGCTGGTTCTCTAACATGGATTCGATGTTAATTACACGTTCATTCGTTTCGAGTACAGCACGTTTAACCATTTCCATATCTACTGATAGCGTTTGCTGATTATCTGCAATTTGGCTCAGATTCTGCTTGATTTCCCGCTGCTCGGTTTCTATAACATCCAGCCGGTCTTCCATACCTCCGAGCTGCTCTTCCATACCGTCGAGGCGCTCTTCGATACCTCCGAGGCGCCCTTCCATACCTCCGAGGCGTCCTTCGACTCCTCCGAGCCGCCCTTCCATACCTTCCAGCCGTTCATTAACTTGTCCCATTTCTTCCCGAATGACCGTCCGCAGTACCTGCACCAGTTCGTTATCCATCCGCTCCGCTCCTTCAAACTTGGTACATTAGATTGTATCAGAATCAAATTTATTATTCTACATCATTTCACCTTTTCGATCTTGAACACAAACTTCCAGGAGGCCGAGTTACCGGAATAACGGCCGCGGGTTTCTATGACCTTGACGGTCAGCGATTTGGTCTGGCTTGCCTTCAAGGAGGATACCTTCAGCGAGGCGCTGGCTGATCCCTCCTCCGGGATCTTGTCCTGCTCCTGAGCTTCCGCGCGGAGCTTAATCGTTCCAGTAGTGCACCCAATTATATCAGTTCAAATGACATAGTTCTATAGACTCACAGATTGTTCATAGGTATGTTCAATCGGCTCCGGCAAGGTTAATGTATAATACAGTCTCTGTAAATATATTCAGGAGGAACCCTTATGAACAAGCCCTTGTATACAAAATGGAAATCCCTGGCCATCGCCATTACCGCCGCAGGCATGATCGGACTGGCCGCAGGCTGCAGTGATCCGGGTGAGCAAGCCGTTCCAACCGCAACAGCAGGAGCAGAGCCGACCGCAGTTGCCCCTACTCCCGTACCTCCATCCGAAGCCAGCCCTGATCCGGCGTCCGCCAGCTGGGAATCGGCCATCAAGCAGATTGCACAGACCGATACACCGTCAGCGCAGAAGGCCGACGCAGTGGAAGTCTTGGCCAAGTCCTACACTCCGTCTGCCGAGGAGCTGAAGGATTTTGAAGCCCAGATCGTGGAAGAGTATACTGCGGGGAATTATCTGGCTCATCCCGAGGATGGCGAATATATGCTGGTGAACCTGTTTAAATCCGCTGTCATTATCCAGAAACACCCGGATGCTGAGGCGATCAGAGCATTTGCCGTGGACTTCGGCCAGAATACCAGGCTTGTCTTCACCGAAGAGAATGCCGCAGACAGTGACGCCGTCCAGTCGAATCAAGCCCGGATGGACAAGACACTTGCGGAGCTTGGTGCAAAATAAACGGGTATTCAACACAAAAAGCACAGCCCCGGCTTGTCACCGGAGCTGTGCCGACTGAAGTCGGTGATTAGTAGAAGCAGGCACTCAGAATAATAACGAGCAGGATATAAAGAACCAGAATCGCGCCTGTGGATGTCCAGGGACCAACCGCACAGTTATTAACGCCGCCTACATTACCACCGTATCCGCAATCTGCACCCATGAGATTACCTCCTTCTTGATTATGACTACAGAACAGAATATGAGCAGAATCTCCGCTCCGATTGGGCGAAACGGACTAAATTTAGGGCATATGTACAAGGGCATCCTGCCCGCCAGGAGGCTCCAGCGGAACAGAATGTCCCCACCAGCAGTTAGTCAGAAACCAGGATGCCGTCAAAGCTCTCCGGACCGACACGGATGGTTCCGAGCAGGTTAGCCGAGACGAAGGCTGTGTACGTTAACTGCGGAGTGATCGGAGGATTGAAATCATCTGCCGAGAAGGTGATGACCTGCGGCGCCAGTATGCTTAAACTGAAAGTTGACGTTGCTGAATACACCACCGGGTCTGTGGCTTCGGTCCCTCTGACAATAGTTATGGTAACCCCTACAAGAGCAAGCGGAAGCTGAAGCGATATGGTTCCTTTGAGAAGCACACGGGGGTTCGAGCCTACTCCTTCTGTTATCAGCCCGATCTGCCCGAAGAGCTGAGGAGTGTCAATAACCAGAATCGGTATAGCAATAGAGTTGGCGATACTGGCATTCTGCGAGGTTCTTCCATCTACATAAGTTCCCATCTTAAGCATCTCCTTTCTTCTTAATAGTGTATTTACAGAATTCTACTAATGATTGTATTTTATTACCATTACAAATACACTATATTTGCTATTTTCTGCTTAATCATCCCTCGTTGATCCGCTCCGCTTGTTGAATGCCAGCTCGAACAGCCCTGTCGCCGACAGCCCGGCCAGCCCTCCTGCCCACAGCCGGAGAATAAGATTCATATCTGTAAAAGGATACGCTACAGCTCCAACCAGCAGTCCGATCACCAGCCCCACCGCAGGCACAATATTGCGCGGCAGGTTCACGCTGTTCTTCACTAATTGGACCAGTGCCATTACGAATACAGCCAGTACGGAGGCAAAAGCAAGCACATTGTTCAGGGCATCGTAATCCATAGGATTATACCCCCTTGCCGGTAACCAGTAAGCCCGCACGGTTCAGCACCGTCAACATGCGGTAGAAATCATAACTGCCGCCGGAAGGCGTATCCAGCAGCCCGGCAGCTTCAGCAGCCCGCACCGCAGGCTCTGCCCAGGCAGGCACATTCATCACAGCACGGCCTTCAATTACAGCCAGCCGCTCCGCTACGCCCTTGATAGTCTGTCCCTGCTCCTGGACACCGGTCTTCAGCGTATCTCTGCTGACCGTCAGCTCTGCCAGCAGCGTCCGCAGCGTCTGAAGCTCTTTCTCCAAATCCGCAAGTTTCTGTTTGTCCTCAGCCGACATTTCCTCATCCTCCTTCACTTGGTCATATTGAACTAAATGATAGGCATCCATAATCTGAATCAGCTTAGACGCATAGCCCGGGTCGGTGGCATACCCTGCAGCGGCAATCTCGCGGGCAGCCGTCTTGCCGTCCACATTGATAGCCTTGGTATACAGCTTTGGATTCCAGGAGACCCCGCCGGTAATCAGGTCTGAATGATTCGTCACAGATTCCCCCCAGTTATGATAGGCGCGGAACTTGGCCGTGACCTGAACCGCCTGCCCGTTCCTGTATTCCGTTGTACGAAAGGGCAGGCTGCCTGCCGGACCCTCGCCCTTGATTCCGAACAGATTGTTAGCCTTGACTGTTAAGCTGCTGCTGCCCCAGCCGGATTCCAGGGCCGCCTGAGCAATCGTCAGGGAGGCTGCGATACGGCTGCGCTGCATATCCGCTACGGCATACGGGATCATTTTCGCAATAAACTCGGATTCCGTCATGTCATCACTTCCTTTCCTACTATATTAAATGCGCCTCCAGTCAAATGGCCTGTGCTTATCCCTGCTATGATGTATATGGAAACTTGCAGAATCCAGTACAATATTCCTTGCATATGTATTGTAAAATCTTCCACACTGGCGTAAACTAGTAACAATTAACTATAACGGAGGGTCTTACGAACTATGCCTTCATACTATTTCAAGGAATTTTGGACACCGCTGAAGCTAATTGGCATTAAGTTCTTTCGGGATGACGAAGGTTTTCTGTGGGTCAAATGGTGGTCTAAGCCGCGCAAGCGGTTACGCTGAATGCTATCAGCAAATATAAACAAACAACCTTTGGTCCGGCAGCCGGGGGTCCCCCGCTTACTCAGACAAAAGGTTGTTGGTATGGAACAGTTATGGATAATTTAACTTGCCCTTAAGATGCGGCCTCGAACGTTATCCGGTTCTTGCCGCTCCGCTTGGAGATATATAAGGCTTCATCCGCCAGCCGCAGCGTCTCCACCGTATCGCCGCCATCGGGAGTCCAGACAGCGGCCCCGACACTGCAGCCCACACGAAGCTCCTCCCCCTTAATCATTACCGGCTGGTTGATACGGCTGATAATCCGTGAAGCCACAATCTCCGCTTCCTTCATCGGCTTGGCCGCTGAGGTATTGAGGATAATCACGAATTCATCCCCGCCCAGCCGGGCTACAATTTCATTGTCCCGCGTGCACTCCATCAGCCGGAAGGCTACCTCCTGCAGCAGGGCATCTCCTACTGCATGGCCGTAGGTGTCATTGACTTTTTTGAAGCCGTCGAGATCCATATACAAGAAGCTGAGCGTTGTCCGCTTCTGCTTCGCCTTGCTGACCGCATGGGCCAGGAAGTCGTCGAGTGCCGCGCGGTTAGGCAGGCCCGTAAGCTTGTCATGCAGCGCCATATCAGACATATAGCTTAGCTTCGTCTCGGTCTTGGTCAGATTACTGACCAGATTGCGCAGGGAAGCGGACAGAATCGCTACGTCCTTGAACCGGTTGGAGGATGGAATCTCCACATCGGCCCCTGAGCTCAGCAGATCGGCTGTGCGGGTAATATTCCGCAGCGGCCGGGTAATCCATCCGGCCAGCAGCCAGCCGATGACCGCGAAGAGCAGGGCTGTCAACAGCCCGCTGACCAGAATAAAGCGTTCAAGCTGATGCACCGAAGCGAATGCTATGGCCGCCGGCTGACGGATGATGACTGTCCAGCCCAAGCCCGGATAATTCTGATAGCCGTCACCATACGCATAGCCTGTCAAATACCCGTCCTTGCGGGGGCCCTGCTCGATCATCCATGAGCTTGTGCCGCTGCCCGCCTTGGACAAGGCCTCACTGGTCATGGTTCTGCCCAGAAGCGCCTTGGGACCGAGCAGGATGGTATGATCCTTCTTGCTGACCACGAATACCTCTATGCCATCCAGCCGCTCCTTCAGCGGCTCCAAGATGGAGGCTTCAACCTCGCGCGACCATTCCCAGCTGAGGTGGGCGGCGAGCACGCCGGTGGTCCGGCCCTGCTGGTCCTTGACCGGCACACTTACATCCACGAATTGCAGCGCTTCACCGGTAGGGTTCGGCAGCAGCTTGGAGAGCAGCACCGCATCATGCACATCGCCGATGAAGGTCCCCTTCAGGCCTTCCTGAAATACCGGCCGCTGGCTGATGTTCTTCCCCTGCAGGATATGATCCGTAGCAGCCAGAACCTTCCCCTGATGATCAAGAAACCCTACCCAAGTGAACACTGGCAGGCTCTTCTTCAGCTGGTCCAGCAGCCTCCCTGCTTCTTCAGGGGCTGCCGGCTGCTGAAAAGCATTCAGCTTGCTTAATACCTCAATCTCTCCCGAACGCGACCACATGAAATGATCGAGCTTCTCGGACATCTGTCTGGCTTCAGCCGCCAGAGAGCTTCCGATGCTGACCTGGGCGGTAGAGATGGTGCGGTTGCCGATCACATAGCTGAGCAGAGCCGTTAACAGAATGATAATGACTGCGAATGCAGTGGATAGTAGAGTACGAAGACTTAATGACATATACATTCTCCTCAAGGGTCGATACCTATTTATCGGAAAGGCGCGGCAGAAATATAATATAAGCTCCCGCATAATTCGCCGATTTCGGATGCCCCCAGGGAACAGAACAGCACGCGGTTAGCCTACCTTCGCGCCCATGGACCTGGCCAGCAGCACGGCCTGCTCCACATCCAGACGCACCCCTGCCAGATCCAGGCTCTTCAAGTCTACCCCTTCCAGCTTCGCATCGCGCAGATCGGCACCCGCCAGCTTGCACTGGCTGAGCTGGACCCGGCTCAGATCTGCCCCGCGCAGATCCGCCTTCTGCAAATTGCAGCCCAGCATATCTGCCTCCGTGAACCGGATGCCCCGCAGATCCTGCCGGCTGAGATTCAGATGGCGCAGATTCGTATAGGCCCAGTCCCCTCCGGTCAGTGTAATACCGTCCATATAGGCATTGGCGAAGTCCGAGCCGACCATTTTGCAATGCTCAAATTTAGCCACGAACAGATTGGCTCCGGTGAAACGGCAGTTAGTGAAGGCCCCGTTACTGTGTACGGAGGCATTAAGCTGCGCGCCGGTGAAATCGCAGTCCACGAAGCGGCAGCCGCTTGAGGTCATCTCCTCCATGGAAGCCCCTCTGAACGAGCATTGCTCAAACAGACATCCGTTAATCTCACCGTCCTGCAGCGAGGCATAATCGAAATTATGCTGCCGGAAGGTTTCATTGTTATATTGGTACATCGTCTGCACCTCTCTTATTTTTGAAAAATACTACTTTTGGAGATTGTCCAAGCATAACCGTTCCGCTATAATAGCAAATAAAATCGCGGAGGTAAATGATGGATGATTCCAGCAGAAAAGAACCGTTCCGTTACGTGATGAACCAGCCCATCGACTGCTGGCTGGAGATTCCTGCCGGCAATTCCGGACCGGGGGCCGGAAAATTAACCGAAGGTGTCCTGCTCGACCTCAGCCGCTCCGGCTGCAAGGTCCGCACCCCGCTGAATCTCCGCTTCACCGCAGGGGACACGAAGCTGATCATTCATTTCCAGCTGGCGGAGGAGAAGCTGCAATTTGTGGGCAGTGTCCGCTGGGGCTGGATGTACGGCCTCGGGCAGTACCAGTATGGTGTAAGGCTGGATCTGCAGGAGGACGAGGAGGCACAGCTGCTGCGCGAGCTGGAGATCTGGACCAGCGGCACAAGCGCCCAGGGACTGTAGTTAAGACGATTGCACCATTATTATGCACACAAACACAAGCAAGGCTGACCGGGAGCCTTGCTTGTGTACAATAGAATACTATAATTCAATTCTCCGCTTCACCATTACAACCATACCATAGATTAGCAGGAAGGCTAAGGCGGATTCGAACAGCAACGGCCATGGGTTATCGGGCAGATACCGGAGTGTGATGCCGTTCTCCGGCCGCATTTCCTGATTATAAAACTCCAGATTGAACGTACGTTCCATCCCCACAAAGTAGATGTCAAACATCACCTTCTCCAGAAAAGATACTCCGTTCTGCAGTACAAACAGAATAGCAATCCCGATCCACACCCTCCACTTGGAGCGCAGGCTGAGTGCCGCAGTTATGGCGAACATCATCATAATCATCAGAATTCCCGCAGACCAGACAAATTGCAGGACTATTCTAGTTCCAAGCGTGAACAGGTGGTCCGGCAGAAAATCCAGCGGATCAAACAGACGGTATAGCCCCAATTGGGCCAGAACCACAGCAATCACTACCATCATCAGCAGCAAAGCCAGCAGGAGCGGCGACAATACCGTCTGCAGGGCGGTCACCGGCAGCAGCCGCCGCGGGTACGACCTCAGATTACGGATGTATCCGAGGACGGCCATCAGAAGCAGCGCCATGGCGAGCACCGTATACACTGTAAGATTCAGCGTCAGAAGGTTCTTATCCATCCTGGAGTTGGATATCCATAAGGCCGGCTGAATCAGGACGGCAATGGCGATGAAGACGAGAATCCGTTCCCTTCTGCGTCTAAGATCATATTTCAACAGCTTCAGCATTCAGCATACACCTCTCTGAACAGTTCATCCATACTTTTTCCGCGCTCGGCTCTAAGCTCATCCACCGGCCGGTGCAGTACAACCTCCCCTTCCTTGAGGAAGATCACCTCATCAAAGATCCGTTCGATATCCGTCACCAGATGGGTTGAAATCAGAATGCTGCTGTCTTCCTCATAGAATTCCATCAGCGCATTCAGAATTCTGGTCCGCGCCACCGGATCGACGCCTCCGATCGGCTCATCCAGCATATAGAGCCTGGCCCGGCGGGACAGCGCAAGGGTGAGCTGCAGTCGTTCGTTCATCCCTTTGGACAATGCCTGAACCTTATCCTGGACCCGCAGCTTCATGAAATCCAGCATCCGCAGCGCCTTGGCCTGATCGAAATCCGGGAAGAAATCCTGCTGGAATCTCAGCGCATCCCCTACACTCATCCATGATTCAGTCAGCGGCCGGTCCGGCATGAAGGATACAAGCTCCTTGCTCCTCCGGCCAACCGGAACCCCAAGGACCGAAATATGTCCTGCGTCGGGCCAGGCTAGCCCGGCTATCAGCTTCATCAGAGTGCTTTTGCCGCTGCCATTGTTGCCCAGCAGTCCGGTGATCGAGCCCGCCCCCAGCTTGAGGGAAATCTGATTTAGCGCCTGCTTGTGGCCGAACCGTTTGCTTACTTCCTGTAATTCCAGTAAATCATCCACTCTTGTCGATCCCCCTATTCTTGGTCCCGCCGCTGAAGATTCTCTGCTACTGCAGCCACAATATCTTCCCCCTGGAAGCCCAGCTCCTCCATCCCGCGGATGAAGCGGTCCAGCACATCCCGGGCCATCTCCCGCTTGATCGTCAGAATCGTCTCCTCGCTTCCGGTTACATATCTGCCCATCCCCCGCCGGGTCTCCACGATGGTCTCACGCTCCAGTTCCTGAAAGGTTCGTTGAACGGTATTCGGATTAATCTGCAATTCAGCGGCCAGCTCCCGGACAGAGGGGATTTTGTCGCCGGGCTTCAGCTTGCCGGTAACAATCTCCCCCTTGATGTAATTCATGATCTGGAGGTAGATCGGCTGGTTGTTATCGAATTCGATAACCATCAAGCAACATCCCTGCGTCTGAAGACGGCAAACCCTGCGAAGAGGAACACCGCCATGTAGACACATAACAGCGTAACCGAGAAGCTCAGGGTCATCCCCTGCATAGGCGCACCGCCATCCCGGTAAGCGGCAAGATTAAGGTTCGGGAATAGAACATACTTGTAGAACTCGCGGGAGATGATCATTTTATCAATGGTTGTAGCAAAAATCGTTGCCCCAATCGTTATTCCTGTAGATTTGGTCAGAATCCCGAGCATGAAGCCAATTGTGGCGTACACCGTGCAGTAGATGGTGCAATACAGCAGCGAGGTGAGAATCCCGGCGATTCCGGCCTTCCCTCCGCTAAGACCGAAGAAAATCCCCCCTGAGATAAACACCGCTGCCCCGGCTGCCAGAAGCAGGCTGAGTGTATAGAGCAGCACAGTGACATACTTGGACGCCAGGATAGCTGTACGGCTGCGGGCCCGGATCAGCAGAAACTTGATCGTTCCTTGACTATATTCCCTGGAGACAATGCCCGCAGTGCCGGTGATCACCAGAATCGCCATAATCTGGCCTACGCCCGTAGGAAGCAGCATTTCGGCAGTGAAGTCTGCCGCTGAGGCGAACATATCTGTCGTGAAGGTATGCGTAATATAGCCCACCGCTAACGCAAACACCAGCACCATGAGATAAGGAACGATGTAGCTGCGTTTCTTCGTTATTTTGAGCCACTCATTCAGTACAAGCCGGTTAAAATTACGCAATGCGGTTGCCCCCTGTCCATTTGAGGAAATCTTCTTCCAGGCTTTGTCTGTTCTCGGTGATGCGGTAGACTCCGACCTTCGCCTCGCTCAAGGCTGCCACCAGTCCAGGCACTGCTCCATCCGGCAGATGGACATGCAGCTCGGAATGGGCTTCATCCGTACCGGTTACCTTCACCTGCTGATGCTCCCCGGCGACTCTTCGCGCAGCTTCTACCTGGTCTACCCGGATGGCGAGCGATACTTCGCTTCGTGCCTCCGGCGCTTCAGCGATCTGAGTAACGGTGACAAGCTTGCCGTTCTGAATGACCACCGCTCGGTGGCAGATCTGTTCAATCTCGGCCAGCATGTGGCTGGAGATCAGAATGGCAATGCCTTCGGCCTCGGCAATCTTCCGCATATAATCGCGCATCTCCCGTATTCCGGCAGGGTCCAGCCCGTTGGTCGGCTCATCCAGAATGAGCAGCTTGGGTGAATGCAGCAGAGCCTGGGCAATCCCCAGACGCTGGCGCATCCCCAGAGAATAGGATTTCACCTTCTTGTTCATCGCCTCCTGGAGTCCGACCAGCTCCACTACCTCGTCAATCCGCGATACATCAGCCCCGTCACTCATCCGCAGATACTGCAGCAGATTGTCATACCCGGTCATATGGGGATAGAACTCCGGGTTCTCGATGATGGCTCCGATATGCGCGATTGCCTGTTTGAAATTGTTCCTGATGCTGTGCCCATGGATCAGGACATCCCCTCCGCTCATGCGGATCAGTCCGGTCATCATGCGGATGGTGGTCGTTTTGCCGGCGCCGTTCGGACCCAGCAGCCCGACGATCTCTCCTCTGCGGATGTCGAAGCTGAGCTTATCTACAATCGCCTTGCCTTTGATGATTTTGCTGACGGCCTGCATCTCAAGTACAGCGGGGCCCCGCTCCGGGCCGGACAGCCCATCTGAATGTTGTGTGGTTGAATTCATGACAGCCTCCTTGTGCTGATTGGTTGTTGTATCAGTGTGTTAGTTAAATAGTACACTAGGGAATATACTTTGTAAAGCTGAATTGTGAAAATTTTCGCGAGGGTTGTCTGCAAACAGGCGATTGCTGCAGGGGTTTCAACCAAACCACTCTCTCACCGCAGACATAGAATAGTATTGCAACCGGCAGTCTCTCACTGCATTGCTATTCTTTCTTTTGAGGAGGACTATACATGAACAAAGAGGTGCATATCTCTCAGACGTATCCGCGGCTCACGGTATACAGCGAAGAAAACTACCGGGGAAGAAGCAGAATTTACAGAGGCAACCTCGGTATCCGTGATACCGACAACATTCTGGATGGCATCGAGAGTCTCCGCTTCTTCTCCACCAGCAGCGATGCAACCCTCGTTCTGTTCAGCAGAACCCGCTTCAGAGGCAGCTTCCGCGTACTGCGCGGCAATCACAGCATCCGTGATCTGGACGACTATATCTCCGGTAACGATGTCGAATCGATTATCTCTTCCAACCAGCGCCTGACGCTGGCCCAGATCCGCAGAATCCGCAGCAGCGGCGACCTTCCTCCCGGCTACCGGATTATCGGGTAATCTGATTAGAACATGAACAGGAAATAGCCGTAGGGCACACTCTGGTCGCATCCAGCCGGGGGTGCCCTGTTAAGTTTGTCAATGGAATAAGAAAGGGTCTGTGATAGGATATAACTGTAAAAAAATGCATGGAGGTATCCAGCAGAGGAGGAACAGCAATCAATGAACCGGCCGGAGATGCATCCGTCTGAATTGTACGGCTGGGCTGAGTCCTTAATTGGCCCTTTTGAAGTGACCGCCAATTACCGGCTGAACAGTGTGAGGACCGGGGTGTGGAAGCTGCGCGCTCACCGGGATGCGAAATATTTTTACATAAAAACCTACAGCCGCAAGCAAAGATGGCATCCCGAAGTCTACGCCTACCAGCACTGGGTACCTGTTCTGAAGCCGCATGTTCCTGAGTTTATTGCCGCTTATGAGAGCGGAGACTGTCAGGCCATTCTGATCACTTCAATAGAAGGAACCATTATGAGAGAGGCGGAGCTGGACCCCGTGGCTGTTGATGAGGCTTACCGCAGGGCAGGTGAATGGACAAGCCTTCTGCACCATTCACAGACCGGGAAGTGGTTCGGGCGTCCTGACATGAACGGAAATCCAATTGAGCTAACCCCTTATGAGGACCCGGTGCTGTACATATCGGAATCCATCCGGGAGTTGAATGCGCAGTGTATTGAGAAGGGCTTGCTGCAAGCCTCCGAACAGGAATTGGTACATTGTGCACTAGAGAATGTGCAAGTTTTTGCAGGAGCCTTGCCTGTGCCTGTCAGCTGGGATTCAACGCCGGGGAATTGGCTGGTGGATGACCGGGGTGTAATGACGGGGATGATAGACTTCGAGAATATGCTGTGGGGCATCGATGTGGACAGCTTCTCCATTCTGTTCGCCCGATACTTCAGTGACAACCCCTCTGCCGCGCAGGCCTTCTTCCAAGGCTATGGACCCGGGGTGCTTCAGCACAGATCTGCGGAAATTCAAATCTGCTGCATCAAAATGGCCATCGGCGATATCTGCTGGGGAACCCAGCATGATGCGCCCAGAATCGTCCGCTACGGCAGAGAGCTTTTGAATAAAATATATCGTCATCAACTGATTACCGATTGAGCCTGGAGGAGACGGCGGTCTCTCCTTCTACATTGCAGCAACCTCAGCCGCCAGCTCCCGGACCTGCTGCTGCAGGACATTCACCTCGTCGGTCCCTTCCCAGTAGCGGGTGACGAAGTGCAGGAATACATCGATTTTGCGCAGCAGCATCAGCACCGGAATCGCCGCCAGCTCCCCGGGAGTCAGGGTAACTCTGCGGTTATAGCCCCGCCAGAAGTCACGAATGATCCGCTCCGAGTCCTTAAGACCTTGCAATGCTGACAGGATCACCGCGGCGTCCATCACCCGTACATCCCGGGTACAGAATTCAAAATCCAGCAGCGCCGTCACCCGGGTGGTATCCGCTCCATCCACCAGCAGATTGGAGGCATTCAGATCACCGTGCACAAGCTGATGCGGCAGACGCTCCAGGTCTTCCAGCGAATCCGCTACGTTATCGTATGCTTCAATTAAAGTTCGCAGCTGCGGCAGCAGCTCTTGCAGAGGCTCCGGTGTGTCTTGTAAAAGATTATGGAGCGCTTCCGGGGTACACAGCGGATACGAGGTCCGCAGCTCATAATAAGGACGGTAGACCGCAGGTATACCCGGCTCAATCTCAGCCAGCGCAGCAGACAGTGTCCCTGCCGCTTCCCCGAAGGATTCATAGTAAGCGGATGCCTCCTCTGAGGGGGATTCGCCATCGATATAGGCAAACAAGCAGGCGAATTTACCGCTGCCGTCCCCAAGCTGCGCGATTGTCTCTCCCGCTGCGGTAAGAATTGGAGCCGGTGTGCTGAAGGGCAGGTTAAGTGCTTGTAGCTTTTGCAGCACTACATGCTCGAACTCTATTTTGTTCCTGTCCTTATGGGTATCATAGATTCGCAGCACTGCGCGGCGTTCCCCGCTCTCTACGAAATAGGTTGTATTATTCCAGCCTCCGCTCCGTTTGCGCAGCGTTCCTCTCCATGCAGGCCAGGCCTGACTCACCAAAGCTTCCGTAGCCGTATGCCCCTTTCCTAATTAGGTATGTATCCAGCCATTGTAGAATCCAATCGGAGCAGTGTCAACTAATCCGACGCGAAGCGCGGTTACACGGCGAGGCCATTATCCGCTATAATAGACTCCATATCACAATAGCAAAGGATGGTATCCATGGACTCTACCGTTACCAAACGCTGGCTGCTCGCCAGACTCTATGAACCGGAGCAGACAATCGTAGACTGCCGGTTCAACCTGAATGACCCCGGTGAGGGCAGAGCGCTGTACGAAGCCGGGCATATTCCGGGCGCGGTCTATCTTGATCTGAAATTAGACCTGTCCGCACCGGAAGCCGAACACGGCGGACGCCATCCGCTGCCTGATCCTGAGGTATTCGCGGCACGCTTCTCGAAGCTCGGCATTAGCAATAGTACCCGCGTTGTCGCCTATGACGATGAGAGCGGCATGAACGCCGCCCGGCTCTGGTGGCTGCTGCGCTACCTGGGACATGAGCAGGTGTTCATCCTGGAAGGCGGCTTCAGCCAGTGGAAGGCAGAGAAATATCCGGTGACGGATCATCAGCCGGTTCGTGTGCCGAGTTCGTTTACGCCAAATGTTCAGCCGCAGATGCTGGCTGGGGTCGATGATGTGCGGCTGGTATCGGAGAAGCTGGTTCAGGCGCGGGCTGGTGAGGGTACAAGCACAGAGATCCTGATCGACTCCCGCGCTGGTGACCGCTTCCGGGGCATGAACGAGACCATGGACAAGAAGGCAGGCCATGTCCCCGGCGCGGTGAACTTTTTCTGGAAAGACACGCAGAACGCTGACGGCAGCTTCAAAAGCGCGGAGGAGCTTGCGGAGCATTTTGCCGGCCTGGACAAGGAAGCGGAGATTATCGTCTACTGCGGCTCCGGTGTGACTGCCTGCCCGAATATACTGGCACTGGAGAAGGCCGGATTCAAGAATGTGCGGCTGTATGCGGGGAGCTGGAGTGACTGGATTAGTTATGAGGAGAATGCGATAGCTACAGGGAATGAGTAACGGTTAAGAGCCCGCGTCCGTAGCGGGCTCTTTGTGCTGGGGATTATATCTATAACTACTACGGTTAACAACGCTTTTAGTGAGATTATGAAGAACTCTGTAAATTTAGATTCAAATGAAACATTAATTGCTCGTGGTAGTAGAGACTGGTTAATAAAACTAATAGATAACTTTGATTCACAATGATTTTCTCAAGCTTTATAATGATATCGATATTCATTTTGGCTCTTTTGCAAGAAGAACAAAATTTCGAGAGTTGAATGATATTGATCTGATGATCGGTTTAGGCGGTCAAGAAAGCACTTATTCAGAAGATTATTTTGGCTAAATAGAAATGTATGTAAAGGAGATAGACGATGGAGATTCAGCGCTATTCCTATCCTCCGCTTCAACCCGATCCCGGCAAGCTGCTTGTGATTCGCGAACTGCCGCAGCCGCCAAGAATCCGGGAGAATTCACAGCCCCAGTTAATCGCTCTGAACGAGCAACTCCAGCTATGGCAGATTGATCTCATATCCGGCCGTACCTTCGCTGCAGCGGATCTTCATCTGCCAGATTTTAATCCGGAGCATCCGGTGCAGCTGGTCATTAGCCCCTGCGGACAAGCGGCCGCCGTGAGCAACCGGTTCGGGCGTCATGCCACCGTGGTCTCTCTGACAACCGGTCATACGCTGCTGGAATTAAGCCGGGGAACCTATTATTTCAACGTATCCACCTATCCGCTGGCCTTTGCTGAACGCGGACAGGAATTGGTTCTTATACACGGTGTGGATTGGAACCGGCTAGAGCTTACGGCAGTTTGCCCCGAGGCTGGGCCGGTTGCTGCCGGTACAATTCATGATGAAGCAAGCTCCGCTTCGCTGGAAGACGATTTGGACTATTTTCACGGGCAGCTTCATGTCTCTCCAGATCATACCTACATCGCTGAGACCGGATGGGCATGGTCGCCGGCCGGAATCACCCGGGTGTGGAAGCTCTCGAATGGGGCTCAGAATAAGCCGGTAACGGGGGGAGGCGAACAGTTGAACGCGATCTGGACCCCGCTGGCGGATTGGGATCTGCCCATGGTATGGCTGGATAACGAACGGCTGGCGGTATGGGGGCAGATCGATGGGGATATGGTAGATGAAGAAGACTGGCACGAAGAAGGCATTCGTCCGGCCATTCTGGTCTACAATGCGGCCAAAGACAGCAGAGAGGTCGTTCTGACAGACCTGCCTGCTTATGTCATGAGCTCTGGTACTAGTGATGTATTTATACACGCTCAAGCACAGCTGGCCGCTTCATCTTCTGGCCGACTGTTCGCCTGGGGAACCGGCCTGCCCCTATATTGCTGGATCCTGCCGGATATGCAGCCCCAGATTTTTGAAACCCCGGTTCAACCCGACTTGTATCACAGGCAGGCCGATCTGTTCCTGCATATCAGTGAGAAAGGACTTGAAGCTTGGCGGTGTGTGTAGAGCTTGAGCAGCCCTGTGAGGAGGATGTCAATGGAGAAGATCTACGATCGCCTACATCAATTAGATGGAAATGACCTGCGGTTTTTCCTTTACAACTTATTAAAAACAATAGATCATTATCAAACGAACGGCAGTATTGAAGAAAAAAAATTAGCAGAAGGACTCCTTAATATCGTCCAAAATCATATTGAGGCGGTTCATAACCATAAACGACAAATAGATGAACTCCAACAATATGTTTATCTTGTTTTCAGTCTCTCTGATGCAGGTTCATTAAAAGTAACGTTAAGTAAAATCGGCAAGCGCGAGCTTTGCCAAGTCTTAGCATTCAATGAATTGTTCTCAGTTGGACCCATAACTAACTTGGATACAGAAACTGGACAGCAGAATAGGCAAATTTGGTTGTCGGAATACGATGAAAACGTCAGCTACAATCACGAGCATCAGCTTGATAGAATAGTAGAGACTGTAAAGAATATTCCAGAAAATAAAACGATTGTCATTTGGTGCGCGGATAACGCACATGATCAAACAGGTTTACGTTTCGTAATGTATTTGTTAAGAAACCGGAAACAGCCAGTTAATGTTGTCAATGTAACTGAGCTCTATAATACTATAGATACTCCTGGCAAAGAAGAATTCAAACCCTGTTGGAGTAGCTTAATCGATAGAGAGCATTTTGAGATCATCGTTAAAAGGTATTATGAAGGTGTTCCTCTCGACCCTAGCCAAAGAAGAAGATATGAATCAGAATGGCTAATGCTCTCAAATGAAGATCATGTGCTCCGTTTGTGGAAGGAAGGATCTGTTAAAGGTACTGAGGAATCTGCTCTGGACGAAGTGATCATAAGATCAGTCCTTGAACTTGAGCAAGAACAAGATGAGAATGGCTTTATCAACGCGGCGAGTGTGGTCGCTAGAGTATTTGATACTTCGCACCAATTCGTAGGGTGTTCATTTATTACCAATAGAATATGGAGCTTAGTTAACCAAGGAGTTTTAGAGTTTAGCGGACTGCCAAGAGCTCTGCATCAGTTCTCGGTTAAACTCGGCACGTATAAAAAATAATCTCCAGTTAATTTAACTTCTTACTGCTCTCAGACCAGCCTTGATTAGGCTTCAAAGCTCTGGAAATGTGCTGATTGTCAAGATTATGTTGACTTTTCGTCCCGACAACAATATATTAATGTCAGGACAAAAAAGCGAGGTGAAGAAATGTCCTCTAAAAAGATGGGGCGTCCTCCATCTGACAAACCCAAAAGCAAAACGATTGAAATTCGTGTCGATGAGGAAACGTTAAGCAAGCTTGATGCTTCTGCTGAAAAGCTAAATACGTCACGTTCTGCAATCGTCCGCCAAGGGATTGATAAGGTGTATGACGAGCTCCAAAAATAAACAAGGAAGCAGCGAGCATCCCGCGAAGAACACCGCTACTTCCTATCCGCAACCGCTTAAATAAGCAGACTGCATAAATATCCTACCATGTGCAGGAAGCTCATTCAAGTGATGCGATGATCATTAATGGGAGGATAAACATGAAGAGTATTCTGGAAGCACTTTACCGTGGACAAATAAATCCCGATGAGATCATTGTTCCGTCTCAGCCTGAATACCGATCCCTAAGCAGACAAGTGTCAGCACAGACGATTCAATGGCGAGAACGATTAGGGAAAGAAGTATTTGATGAACTTGGGGAATATTTTGACCTGTGCGACAGCGCAAGTAGTATGCATGCGGAAGCAGTCTTTCTATATGGGTTCAAACTTGGAGCGAACCTGCTTATTGAGGTAACAAGCAATCGGGAGACATAGGTCCCCGATACAGCTTCGCCATTACGATAATATTTACTTTAAAATACACAAAAGCCTCCCAACGGAGGCTTTCTGCATTGCTTATCGCATAGCAGATTTCATGTTAATTCCAGCTTTCAACCTACTTCCTTCATTCTCCCGCTCTCTTACTACTCCTGCAGCTTCGACACCTGCTCAATCAGCGCATCCACACCCCGGTCCACTGTGTAAGGCCCATTGTTCCAGTTAGCACGCGAGACGTTGATGATCCGGTTGTTCTTCACCGCAGGGATGCTCTGGTAGACCGGCTCCTTGAACAGTTCATACATCGCAGCCAGCTCTTCATCCGTCATTTGCGTGAAAAAGTAATCCGCCGGCTTGTCCACCAATCTCTCCATAGACAGCGCCGTGCCTCCGTCAGCATACGGCTTGAATTGCTCCGGCATAGTGAAGCCGAAATCCTGATAGATCAGCTTGCCCAGGGTGCCTCCCTCGCCTCCAAGCAGCACCTCTCCATTGCGGATAATGAAGGAGATGGCGGTCGTGCCTTCATCAATCTTCACATTGATGCTATCCCGGATGCCTTGCAGCTTCTCCTCAAAAGTTCCAATCCACTTCTCCGCCTCGTCCTGCTTACCCATAATGTCGCCCATGGTTCGCAACGTGTTCACCACATCCGGGTCACCGCCCCAGGCCACGGCTACGGTCGGAGCAATCTTCTCGTAAGTCTCAATGACATCCTCCCCCAGATAATCCGGGATAATAATCAGATCGGGCAGCAATGCCGAGATCGCCTCCACACTGCCCGTTCCTGAGCCGACATTCTCCACATCCGCCATCTCTTCCTTATATTGCTCCAGTGTCTCCTGGTTGACGCCTGCCGGGTTCAGACCAAGCGGAAGCATATACCCGCCGTAAGCGAGGGCAACAACCTGACCCGGCTCTGCGGGAATTTCCACTTCTCTGCCAAAAGCGTCGGTGTACAGCCTGGTGGCTTTGTCTTCAGCAATCTTCGTATTTCCGCCTCCGCAGCCTGCAAGCATCATAGACAAGCTGATTAAGAGGGTTATCGCGAATAAGGGCGTACGGCTAACTTTCAAATCATTCACACTCCGTCTTCTGTATTGATAATGATTATCATCGATATCAATATAGCCTGCTTCCCTCCTGGGAGCAATGAACGATTCCGGCATTTCTTTGGTAGGATTTGAACCTTCCAGCAGCGGGGCGTGCATTTTGAACTGAGCGGGGGTCTCTCCGTATGCCTTTTTGAACAGTCTGCTAAAATAATAAAAATCCGTATATCCCACACGTTCAGCCACGTCACGGATCGGCGCATCTGTCCCGGCCAACAGGCTTCTGGCGTGCTGCATCCGGGTCCGGCTCACGTACTCCATCGGGCTGCACTGATATTTGCGCTTGAACACCCTCACCAAATGATGGGTGCTGTAGTGAAACAACTCGGCCATAGCGGTCATAGACAGAGGCTGGTGATAGAATTCATCAATATAACGGGCGATCTGCTCAGCCAGATCCGTCTCCGGCTCCTGCTCCACGGCCAGCTCAAGCTGACGGAACTGCTCGGACACGAACTGATAGAACAGCCCGGTTACCTGCATCCGTTCCAGCTCTCCGCCGCACTTCCATAGCTGATGCATACGCTCCAGCAGGGAGAGAATCACCCATGGGTCCGTCCCGCGGAAGGCATAATTCTGTTGAAAAGGATTGGTCCTGTCCCCGTCCGTCTCTGTAAAAGGACTGTTGCTCCACGGTTTGTATAGGATGAGATAATAGTCGAATGGATGATCCGTGCCGGCGACTTGTAGAACGGCGTTTTTGCCGGCATGAATGATCTGTGGATGGCTTGCAGTCCCTCCGGTCCCGTCCAGCTTGACGATGGCCTCTCCCTGGCCAGTGAACACAAAGCTGCTTGACGGAAAAAGATACCGCCGCAACTGCTCCCCCGGTCTCATGATCACATGACGGATATCCATGATTCTAACCGGCACCTGGTTCCATGCCCGAATGCTGTCTGTTATCTCGAATCTCACAAGTACTTCCCCCTGGCTGCCCGTCCGCAGTAAATTCTTATTATTATAATTGATAACCATTATCATTTACAACACTACAGCTCCGCAAAATGGGATATGTATCCCAGGTGCGCTATAATCAATGTAATGAATTCATACAGAAAAGAGAGTCCGCTGGAAAGAGGTAACAATCGATGCGGAGTCGCTGGCAATAGTGCATCTAGCCGGACCAAGCAGATAAACTCAATGAAGGACAAGGCAACATCAACAGCCTTATGCTCACAGGAAGGGAGTGCAACGTATGAATGACAAGGATAACCTCCTGCCTTCGGGAGCCTTTGGCCGGCTTGATCAGATGTGGTTCAGGCTTCGGAGCATCATGCATAGCAGCAGCTCAGGGGGAGGGTGGCCGCTGCGGCTGCAATTTTTGGATTCGTATATGCTGCTGATTCCCATTGCAGGCCAGGGCTGCATTACGGTGGATGGCAGATATTGCGAACTGAAGACTGGAGCTGTTTTCATCTGTCTGCCGGGACAGTTAATCGAGACCACACATGAGGACACAGGTGACCAGAGTGTTTACATCCTGCGGTTTGATGTCTTTGACCAGCATAGTATGCCGGCAGGAGAGCACCCGGCCCGCCCGGCGGAGCCTCATCTCCCCTTCCCACTGGAAGGTAGCATAGCTGTACAATCAACGATTACATACAGCAAGCATTGTGAGGCCATCACCAATTGCATGGAAAGCCAGGACCCCTTACAGCGTCTGCTTGCCCAGAGCCGGTTCTATGAGCTGCTGTACAGTCTGCTGAGCAGTGCCGGAGAATCGCAGACAAGCGATACTGATTGTGCTATGGAGCGGAGCAAGCTCTATATCGAGCAGCACTACCGCGAAGAGATTACTATCGGTCTGCTCGCTGCTGAAGCAGGTACCAGCGTCAGGCATTTCATCCGGCTGTTCAAGCAGAGGTATGGTCTCAGCGCGATCGAATACCTGACCGAATACCGGATTAGACAAGCAAGGCGCCTGATGCGGCCGCATTTAAATTATGAGCTGAAGGATATTGCAGCTTACGTCGGCTACAAGGATGTTCCTTACTTCAGGCGCAAATTCAAGCACATCACCGGGATAGCGCCGGCAACCTTCATGCGCAATGCCAAGCAGAAAATTGCTGTTTACGACAGCAGCCTCATCGGGGCGCTGCTTCCCCTGAATATTATTCCGTGCGCCGCTCCGGCTGAGCATCCCTGGACAGAGTACTACCGCCGGAAATATGGGACGGACGCGGTGCTGCCCCTCGCCCAGGAACAGACTCTCCGGCTACGGCAGCTTGCCGCTCTTGATCCTGATTATATTTTTGCCCTGGAGGTTCCGGTCAACCAGACGCTCAGGATAGAGCTTCAAGCGATTGCGCCCACTTGTCTACTGCCCCAAACGGATTGGCGATCGCAATTCATCCATATTGGAAAATGCCTGGACAAGGTGCCGGACGCAGAAGGCTGGCTGAACAACTATGAACGCAAAGCTAAGAGTGTCCGGGCAGAACTAGTTCAAGGACCAGTCACAGACAAATTGCTAATTGTCCGCATAACCGGACAGACGATCACCGTGTTGTCCTACCGGAGCTTGGCAGAGGTATTCTATGATGATCTGCATTATACCCCGGCTTCCGTTGTTGACCGTAAGTGCAGCAGCCAGATATTGACTCTGAAAGAGCTGGAGTCGGCAGATGCGGACAAGCTCCTGTTCATCGTAGACGAGGATGCAGATTCACAAGCCGCCTGGTCTACAATCCGGGAGAATGAGTTATGGCTGCCCCCTTCTCCCGCCGGACAGTTGCGAACCGAGCAACTCCCTCCCTACCCCTGGACAGAGTATACCGCGTTCACCCATGAGCTTATTCTCGACCTAGCACCAGACCTGTGGCGTAATCGGACATGAAAAATTGGCGCGATAGTCAATAGGCGAATCAGGCATATTGTTTTATACTCCTAACAGTGATATTGATTCTCACTCTCAGGTGAGACTGCAGGTATCGAGACTCAAGAGGTTCAGGAGGTTATAGAAGTTATGCGACAGGTGAGACAAGGAATGGCGTTCTGCATGGCGGTTGTATTGACATTGGTGATAACCGCTTGTAGCGGACAGGCCCAGGTCACAGCAGGCGATACAGCAGATGTACGGGTAGTAAACAGTGAAAAAGGCGAGATCACAATCCCTGCCCGTCCGGCCAGAGTAATCGGGCTGTCCGTGGTCTACCCGGAGTTCCTGCAGGCTTTGGGCGTTACCCCGGTTGCCGTGCAGAACTATCAGGAGGAGCTCCCGACCTATCTGGAGGAGCCGTTCAAGGATACGCTGAAGATGGGCATCGCCCAGACCCCGAATTTCGAAATGATCCTCTCTGCCAATCCTGATCTGATCCTCGCCCCTACATGGTGGTCGGCTAAGGATTATGAACAATTGTCGGGGATCGCTCCGACGGTTCTGCTCCCGCAGCGCGATGACTGGCGCGAGGAGCTGAAGGACATCGCCGGGGTACTCGGCAAGACGGAGCTTGCAGAGAAGGTGATTCAGGATCTGGAGGCCAAGGAAGCGGAAGCGAAACAGAAGCTGGATGATCTGGCCGGAAGCGAAACGGTGATGTACATGATGGTGATGAAGGACAGCTTCATTCTCTACGGGGACCAGATTGACCGCGGAAAATTCCTTCACACTACGCTTGGGCTGGAGAAGATCCCGAATTTCCCGGACACCGATTCTTCGTTATCGATCTCACTGGAGAAGCTGCCGGAGTATAATCCCGATCACATCTTCCTTCAATTGAATAATGAGGATGATGCTGCGGTTAAGCAGACCTATGAGGATCTGCTGAATAGTCCCTTATGGAAGAACATGACTGCGGTCCAAAAAAATCAGGTCTACACGATGGCCGGCAAGGACTGGTTCAACCTGGGCATGTCTCCTATGGCTAACAGCTATGCGGTGGATGCGGTGCTTCAAGTCTTCGAAGGGAAATCTAAATAAGGGGGGTTCAGGATGAGCGGCACTGGCAAGCTCCATGGAGCTGAACGTTTCTTCATTCCTCCCGCAGCTATTGAAAACGCAGTGATTACTCTACCGCTGACTGAATTATGTATACCTGCACAAGCTGAGCAGTTGCTTACCGCGTATGCTTCCATGCTCGGGACAGAGGATAAACGAATTGCCGCAGCCATCCTGTGCAGCTGGATTGCCGGAATCTGCGGAGCCAAATACGCACTGCTAACAGCCGCTGACCCGCTGGCTCAGTCTTTGTGTCTCAATAACATGTCTGTGCAGCTCATTCGCACGGAGGGGTACCCTGAGTTCGCCTTCCCTATTCATAATCAGCGGGAGAGCATCTCTGAGCAGAGCGGGAATGAAAAAGACATATCCGACGAGCTTGGGAGGTTCTACAGGAATGATATGAGACCGATTATTGCTGCGCTTGCCGAGGCTTCACAGACCTCAGCTGTGATGCTGTGGAAGCAGATCTATAATCAATTATATACTTTTATGGAGGAGGATGCCCTTGCCGCCCGCAGTGCTTGCCACCGCAATCAGGTCATCGGACAATTCCAAGCTGCGCACTGGAAACTGAAGCCGGAGGTATTCGGCCTTCGCCGCAATCCGTTCTGTATTACCCCCAAATTCCGGAGGGACCCCGAGCTACCGCATGAGCTGATATCCGTCAAAGCCACCTGCTGTCTGGCCTATAAGCTCAGAACGGATCATGACTATTGCGGCGGGTGTCCTATACTCTAATCAGCACGCGTTTATAGACGATCACCGGCTTGGAGCCTTCTTCCAGCCGGTTTTTTTGTGAAATTTAACTGGGTTAACTCTACAAGAATATCTTCCGGATTCCGACATATTACCTAAGAGCTTTCGCTCTAATACATATCCGGGAGATGACCTATGTCACAGCCAAAATTAAAACGGCCAGTCCGTTCAACCAGCATTGCCAACACATTGGCCCTTGTACTGCTTGTCATTATTCTTGTCGTCTTCTCGACTCTGGGTACCTTCTTCTATTCCAGCACCAGAGCTATTCTTGTCGACCAGCAAGAGTCACTTCTGATGACCAAGACACAAGGGATCGTCAGCCAATTCGATGCGTTATTCAAGGAAAAGGGCTCACTGGTCAAACAAATGTCCACCAACTCGATTTTTCAAAAATATATCGAAAGCACCACCCCAGATCAAATCACCACCTCCCCCCACGCCGCAGAAGCACTTGCCGCACTGGCGGCGATTGTGAAGGCGGAGCCCTCTTTTGCCGATGCCTGGGTGGCCGGTTTGTCGGGGAAGGGCTACTTCCTCCAGCATGACGGTCTGACCTCCAAGCCGGACTTCGATATCCGCTCCCGCCCCTATTTCAAACCCGTCTCTGAAGCCAATGGCCTCTATTATTCCGAGCCTTATGCCGATGTCAATAATGGCACTATGCTGATGGGGATTTTCTATCCGATTATGAATGACAGCAACCAGATGATCGGCCTCATTGCCGCAGATATTGCCTTCAATGATATCCCGGATATCATGCAGAGCTATTCCCTGGGCAGCACAGGCTTCTCCGTTCTGGCCACCCGCGCAGGCGATATTCTCTACCACCCGGATCAAACCAAGGTGCTGCAAGCCAAAATTACAGAGCTTCCCGGAGACTTCGGTATGATCGGCCAAAAAATGATCAACGGCGAATCCGGCGTAACGCTGATCAATGATAACGGCGAGCCCCGCTACATCGGCTATGCTACCAGTATGGATACCGGATGGTCTGTGGGCTTAACCATTACCCGGCAAGAGGCGCTTAGCGAGCTGACCTCCTTCACCCGGACAACCATCGCCGGCTTTGCCGTTGCCGCCCTTCTCCTGGTATTCATCTGTTATATCACGCTGCGTTATCTGTTGCGCTCCATTCCCAGACTGCTGGCTGCCATGAAGCGGATTGAAGACGGGGATTTGACCGTTCAGCTCCCTGAACCTTCCGGCAACGAAATCGGGCAGATCGCCGGGGGAATGGCCAACATGGTCCAGAAGATTCAAGGCATGATTCAGGTCATCCATAATACGGCTCAGATTCTGACCCAGTCCTCGGGCAACCTGCAAGCCATTTCTGCTAAAACCGCCGTCACCATGAACGAGACCGCCACGGCCATCAATGAAATTGCCAATGCCACCAACTACCAGTCGGAAGAATCGGAGAGCATTCTCCACAAAACCGGTGCTTTGTCCAATCAAATTGACCAGATTACCAGTGACGCGCAGGCTGTAGGAACGATGGTACAGACCTCTGCACAGCTCAGCAGCTCTGGTCTTTCGTTGGTGGAGCAGCTCTCCAAAGCCGCAGAGGACAATCACAGATCGACACAGGCGATGTCAGCGCTCATTGAGGATATTGATCTGAGCCGTCATGAGATTTCGGGCATCGTCGGCACAGTGAATCAAATTGCCACCCAAACCAACCTGCTCGCCCTCAATGCTTCCATCGAAGCTGCCCGGGCTGGTGAACAAGGCAGGGGCTTCGCCGTGGTGGCCGGGGAGGTACGCAAGCTTGCCGAGCAGACCGCCCGGGCTACCGAAGAAATCTACAAGAAGGTCAGCGCCATTGAGGAAAAAACAAGCCTGTCCGTAGAACATACAACTTTGGGTCTTACGATTGCGGAGGAGAATGCCAAATCTGTAGAGAATGCCAAGCAGGTCTTCTTCAGCTTGAACAGTGACCTGGAGGAGCTAAAGACACGGATGCTCCAGATCAGCAGCAACACTTCAATTGTCCATAAGCATAAGGATGAGATTCTGCAGGCGATTGAGGTCATCTCCTCCACCACCGAGGAGAATTCCGCCTCCACCGAAGAGGTCAGCGCCAATACACAAGAGCAGCTTGGCAGTATTGAACAAGTCGCGGAATTGTCCCGGGAGCTGAGCCAGATCTCCCTGAAGCTGGAGGAGGAGCTGCGGCAGTTCAAGCTGGAATAGCGGATACTATCAATCTGGCGTCCTTCGGAAAGGAGGGAATCCTCATTGGCCAAAACTATAAATATACAAGAACACATTCTGATCTGGAATCATGCTTCGATCCAAGTGATGGATATCCGTCATATCCGTATACAGCACGGTGATGAGATCAGACCCTATCTGTTCCCTTCCAGCGCTTATCTATACGTTACTCATGGCAGTGCATCTGTGATCCTGGACGGAGCTGAGCATGCTGCCAAGCCTTACTATCTGCTTCACGGGGGTAAGGGTACCTGTCTGGACATCCGCCTTACGGAGCATCCCTTCCACTACTATCTTATTCTATATAAAGCAAGCATGGCGCTGTCCGTAAGGCCATACGAACGGGGGAATGCAGAGGGGAATCTCCCCTTCAGCCTGCAGTTCGGATTCGTTCCGCTTCATCCGGCAACTCTCTACCAGTTAGCTGAGCAAATGCTGGAGGAATGGCTGGTGCAGGAACGGCTGGAGCAGCTGCATGTCAAAGCATTATTCTATCAGTTTGTCTATGAGCTGCTTCAGCAGATGGATCAGCAGCAGGTCAGTCCGGTTAGACCGGATCTGATCTCCCAGCTGATCCGTTATATGGAGCTGCATTATGCGGAGCCGGTCACGCGGGATTCACTGGCACGTATTTTTAACTACAGCGCTCCTTACCTGTCCAAGCATTTCCGCCGCGAGACCGGGACAAGCATCATTGATTACTTCATCCGCATCAGGATGAACCGGGCGGGAGCCTTACTGCAGCAGACAGACCTATCCATGCAGGAAATTGCACGCAGCGTCGGGTACACGGATGTATCCTACTTCATCCGATTGTTCAAGAAGACGGCTGGAGTTCCACCCGGAGAATTCAGAAATAATTCGTTGCGCAAGGCAAACGGTTCTTATCGTCCTATCATTAGGCTCGGATCGTCCATTGCTCCGCGCAGGCTTCGTCACTATATTGATAACAGAGATGATAATCATTATCAATACAGTGAAAAAGGAGTTTTGCCGATGTACAAGAGCAAATTACCAGTAGGAGTTGCATTATTGCTGTGCCTGACGCTCCTGCTAAGCGCCTGCGCAAGGCCTGCGAATACGCAAGGCGGAGCAAGCAACGTTACACCAGGCCCGAAGGTAAGCACTAGCAGCAATACCGCCAATGCAGCGGCAAAGAATACAAACGGCAGTTCCGGAACCATAACCTTCAAAGCGGTTAACGGTGATATACAGATTCCCAAAAATCCGCAAAGAATCGTCATGGTAGCCGGAGCCTTTACCGGGCATCTGCTGGCGCTGGGGATAAAGCCTGTCGCGACCGGAGATGAGTCCTTCAACAACTATACAGAAGGTAAGCTGGATGATGTGGTCAATCTGGGGAATGACATCCCCTATGAGCAGATTATTGAGCTGCAGCCGGATTTAATTGTGGTGTGGAATGACCCGGCTGCGATCGAGAAGCTGACCCAGATTGCCCCTACTGTCGCTGTTGACTACGGAATTCCTTTTCGGGAGCAATTGATGGACTTCGGGACCATGACCGGCCGTGAAGAACAGGCCAAAGCCTGGATCGAACAGTGGGATGCTCAAATCGCCAAATACAAGCCGCTTGTGAAGCAGGCTGTGGGTGACCGCACGGTATCCATTTTTGACGCTGGAAGTGCCAAGGAGTTCTATGCTTACGGCAGCTTTGGCCGGGGCGGTGACATTATCTACGGCGAATTCGGACTTAAGGCTCCGCCGATTATCCAGAAGGAAGCTATAGACAGCGGCCAAGGCTGGGCCAAATTATCTCTTGAGCTGTTGCCGGAATATGCCGGGGACTATATCTTTATCAGCGGGTGGACGGGTGAAGAGAATGCCGCGTGGATCTTCGAAGGCAAGCTCTGGGACAGCCTTCCCGCAGTCCGCAATCATCATGTCTACCGCGAGAATAGCCGTGGCTTCGTGTTCAGCGATCCGATCTCGCTGGAAGCCCAGCTTCAATTTGTGGTAGACAGCTTCCTGGGAACGAAGTAGCTGTCTACAGCACCTCGCGGGTTTGCCAGTCACCCGGGCTGTCCATTACAATGACAGTAAACAGGCTGACAGTGCCAATTCCCGGGAGGAGAGTATGACATGGAAGCATGGAACCGCGCCGCATGGGGGCAATTAACGATAGAAGAGAAACAATCCGCGATGCAGGAGTTACTTGAACGGCTGCCCGCAGGCTTCAAATGGCTGCGGCTGGAGAGGTTCGAACGGTACGGCCAGTCCATAGAGACGGGTGTCTTCATACATGAAGGCAGTGAATACGTGTACGTACCGGGTGATACGGTCACCCTGGGCCGGTCAGAGATACATATGTATGCCAAGATGTCTCCCGTCCGCGAGGCTGTGATCGGAGCGCTGCTCGTTCAGCGCTCGCCGATTTCGGCAGGCTGGTACGAATGTCCGCTGGAGCGGCTGGACCCGGAAGAGGATGAGGATGTGCTTGAAGCCATCGAGGAGTTCCGTCAGGGGCCGCACAATAGCCATGAGTTCTCACAGTATTTCCGGCTGGAGCGGGACGGTGAAGAGATTACCGTATTCCTGTTCGACGACAGCGAGACCTTCGAGGAATGGTGCGATACAGAAGTGCCGGAGGGCTTCGCCCTGCCGACTGAGGATGAATGGGAGTATCTGTACGGCGCAGGCACCCGGACGCTGTTTCCGTGGGGTGACGAGATTGATGCGTCCATGCGCTTGAGGCATGTACCCGGTTCAGGGGAGGCTAATGCTGAGGCTCCGTATCCGCTGGAGCTGCCGAATGGGTTCGGCCTGTGCTTCCCGGGCGACCCTTACAAGAAGGAGCTGGTGCTCACACCGGACGGTATCACCGGCAAAGGCGGCGACGGCGGCTGTAATCTGCACGGCGGACATGGTCCCGCTCTGGGATATCTGCCGACCGCTACCGCTTTCCGCGACCCTTATGAGAGCGAGCTTGCGTGGGAGGATCTGCTGGATTGCCTGGTGTACCGGCGGGTTGTGAGGCTGTAGGCCAACCATTCTGATACTGTCAAAGGAGACACAGAAGCATGGAAATACAATTAAGCGGCATGTGCGGCAATTCACCGAAGAACAAGCTGGCTGAAGATTTAGCCGTCGCTCTTATCACTGGAGATACCAAGACATTAACTCATCTGCTCACAGATGATGCTGCTGTAGAACTTGTTGGCGGCGAACGTTCCCCGTTGTCTGCCGTTCTTGAAGGATCAGCTTCTGTTCCGGAGCTCACTGCACTGACGGTTGAACATGCCATCTCCCACGGCAAAATCGCAGCTGTGAGCGGGAATTGGGTGACTCGGGGCGGAATTCGTTACGCCTTCAGCGACCACTATACCTTCGCTACGACCAAAGGCACAGAGGTGGCTACCGCCCGCTGTTACCGGATCAAGCTGCCTTGACCTGAAGTTTATGCTCAGCGAAAAGCCGCCCGCTTCGCTAATGCGAATTCCGGGCGGCTTTTTCCATTATATTAGTTAGTATTCTGGTTTCATACCCCTTGTGATATAAGCTCACGCTTAGCGGAATCCGCTCCAATTGTGTCCGAATCTGAGCTATTATCCAGTTCTTCCACACGGGCCACATTGAGCTCCTGCTCGTTCTGATGAAGCTCCTTGACCATATTCCTGTAGATGTGGGCTTCCTGACGGTCCAGTCCGTCACGGTTCTCTTTCATGATCCAGGTTTCCACGGTTCTCTTGAGAATTTCGCCTTTACGTTCCAACAGTTTCGTATAAGTCAACGTTTCTTCATTCCCTTCCTGATGCCTAGAGTTCATACGCCGGGATTAATTCTCTAATGTGACTTCCGGCGTAACGTTTACTATTATACGGGAAAGACCCGGCTCACCCAACGCGGGGCAGCCGGGCTTACATAGGGTGAGCCGCGCTGAGCGTAGAAGAGACTGACTCAGCAGCCAGGTTCGCAGATGTTCGGATAGATGCTCCCATATACGGCAGGATAGGAGTATAATAGGTTGGCCACAAGTTGATATGTGTTCGGTTTAATACGAAAATAAAAGTACCGGAAAACGCGCCGCAGACTGGGTTTTGACAAAAAAAGACCCACCGCCCCCAAAAAACGTTTCGTTTTTTTGAAAAAGGGAAGACTATGGGGTAGGATTTAGTTGCACGCTATATCCTAACTGCTGGATATATTGAACGTACCGATCCAACCTGTTTTTCTTGGACGTCTCATCGCCTAGTGAGACGTCTATTTCTTGGTATGACCTCTTCTCCCGCATCAGGGCATGGAGGATTCGAATCAGCAAATGCGCCGTGGCGACGTTTGCTTTTTTATCTCCTCGTCTCTTCCGGATTCGTCGAAAGAATTGGCCGATCCGGTTCGAGGAGCGAGCGTTCGCCCAAGCCGCCTGACACAACGCACCTTTCAGATGCTTGTTCCCTTGCATCGTTTTTGACTTTCTTCGCTTTCCCGCACTTTCGTTGTTCCCTGGACACACTCCCGCCCATGAAGCGAACTGCGCATCACTCGGGAACATTTCCGCGACATGCGGCCCCACTTCGGCAAAAATGGTCACAGCAGACGTCCGCTCAATTCCTGGAATGGAGTCAATTTGTTCAATCACCTCCAGGTACGGTTCTGCCTTCGCCTCGATTCGCGCTTCCAGTTCCGTGATTCTTTTCTCCAAATAGACCAAGTGGTCCCAGTGGTCTCGAATCATCTCCCGATGATGACGGCGCAACTTGCCATTGAGCGCGTCGAGTAGCTGCGGAACTTTCTTTTTTAAACGGGTTTTGACCAGGTTTTTAACGGTCACTTCGTCCACGACCTCGCCGTCCATGATCTTCTGGAGCAGGCCCCGTCCCGTAACCCCATAGAGATCGGACATAAAGGTGGTTAGTTTGATGTTGGCATCCTGCAGGATTTTGTGAATGCGGTTTTTCTCCGCCGTCACCGCCTGCACCATCTTACTCCGGTAACGAGTCAAATCCCGCAAATCCCGGATGTCCTGTTCGGGCACCATACTGCCTTCAATGAGCCCGCAACGGTGCAATTGCGCTAACCAGCGCGCGTCTTGCATGTCCGTTTTTCGACCCGACGTATTCTTTACCCGCCGGGCGTTGGCCAGGACGAGGTCACAACTGCCCTCTAAGATGTTCCATACCGGTTTCCATAACACGCCGGTGCTCTCCATCACCACTTCCCGGCAGCCGTGTTCACTCAGCCAATCTTGCAGGCCGAGCAATTCTTTGGTTGTCGTCCCAAACGTTTTCAGGTGATATTGGGGTTTCTGTTCGATCGGTCCTTTTAACACGCAGGCTACAACGGTTTCCTGATGCACGTCCAGACCGGCGCAACACATACGTACAGCATCCATTCCTACCATCCTCCATCGTCAGTTTACAAATCATGCGCTCGAGTGAGTGTAATTTAATACACGTACTTTTGGGGGCTACAATAGGCGATGCTCGAAAAGCGCAATAGAACGGTTTTTCGAACGGGGTGGGTCCCAGTAACCGTTTCCGCCCTTTGATTTGTATATGTAAGTGTTGACGACTACAGCCTCATTTAGAATGGATGCGACGGATGCCAACCACTTATTTTCATTCCTGGGGGTGACAAGGCCTCTGCCTTGTCATGCCTGTTTTTCGATTACATTTGGTCCGCGCACCCCATTCTGGCGCATTGTGTTCGGTTTTCCACAAACATTTGGTCCGCGCACCCCGCTCTGGCGCATTGTATTCGGTTTTCCACACACAATTTGGTCTGCACACCCCGCTCTGGCGCATTGTATTCGGTTTTCTGATTACATTTGGTCTGCACACCCCGCTCTGGCGCATTGTATTCGGTTTTCCGATTACATTTGGCCCGCGCACCCCGTTCTGGCGCATTCTGTTCGGTTTTCCACACACATTTGGCCCGCGCACCCCGCTCTGGCGGATTGTGATCGGTTTTCCGATTACATTTGGTCCGCGCACCCCGTTCTGGCGGATTGTGTTCGGTTTTCCGATTACATTAGGCCCACACACTTTCACCGCCCCCCATTGTGTGCTCTTTTCGCATACCTACCGTTTCAGCTCCGCAGCTCAACCCGGAACACGCTGCCCCCGCCGGGGCTGTTCTCCGCGCGTATGCTGCCGCCAAGCGCGTCCACAAGCTCCCTGGCGATCGCCAGGCCCAGCCCATGGCCTCCGCCCTCCCGCGACCGCGACTGGTCGGGGCGGTAGAACCGCTCGAAGATCCGGCCCAGGTCTTCGGCCGGGATGCCCACGCCGGTATCCTGCACCTCCAGCAGCAGCCACGTGCCGCTGCTCTTCTGCAGGAGGGCGGCCCGCAGAATGACAAGTCCGCCCGCAGGCGTGAACTTGATGGCATTCTCCAGCAGAATGACCATGAGCTGCACCAGCTTCTCCTGATCCTGCTTCACCGGCAGCTCCGCCGGAGCGTCAAGCTCCAGCCGGAGCTGCTTCGCTTCGGCCAGCACGCTCAGGCCGGAGAGCGTAGCAGCCGCAACCGGCGCAAGGTCGAAGCGCCGGGGATTCAGCTCCAGCAGCCCGGCGTCACTGCGGGCCAGCAGGAGCAGGTCCCGGGTCAGCGCGATCATCCGCTGGACCTCCGAATGCATCCCGTCCACCACATGGCGGGTGAACGGCTGTTCATTGATGCTGTCCTCCAGCTTCAGCGTCTCAATGGAGGACAGCATCACGCTCAGCGGCGTACGCAGCTCATGCGAGGCGTCGGCCGTGAAGTGTTTCTGCCGGTCATACGCCTTGCGGACCGGCACCATCGCCTGCCGCGACATCACCCGGCTGAAGACGGCGGCCAGCAGGATGAATGCCGCGGCAATGGCGGCCAGCACCCCGAGCAGCCAGCGGAATAGCTGCTGCTGGAAGGTTACGTCCTTGCCGGCATAGAGGATGCCCGCAGGCTGGCCGCCCCGCTCGAAGGTCCGGCTGCCGGCCAGATACGCAGACAGCGGCCGGCTCCTCGGATCATCCGCCTTGTGCAGCAGATCCGGCCCCTGCTCCAGCTCCACTACAGCAAGCCCGCTCTCTCCCCCCTTCGCCCGGGCATCCGCCAGCCTCAGCACCTGCTCCTTCAGTCCCGGCTGAAGCTCGCCGCTGCCCAAGAGGCCGCCTCCGGCATCCAGAATCACATAGAAGGCCTGATCCGCACTAAGCGTAAAGGCTTGATTCCCGGGCCCCTGATACAGCCCTTGCAGCAGCTCTTCGTACATTGGCCCTTGAAGCTGCTTCACTTCGGCATCCAGCAGCAGATTCAGCCGCTCCTTCTGGTTATTCCAGATCAGGAGATGCAGGAGCAGGTAGATAATCAGGAAGGACAGCAGCAGGAACACGCTCATAACCGCACTGTAGCGCAGGGTAAGGCGCTTCTGGGTGCGCCCGAACAGATCATTGCCGGAGCGTCCGCCGCCGGGGCGGAAGTCTTTAGCCTTCAAAGGAATACCCCACTCCCCGTATGCTGTGGATATACTGCTGCTCTTCGTCCAGAAGGGCCAGCTTCTTGCGGAGCAGCTTGACGGTAGCATCGATCGTCTTGAGCGTAACCTCGGACTCCATTCCCCAGATCCGGTCCAGAATCACCTCGCGCGCCAGCACCGTTCCCTCATTCTTCAGCAGCAGATCCAGAAGCTGATACTCTCTGGGCGTGAGCTGCACCTCCTGCTCCCCTGCCACAATCCGGTGGCTGTTCCGGTCCAGCACCAGCTCCCCGATCCTGCATGTATCATTCTCCAGCGGGAGGAAGGTCCGTCTGCCCAAGGCCCGGAGCCGCGCCAGCAGCTCGTCAATCTCAAACGGCTTCACCAGATAATCATCTGCGCCCGCATCCAGACCGCGAATCCGGTCCTCCAGCGAATCTCTGGCCGTTAACATCAGGATCGCTCCTGCATATCCGTCCCCGCGAAGCTGGCGGCACACCTCCCGGCCATCCCGCTCCGGCAGCATCCAGTCCAGCACCAGCACATCATAAGCGGAGACACTGGCCAGATCGTATGCCTCTTCCCCGGATGTGGCCCATTCTACGGTATATCCCGCTTTTTTCTTAAGCATATGTACGATCAATTCACCCAGCCGGGTGTCATCCTCCGCGAGTAAGATCTTCAAGCAGCCTTCCCTCCTCTTCCTTGTCATCAGATGCCTGTCCACAACACTCCCAATACTTCAAGATACCACATTCCGGTGAAAATCAGGTGAAAAAACAGCTTTGTGCATTTCTCCGTCTTTTCACCCAAAGCGTATAGAGTAAGTGGCAGGTTATACATTACCCCCAGCGGGAAAGGATGATTCTGATATGAGTTCAACACGCAATCTGTTTACTTCAAAAGCAAACAAGCTGCTTACAGGCACTCTGACAGCAGCACTCGCCTTAAGCACAGGCGGACTGACTGCCTTCGCTGCCACCTCCACTCCGGCCTCCAGCGTGCCGACGGTCCAGTCTGCCACCTACAGCAGCACTCCGGCCCCGCTGCTTCCTGCGCCGGAAGCGGGGCTGCCGCCTGCGGACGCTGAGCCGCTGAGCCCGCCGCCAGGTCCTGCAGGCATCGGACCCGGACCCGGCGGCATCGACAGCACCGAACTGCTCAGCACGCTTGGCCTGTCAGCCGATGAGCTGCGCAGCGCCCTTGAAGCCGGCAGCTCTCTCGGCGCAGTTGCCCAGGCCCAGCAGGTAGACCCGCAGAAGCTGGTCCAGCTGGCCGCAAGCGGACTTAAGACCCGGCTCAGCCAGGAGTATGCGGACGGCCGCATCACGGAGAGCGTCTATCAAGAACGGCTGAACGAAGCCGCAAACCGTGCGGCCGCCTGGATCAGCCAGACCCGGCCGCAGCCGCCGGTTCCGGGAGCAGAGCCGGCCGGTCTTCCGCCGCTCGGCCCGGGTCTGGACGGTATGGACCGTTCAGAGCTGGCCTCGCTTCTGGGATTAAGCACAAGTGAACTTGCTGCAAGCCTGGAGAGTGGACAGTCCCTGGCTGATCTGGCAGCCGCCAATGGCAGCACTACTAAAGTCGTTAATCTTGTGGCGGAAGCCCTGACCCAGGAATTAAAGGAACGGCTGGCCAGAGGAGACATGTGGACGGATGAATATTCGGCGGCGCTGCAGAATGTTCAGACCCGCGCCGCCGATGTGATCCAGCATCAGCACCCGCTGCCTCCGCATCTTCGGCAAGATGAGAAATAAGCAGCAGGAGTGTGAATAGACATTGCAATAGCGAAGAGCCTGCGTCTGATGATGCAGGCTTTTTTGATAGAATTTATATGTTTTGGGGTCCCCGCAAAGTATCTGAGTCATCACCTACGCTAAAGCCCCACTTTGTGGGGTTATTTTGTGCTTAAACAATACATAATCAGCTTCATAATTGCTTCATATCCAATCATGGACACCATCAGAAACGAGAACAAAAAGTCGTTTCAACTCGAATTCTGTCAGGGAATTAGCTTATAATGGTCTCACCGCCGCTGGAGCGAGGATGAAACGGCTCTAATTAATCTATATTATCCCAAAGGAGGAATTATATTGTACAAAGTGCTTATTGTAGACGATGAAATCTTTGTGCGCAAAGGCCTGATCCGCATCATGAATGAGTGCTCGCTGGAATTTGAAATTTGCGGCGAGGCCGAGAACGGAGAGCAGGCACTTACGCTGATCGAGCAATTAACGCCGGAGCTAGTCATTGTCGATATCCGTATGCCCGTGCTGGACGGCCTGGAGCTGATCGGCAGAGTGAAGACGGAGCTTGAGCATCAGCCGGTCTTTATTATTTTGAGCGGATACGCTGATTTCTCTTATGCCCAGCAGGCCTTCCGCCATAATGTCTCGGATTATATCCTCAAGCCGGTTGACGAGCAGGAGTTGACTGCGGCGCTGAAGAAGATCGCCCAGACTCTGAACCAGCAGCAGCTCCTCTCCATCACCAGGGAGAAGCCTCTTGTGGAGACGGTGATTGAGAGCCTGCTGCAGACAGAGCCTGATGACCAGGTGATGGACCGGATCAGCTATGCCCTGGAGCTGCCGCTCTCCTCTGCCTATACGTATATCATTGCAGAGATGCAGGACGGGCAGCCGCATGGCGAGAAGGATTATATGCCCCTGCTCCAGACCTCGCTGCAGCGTTATTTCCGTCAGGCGGTGCAGACGCTCCCGGTGCATGTCCGTGCCAACAACCAATATGGCCTCATTGTGCCTGAGGTGTGGATGGAGAAGCGGAGTGCGGCGGAACGCGACAACTACAGCTATCTGCTGGAGACGCTGGAGCGGGAGCTTGGAACAACCATTGCCTTGTTCATCGGCCATAAGGCCAGCCAGCTGAAGGAGATCCGCCTGTCGGGCGCCAGCGCGGAGAAATGTCTCAATTACCGGTTCGCGGCCGCGCTCACCGGCATTTATATGGCTGACGAGCTGCTGTCAATGCCTCTGTATTATTTCGATATTGATGAAGGCCTGCACAGCAGGCTGATCTATGAGGTTGAAGCTAATGATGTGAAGGGCTACAGTTCGACCGTTGACGAGATTTTCACCATGTTCCAGCAGCGGCATTTCGCTCCCGGGGCCGTGACCAACACGATCCGCCGCAGCATGATTGCCATCATCAATATTATCCGCCAGCTGGAGGGCGATGAGAATTCTCTGCGCTGGGTGAATGAACTCCTCAACTGGCAGCTCAAATACCGGAATCTGAACCAGCTCAAGCAGGTATTCCGGGAGTTCATCGGCGAGGCCGCCGGATATATCGCAGAGAAGCGCAGCGGCAAGAGCGAAGGCAGCATTGAACGGATCAAAAAATACATTGACGGTCATTACCGGGAGAACATCTATCTTAAGGGGATTGCAGCGGATTTTGACATGAATGCGGTCTATCTTGGACAGCTGTTCCGCAAAACCTACGGCGTCTATTTCAATGAATACCTGCTGACCCTGCGGATTGAGGAAGCGAAGCGGCTGCTGCGCCAGACCAAGAAACGGATGTATGAGATCGCTGAGCAGGTTGGTTTCCAGAACGCCGATTATTTCGCCACCCAGTTTGAGAAGCTGGAGAACATGACGCCCACCGATTACCGCAACCTGATGATCGACAGCAAATAAGGAGGCTGCTTCCCTTGTTCAACTTTCGCCTGAATCATATGAAGCTCAGAAGCAAGCTGATCGTCATTTACATTGTATGCGTGTTCATCCCGATCATCCTGACCAATGTGATGTTCTACCAGGTTACCACTGCCAATATCAAGAACCAGAAGACGGCGGATGCCGAGCAGGCGATGAATCTGCTGCAAGCCGAGCTGAGAACGGTCATTGAGGATGCGGCAGGGATGTCCTACCTCTATTCCATTGACCGGCAGCTGATTGAGCACCTGAATACGACCTATACCTCATCGAATCTATATGTGGAATCGCTCAGTGCCATTTCCAATTTGTTCAACCGTACCGACAAAGAGAACAAGGTGCTGAGCTCCTCCGTTATTATGACCGATAACCCGAGTGTGCTGGCCTCGTCCCATATTATTAGGCTGGAGGATGAAATGCGGAAGCAGGACTGGTATAACCAGATCAGTAAGTACAGCAATACCCACCCTCATCTCTATGTGACGCCCGACAGCATCAGCGTCATTCAGCGGCTCACCGACCGCCGGGTCGAGACCTATGAGCATATTCTCAAAATCGACCTGAACATGAACTACATCCGTCAGATTCTGGAGTTGTCCAGCTTCAGCGGCGACATCTATCTGCTTGACCCTTCCGGTCAGGCACGCTTCGGACGCCTCTCCGGCGGCCAGCCCAGTGAGCTGGTTGCAGCAGGCCGCATCTTGACCCCCAACGAGATTCCCAAGCCCAAGCAGGCCATTGTCATCGACAAGATGTACCAGAACAATCGTTATCTGGGCGGCTGGTCCATCTACGGAGTGCTTGATGAAGCGCTGATTCTCTCGGATGTCCGGCGGTCGGGACAATTCATCCTGTGGTTCGCCGGGATTAACTTCCTTGTGCCTACCCTCGTAATTGTGATCATGTCCCGCTCGATTCATTCACGGATCAAAAACATACTGAAGCACATGAAGTCGGTGAAGGACAAAAACTTCGGGCTGATCCCCTACCATCTGGAGCGCGATGAGATCGGCGAGCTGACCGTGGAGTTCAACCGGATGAGCAAGCGGATCGAGAATCTGATCAACGATGTGTATGTGGCGGAGATCCAGAAGAAGGAGCTGGAGCTGCGGCAGCGGCAGGCCCAGCTTCATGCGCTGCACAGCCAGATTAATCCCCACTTCCTGTTCAATGCGCTGGAGACGATCCGGATGCGCAGCATGATGAAGGGCGAGACCCAGACAGCGCGGACGATTCAGAACATGGCGAAGATCTTCCGCAAGTCCATTCTCTGGAAAAGCAGCTTCGTGACCATCCGCGAGGAGCTGGAGCTAATCGAGAGCTTCCTGGAGATTCAGAAATACCGTTTCGACAGCAAGCTGGACTACCACATCGAGGTAGATCAATCCCTGCTGAACATTGAGCTTCCGAAGATGACCTTCCTTCCCTTCGTGGAGAACGCCAGCATTCACGGTATTGAGAATATTGCCGGGATCGGATATATCAACATTCAGATTGCCCAGGAGAACGGCCAGATTCTCTTCGTCATTACGGATAACGGTGTGGGGATGGAGCCGGACAAAATCCGTGAGCTTCAGGACTATTTCGAGGATACTTCAGCGATGGGCGACTCCATCGGCATAAAGAACGTCATTACGCGGCTGAGAATCATGTACGGTGAATCCTTTTCCTTCACGATCACAAGCGAACCCGGCGCAGGAACGCGCATTATGCTGCGGCTGCCTTTGAAAAATAAATAAATATAGGGTGAACCTTAATTATTCAAAGACTGATCTAAGGTTTGCCCTGTAACAAAGTTAAACGCTTTCTTTTATAATGAAATTGTTTTCAGGCACACACACAAGAAAGGGGATATTCAATGCGTACAAAAAAATGGCTGCAGACCGGCCTGGCCGCTGTTATGGCTTCGGCCCTCCTCATTGCCGGCTGCTCGGGCGGCAACAACGGGAACAAGAACAGCGCCAGCGGCAACGACGGCGAGGTAAGCACTGAACCGGTAACGTTCACTTATTTCGGCTTCGGGTCCAACAAGGATACCATGGCCAGTGATACCACCATCGGCAAGAAGCTTCAGGAGCAGACCGGTGTAGACTGGAAGATGGAATTCGTGGTTGGCGATGGAAGCACCAAGTCCGGTGTTATGATTGCCGGAGGCGACTATCCTGATGTCATCTCTCCAGTCGGCGAGCTGGCCAAGCTGCTCGATGCCGGTGCATACATTCCGCTGAATGATCTGATTGAAAAATATGGCCCTAACATCAAGCGTGTCTACGGCGACTACATGAATAAAATTACCAATGAAGACGGCAATATCTATATCCTTCCCTTCACTGCAAATGTAAACGGATACTTGTCGCCGCCAGACCCTAGCAGCACCTTCTGGATGCAGAGACGCGTCCTCAAGGAATTCGGTTACCCTGAAGTGAAAACGCTTGATCAGTACTTTGAGCTGATTGAGAAATACCAGGCTAAGTACCCTAAGGTAGATGGTAAGGATACCATCGGCTTCGTCACCTTCGCCGGCACACCAGGAGAATTCTACACGATCACCAACCAGCCAATGCACCTGGCCGGTTATCCGAATGAAGGCGCCGTGCTGGTCGATATGGACAGCCATGAAGCCAAGCTGTATCAGGGAACGGACACAGAGAAGCGCTGGCTGGCCAAGCTGAATGAAATGAACGGCAAGGGCCTGATTGACCCTGAGACGTTCACTGCGAACAAAGACCAGTATCTGGCCAAGCTGACCTCCGGCCGTGTGCTCGGGTATGTCAACTATTCCTGGCAGGTCACTGATGCCACTAACAACCTGAAATCCGCCGGTAATGACGACCTGCGTTACGTTGCCCTTCCTATCGTGTATGACGAGAGCATTAAAGATGCTTATGTTGATCCTCCGTCCTTCGTGAACAACCGCGGACTGGGTATCTCCGTCAGCGCGAAAGATCCGGTCCGTATCATTAAATATTTCGACAACCTGCTGACCGATGAGAACCAGAAGCTTGTACAGTGGGGCATTGAAGGCGAAACCTACTCTAAGAACGCTGAAGGCCGTATGATTATGAGCGAAGAACAGCTGGCCAACCGCAACGACAATGATTTCAAACGTAAATTCGGCTTCGCTTATTTCGATTATGAGTGGCCGCGTTACGGCGACAACTCCGTATATGATGACGGCAACGCCCACGTTCCGTTCAACCAGCCGGAAGTTGCAGCTATCAACTACACAGAGGGCGACAAAACCCTGCTGGAGAAATACAACCTGAAGACCTTCTCCGACTTCTATGCCGAGCCGGTAGAGCGTCCATGGTATCCTGCCTGGAGTATTGAGAAAGAACCGGGCTCCCCTGAGCAGCTCTTCAGCCAGAGAGCCGGCGATTTGCAGCAGAAGTACTATCCTCGTATGGTGCTTGCCGCTCCCGGACAATTCGAAACGGTCTGGAATGAATACCTGGCCGAATTCAACAAGCTCGATGCTAAGGGCTACGAAGAATTCATGACTAACAAGATCAAGGACCGCGTCGACGGCAAATGGTAAGCCTCCGCTTCCCAGATGCAGCATGATGAACCGGGAAAAGTGAAGCCTGCCTTCACTTTTCCCTTCTACACTTGTTAGCAAAGAGAGAATATAGAGCTTGGAAAGGGGACGGTACAGGTGGGGAAAACCGCTGTGCAGTTAACGAAATCAAATACTGGCACCTCGCGCTTCAAAACCTTTTTTAAAGAGTTGTCTAAACAGAAAATGCTTATGCTGATGTCATTGCCCTTCCTTATCTGGGTAATCATCTTCAAATACCTCCCTCTGTGGGGATGGACGATTGCTTTTCAGAAATTCAAACCGGCTAAGGATCTGTTCGACCAGAAGTGGGTTGGACTTGATAACTTCAAGTTCCTGTTCCAGGAACAGCAGTTCTACCGTGTGCTCCGCAATACGCTCGTCATGAGCTCAATTAACCTGGTTCTCGGATTCGTTACAGCGATCGTGCTGGCCCTGCTGCTGAATGAGCTGCGCAATGTCCTCTTCAAACGCACGGTGCAGACGATCAGCTACCTGCCTTACTTCATTTCCTGGGTCGTAGCGGCCAATATCGTACAAATGGCACTGGCACCGGAAGGGATCATCAATGTGCTGCTGATCAAAGCGCAGCTTATTGATCATCCAATTCTGTGGCTGGGCGAAGGCAAGTACTTCTGGGGAATACTCGGGGTTACGGAGGTCTGGAAGAATGTCGGCTGGAACACGATCATCTATCTGGCAGCCATCACCTCCATCGACCCGTCCCAATATGAAGCGGCTGAGATTGACGGGGCCTCCCGTCTGCAAAGAATGTTCTATATTACCCTGCCGGGCATCAAGCCGGTCATTGTCCTGATCCTGATCATGAACCTCGGTCATATCTTGGAATCCGGGTTCGAGGCGCAGTATCTGCTGGGGAACGGGATGAACCTCGACTACTCGGAGAATCTGGATATCTTCGTACTGAAATACGGGATGCAGATGAATAACTTCGGACTCGCCACCGCAGCGGGTATGTTCAAAACGGTGGTCAGCTTCATCTTCTTGATCGCAGCCAATAATATCGCCAAACGTATGGGCGAGAGCAGATTGTACTAGAAAGGAGGACACATGTAATGGCCAAAGCTAAAGCAAGCTCCAACGCATACCGCCATTCTTCATTAGGCGACCGCATCTTCGATGTATGCAATGTTATCTTCATGATTCTGTTAGTGATTGTCACCCTTTACCCGTTCCTGAATATGTTCGCCTTATCCTTCAACGATGCGAATGACTCGGTGCGGGGAGACATTTATATCTGGCCGCGGGAATGGACACTGCGCAACTTTGAGTATGTGTTCAGCGAATCCGATGTCTTTTTTGCAACGTTTGTCTCCGCAGCACGGACGGTCATCGGCACTGTGGTCTCCGTATTCTGTACAGCGATGCTGGCCTATACGGTAAGCCGTCCGGAATATAAGCTGAGAAAGTTTGTATCCATCACTTTTATCTTCACCATGTACTTCAGCGGCGGTCTGATTCCGGGCTACCTGCTGATCAAAGAGCTGAACATGCTGAATAGCTTCTGGGTCTATATCATTCCGGGCATCATCGGCGTGTTCAATATGATCGTCATCCGCTCCTTCATTGAGGCACTGCCTGAGGGACTGATGGAATCGGCCAAAATCGACGGCGCAGGCGACTTCATCACCTTCTCGCGCATTGTGCTTCCGCTGACCGTTCCGGCGCTGGCCACCGTCTCCCTGTTCGTAGCAGTCTATCAGTGGAATTCCTGGTTTGACGTCTTCCTGTACAACTCCTCCACGCCAAGCCTGAGTACACTGCAATACGAGCTGATGAAGATGCTGTCAACATCCAACACCGCGATGTCCAGCTCCTCGGCAGCCGATGCCTTTGCGAACGCGCAAGGCAATAAAGCGACCGTTACACCGACCTCGATCCGTGCTACGATGACCATTGTGGCCAGTGTGCCGATCATCATCGTCTATCCGTTCCTGCAGAAGTATTTCGTCAAAGGGATGGTTGTCGGCGGGGTTAAGGGCTAAGTCTTACGGGCCCAAAAATATTGTTAACATAAATAAGCGATCCTCCGGGGGCTGTCCGCCTTCTGTAGGGTCGCTTGTTTTAAAATATAAGAATTTACATGTTGCACACGATAAATTATCCTTCTATTTCTCGCTGAAACGGTACCGTCCTTTAAAAGGACGGCAAAGCCGTTTCCACTTGTTTGCTTGGACTTTACAGCAAATTCTGCTCCAAACGGGCCTTCGTTGCCGTATCCGGCAAATATAACATAATCCGCTGGTCCGGGTCATTGGGGAACTGGAGCGTAATATGTTCAAACTCCAGCACTCCAAGCTCAGGATGATGCAGCTTCTTGTAGCCGTCAAGGCTGCCCGGCGCCTCATGCCCCTGCCACATCCTGGCGAAATCGGCGCTTACCTTCTTAAGGTCAGCAATTAAATGGCTAAATGAAACATCCTCCAGATAGCGGGCTCTTGATGTCTGAAACTCCGCTACAATTCTCTGAGAGACAGTTTCCCAATCCTCTGAACCCTCCCTCCAGACTGGGTCAGTGAACTGGCGCCACATCAGATTGTAATCATGCGGCGGTGACAGCCGGCTAATCGTAAATACAGCTTCCGCCGCTGCATTCCAGGCCAGAAAATCATACCTCCTCCCGATGACATAAGCAGGATTCGGATTAAATTCATCCAGCATCAACTGGACAGACGGGCTGATCTTCTCTTCAGCAGCAGCCAGTTGAGGCGGCAGTGACTCTCCTGACAGCAGAAAAAGATGCCGGCGCTCATTAGGGGTTAGCTTAAGGGCCGAAGCCAGACTCTCCAGCACACCCGCTGAAGGACTGATATCTCGCCCCTGCTCAAGCCGCGTGTACCATGAAAGACCTATACTGGCGAGTTGAGCAACTTCTTCGCGGCGTAACCCTTGTGTCCGGCGGCGGCCGCCGGCAGACAGTCCGACATCATGCGGCGAGATCGAGGATCTTGCTTTTCGCAGAAAATTCCCCAAGGCTAAACGGCGTTCACTATCATTCAACTAAGCAGCCCCCTTATCCTGTCACTCGTAAGCCTACCATAAAGAAGGCTCTCCTCCCAAAACAATAGCCAAAGTATACTCAAAGTGATCAAGGATATCAATATACCTGACGAAAAGGAGAAATAACATGACAAAATATGCTGAAGCCTTGCTCAAGGACAAGGTGGTAATGATTACGGGTGCCGGACGGGGGATCGGGGCTGCAGCAGCAAAGTGGTTTGCCGTGCAGGGTGCCTCGGTGATGCTCGTCTCACGGACAGAATCCGAGCTGCGTTCACTCAGAGATGAGATTACGGCAACGGGAGGACAAGCGGAATATTTCACAGCCGATCTGTCGGAGGCAAGCGGGGCCCAAGAAGCGGTCAACGCCACAGTAAGGCGGTATGGCCGGCTTGATGCCGCCTTCAATAACGCTGGCGTCGGAGTCACCGTATCCTCATTGGCTGATGAGAAGGAAGAGGATTTCGACCTGATTCAGTCCGTAAACTTTAAAGGAGTCTGGCTGTGCATGAAAGCCCAGATTACGGCAATGTTGCAGACCTCCGGATCAGGCGCCATTGTCAATACCAGCAGTGTCGGCAGCTTAAAGGGCAATCCTGGCTTGGGTGCCTACGGCGCCTCCAAACGCGGGGTTAACAGCCTTACGCAAACGGCTGCCGTCGAATACGGACCGGCGGGCATTCGGGTCAATGCCATTGCCCCCGGCACAACGATGACAGATATGATTCAACAATGGGTCTCCATCGAGCCTGAGATTATCGAGCAGATCAGTGCCAAGACGCCTCTCCGGCGTCCGGCTGAGCCCGTTGAAATCGCACAGGCTGCGGCCTGGTTACTTAGTGATCAAGCTTCCTTCGTAACTGGGGTCATCCTGCCGGTAGACGGCGGACTGAGTGCCTAAAGGCTGCTTTCCCTCCTATTTTCTATCCGGCTGACGCTTTCTCTGTAGCCTATAATCCATACATTGGTAAACGAAAACAGTTATGAATTATAATATACAGATAAAGTAACCCGATGACGTTCATATTTGCAGTTGGGAGAACGGGGAGAGAACATGACTATGAATATGGCTGCCAGATTCATGCAACGGTTCAGAGATTACGATAACCGGAATATGCTTAAAGCCTACCGCGACAAAACGGAGCAAATCCGCAAACGAGATTTGCAGGATTGGGATGACACCAAGCTTCAGGAGGAGTCCCTCCGGCTTCAGCGTGCTGCCCAATCCGGCATCGCTCTGGACGAGTTGCTTGTCGATGCCTATTCATTAGTCTGTGAGGCTGCCTCAAGAACACTCGGATTACAGCCTTACGATGTCCAGATCATGGCTGGGATCGCTCTGCACGAGCGAATGCTGATCGAGCAGCACACCGGTGAGGGCAAAACCCTCTCAGCCGTAATGCCAGCCTATCTGAATGCCTTGACTGGCAAAGGCGTACATGTACTGACCTTCAACGATTATTTAGCCCGGCGGGATGCGCAGTGGATGGGTCCGGTCTACCGCTTCCTGGGATTAACGGTGGATTCGGTTCAAGCGGGTATGAGCCTGACAGAGAAACGGGTGGCCTACAGGAGCGATATCACCTATGTTACGGCCAAAGAAGCGGGGTTCGACTACTTGCGCGACACCATTGCCTTCACTGAGGCTGCTACAGTACACCGCCCCTTCCATTACGTCATTGTAGATGAAGCCGATTCCCTTCTGCTTGATGAAGCGCGGGTGCCGCTTGTGATCAGCGGCGAGTCTGAGCTAAGCCACAGTGACGGTATGCTGTACGCGGATCTGGCACGTCAACTGCTGCCTGGGGAGCATTACGATTATGATGAATTTCAGCGTAATGTATACCTGAATGAAGCGGGTGCTGCCAAGGTGGAAGCTCTGCTGGGATGCGGCAATCTGTATGACAGCCATAACAGTCATCTGTTAACCTCACTCAATTGTGCGTTGCATGTGGAGACCTTATTAACGAAGGATGTTGATTACATTGTCCGGGATGGCCGAATCGAACTGATTGAAGAGTACACCGGACGCGTGGCTGAGAACCGTTTTTTGCCGGACGGCTTGCAAGCTGCTCTAACGGCCAAAGAAGGACTGAAATGGACCGCTGGCGGGAAAATTCTCGGTACGATCACCATTCAGCACTTCATTAGCCTGTATCCGGAAATCTGCGGAATGACGGCTACGGCCTGCGCCTCAGCGATCGAATTCAAGGATATCTATGCACTGCAGGTAGTGCAGATTCCGCCGAATAAGCCTAATATCCGGGTAGATCACCCGCACCGGATCTACACGCATAAAGAAGCCAAATATCAGGCGCTCGTGCAGGATATTTCCTCCGTTCACAAGGAGGGACGTCCTATTCTGATCGGGACCGCCAGCGTTGAGGAATCGGACATGCTCGCTGCGGAGCTTGCGGCTGCCGGTGTTCCCGCTCAGGTGCTGAATGCGAAGAACGACGCCGAGGAAGCCGCAATCATTGCGAAAGCGGGCGAACTCGGCGCCGTAACCGTCTCTACGAATATGGCGGGACGCGGGGTTGATATCCGGCTCGGCGGCGGCGATCCGGCACAGGCCGAAGCTGTCGCCAGGCTGGGCGGCTTATATGTCATCGGCACCCATGTGAACGAAAGCGTGCGGATTGATAACCAGCTCCGTGGACGTTCCGGCCGCCAGGGCGATCCGGGGGCTTCTGTCTTCTATGTCAGCCTGGAAGACGATCTCATGCGCCGCTTCAGCTCCCCTACCCCAGCCCATGCGCTCAGACAGAAGGAAGCTATCAAAGAACCTTCGCTCCGCAGCAGGATTGCAAGTATTCAGCAGATTGTTATGAGCCAGAACTTCGATATCCATAACGAGTTGAACGGGTATTCCGATATGGTCGAGGACCAGCGGAGGATTCTCTATACGGAGCGCCTCCGCATTCTGCTGGGCGAGCAGCCGCTGAGCCCTGCGGAGCAGCGGGTACGGCTGTTCTATATCGATGAATGCTGGGCAGACCATCTGGCCTACGTCTCTTATCTCCGCGAAGGTATTCACCTGGAGAGCATCGCCAGCCGGAGTCCCATTGATGAATTTCATATGAAGATCACTGAAGCCTTCAGACATATACCGGCCAAAATCGACCGTGCGGCAGAGGCTATGCTTGTCAGGCTCGGAGGGTCCAATGATCCGGCTGAATGGGAGAAGCTTGGCCTTAAGAGTCCCGCTTCGACCCGGACTTATATCATCAACGATCAATACCTCCAGAATAAGCGCAGCTCATGGACGGGAACGACCATTCTAGCTTTTTGGCTGCGTCCCATTGCACAAAAGCTATTATCCCCCTTCATTAAGCAGCCGAAATATTAATATAGCCCTTATAGTAGTATAAACGGCTATGCGTCCTTAAGAGGATAGCATAGCCGTTTCTAGTTTACACAGAAAATGAAAGGTATTCTGTTATACCCCACGAACTAGTGCAGGCTCAGATTTACTATAGCTTCTCATTTTCACAGCAGTCATTCGGATGCTGTAGGCGCTGGAGCGATAGTAATTGCATTTTGTACAATGGATTGCTGTAAAAAGGGCTTCGAAATAGAATCTAATGTATTCCGTACAATGGAATGTTGAACAAAGGCCTGTTTTCACCCAAAACACAAAATTCTACTGTATAAAATACAATAGAATCTCATTTTACGGTCAGTAATCCATTTTCTATTGCATTAAATACAATCACCTATTTGAATGTAAGAATAGAAATCGGTTATTCTTCTTCCAAGTGACCGCTTCTCCGCCCTTCCCCTGCTACTTAACTGTAAAATTCCCAAAATACAAGCTGGGCCAGCAAAAGCACCATCATCACCACAGGCACGAAGGCTGCCCAGTGGTTACGGGCCGTTATACTGTACGGGTTCCGGGGCTGCTTCCTGCGCAGCCAAAGCGCAGCTATAAGCAGAACAGCCAAGCCACTCAGACCATAGTTCACTATAATCTGCGGGTACACCTCCGCATATGCACGCTCACTGTTGCTAAGCATCCGTAAGGCCAGCACCAGATTATTGACCACCAGACCTGTACCTGTCAAGGTCAGCCCTGCCGTCAGCTTCCGGTTGGCGGAACGGGGTGCAGGACGGTTACGTTCTCTCCGCTTCCTGAGAATCGCCTGTCCCCCCAACACCAACGGAGAAATCACGAAATAGACAATTGCCAGCCCCGCAAGTGCTGCGCTGAGCAGCAGTACCGGCATGGAACGTCCTGGAGGCAGCGGCAGATAATCGGTGGTATAGACTGATACAGCCGTTACCTTTCCCTCTTTCACTGTGGCATACAGCATCGGCCAGGCATCCAGCCCGGAATCCCCGCCCGTCTTCTCATAGAGGTAAGACTGAACCTGCTTGTAGCTTCCGGTCAGCCCGGCCAATGTCACTTTAAGCTCATTAGCACCTTGAGGCTCAAGCTTCATCATTGTCAGGTAAGGAAACAGCTTCATGAAGCCATGCCCGGGACGGCGCGCCGCCACGAACCGGCCTGCCACCTCTGCTGCATCCGGCAGAACCGCTGCCTCCGGCTGCGCTCTCTGTCCCACCACCGCTTTGGTCAGGCCGTGAACAATATGGGATTCGCCCGCCTGATTCGTCATAATCACGACCGCAAACCGGTCTTCAGGCACAAGCATAACATTGGTGGCAAAAGCAATCGTGTTCCCGCCATGTCCCAGTGTCCGGTGTGCCCCGGGATACTCCCAGAACCCGTGGGCGATGCCCGGCATGTCTTCAGCAGCGGAATGACTCCGGGTCAGCATCGTATCCAGCGTACCGGACTTCTGAAACAGCGGGGACTTCGCTCCGGCTGCGGACATGAGCGCCATAGCAAACTTCGCCAGATCCTCCGCAGTGCCGTTATTCCCGCCGTTAGGGTACATGGACATATAATTCCATGAGCCTTGCTTGAAGGAGCCTTGTCCGGCGAAGAAATACCCTTTCGCCTTCTGCTTCAGCAGCTCCGGGCGGTCCTCTACCACGGAATACGCAATAGAATGCTTCATACCCAGCGGCTCAAAAATATGCTGCTGCACATAATCATGGAACGGCTGGCCGCTGATCCGCTCAACAATATAAGCGGCTAGTGAGTTGCCGTAATTCGAATAAGCGACCACCTCTCCCGGTCTGTAAATCTGTGCCGGCTGCGCAAGCCGCAGTCCCTCTTCCAGTGACCGCACTTCCTCAGGCGACTGATAGGCCATATCGAACATATACTCTTCGAATCCGGCACTGTGGTTCATCAGCTGCAGCATAGTGATCGGTTCGTCAACCTTCAGCTTGGTCAGGAAATTCTCCGGCAAAAGCTTACGGATATCCTCGTTCAAATCCAGTTTGCCCTGCTCGGCCAGCTGCATGACGGAGGTCCAGACCGCAAGCTTGCTGATGGAACCCCATTCCATCACCGTGTCCGGGGAGACGGGAACCTGCTGCTCCACATCTGCATATCCGTAACCCTTGGATAGCACAACCTGTCCATCCTTCACCATGACAACAGATGCGCCTACGGTCTGCTTTCCTATGTACTCTTCAACATAATCGTCTACAAAAGCTTCCAAACCGCTCAACGCAATGCCGGATGGGGTAGCTCCCGCTGCTCCATCGCTGCCTTGCTCTGCGGCCAGCGCTGCGGACCCGCCGCTCAGCAGCAGCCAGACCGCGAATAGCGCTGTATATCCTTTTTGCCGCAAACGTACACCTCTCCTCATGTCAGGTAAATTCTAACAACCCTCTTATTCTATCAAAAAACCTGACACTTGAGCCGTATAACTCGTAAAAGTATAAACGGGGTATATAGTATATAGACATTATAATATAGAGATACGATACTTACCGCCGAAAGGAACTCCACCATCTATGATTCTCTTCATTCACCGTAAGGACCTGCGCACCTCTGATCTGCCGGCCTTCGACGCCATTGCCGCTGCCGGAGTAAGCTCGCTGCATGTATTGATTCTGGAGCCGTTCCTGCTGCGGAAGGAGCGTTATCTGGAGCACAGCGGCCGCAACTTCCTCCAGCATGTTGCCCGCCTTCAGCAGGAATATGCGGAGCAGGGCAAGCTGCTTCATCTCCTGTACGGGGTGCCGGAGGAGATCCTCCGCCATTTGGCACAGCTTCACCCCATACAAGAAATCAGCGTTCATGCCGATTATACTCCCTATGCCCTTAAGCGGGACCGGCAGCTGCGGGAGACTGCCCATGCGCTGGGACTCCGCTTCGAGGCCCGGCATGAGCGGATGCTCTGTGATCTGGAAGACTTCATGGATTGGTGCGGGCGGAGCGAGCCCTTCAAGGTGTTCACTCCCTTCTACCGCCGTTGGCGCACCTATCTCACTCAGCGGTTCCGGCCGCCGTACATTGCGGGTCTAAGCAGTCTGCAGACCGCAGACCTTCATCCGGAGCTACGGGATGCCTTCGGACTCCCCGAAGAAATCGCCCAGCAGCTTCTACAACTGAAGAGTGCCGCTGGGGAGATGAATCCGGCCCGCACTCTGGAGCATTTCGTACAGACAGAGCTTCAGCATTACCCGGATACGCGTGACAGGTATGCGGAGGAACGGACAAGCCGGATAAGCATACATCTGAATACAGGTGCCTTATCTGCACGGACTGTCTATAGCAGGCTGACCGAAGAAAATGGCCTTGGGGAGGAATGGCTGAGGCAATTGGCCTGGAGGGATTTCTATCTGTACCAGGCAAGGCTGGATGAGGATTTCTTCAGCTATGAGAAGGTATATGATCTGTCTGCACTGGGATCACAGCACTTCGATGCCTGGTCTCAGGGCAGAACCGGTATCCCGGCTGTGGACGCAGCCATGCGCCAGTTGAACGCAACCGGCTGGATGCCCAACCGGCTGCGGATGATTACGGCGATGTTCCTGACCAAGAATCTGGGTTGTCCGTTCATCTACGGCGAACGCTATTTCCGGCTGAAGCTCAGCGATTACGACAATGCCCAGAACCGCGGCGGCTGGCTGTGGAGCTCTTCGCTGGGCTTCGATGCCTCCCCTTATTTTCGGGTCATGAACCCGGTTACCCAGTCCAAAACGCATGATCCGGACGGCCGTTATCTCCGCACTTGGCTGCCGGAACGCTTGGAATGGTCTGATCAAGCTATTCATTTGCCTGCCGATGATGCTATCGTTGACCTGAAGCGGTCCCGGGCGCTGGCCATTGAAGTCTATAAGGAGATTATGCAGAGCCGCAAGAAATGATGAAGCCGGGTCATAACACGGCTTCATCAGCATCAGAATTCTTTATTCCGTTGAATCCGTACAGCTACCAGATATGAAGCTGCGAACAGAAGGACAGCGGTGATCAAGCTGGCAATTCCGGTCTCTGGACCATTAAAGTTTACGTCGTCCATATACTGATTCAGCAGCATCCATACGAGAAATCGCAGGCCCAAGGATAGCCCTATCGATACCATGAGCATCTGCTCGCTTTTTTCAATGCCGAATTTAAGAATAACCGGATAATAGATCGCCAGAAGGGACAGCGATAAGGATAGTCCGAAGGTGTACCCGGCAGACAGACTCCAGCCCGAGATGTCCGCCCCTTTTACATAGATTATCGCCATGGTAACCAGACTTGCCGCAGTCCCCATCAAAATCAGCAGCAGGAAGCTCAGGTACTTGGCATGGATCACCGTTCTTCTTCTGACCGGCAATGTGATCTCAAAGCGGTTCCACTTCGATGCCTCATCCGCCTGCAGGGAAGCCCCGATGGTCACTACAAAAACCATAATCTGCGCCGCGATGATCGCATTCAGTGCCGAGTGCTCCACTCCGGCAAAGGAGATCAGTGCCAGAAACAGCGAAATGCCCAGAGAAAGCCTGATATTATATTGCAGCGAATACAGGTTATTTAACAGCAGTCCGCGCATCCTATTTCGCCCCCTTTACCAGTAGCAGCAGAATGTCATCTATCGATACATGATCGACGGCGATTCCGCTGTACCGTTGCGTAAATTCCCTTCTGTCCCTCACCAGCACATCGGTCTGATGCTCCCTCACCCGGTAAGCCAGTCTGTCTCCTTCTGCAATACGCTGGAACTGGCCGCTGGTGCAGCGGGCCACGCCGTAGTCGTAGATCAGCTCATCCTTCATCGCCGTCAGAATGATCTGCCCTTGATGGATGAAGGTGATATAATCGGCGATTTTCTCCAGATCGCTTGTGATATGGGAGGACATCAGGATAGCGTGACGCTCATCCTCTACGAATTCCAGGAACACCTCCAGAATCTCCTCCCGTGTCACCGGGTCCAGCCCTGAAGTGGCCTCATCCAGAATCAGCAGCTTGGGATCGTGCGACAAGGCGGCAGCAATCGCCAGCTTCATCGTCATACCCCGGGAGAACCCGCTGATCTTCTGGTTCATAGGCAGGCCGAACTTCCCTGTAAGCTTGATGTAGACCTCCTGGTCCCACTGCTTATAGACGCCGCGCATGACCTTAGCCAGCTTAGCAGGGGTCAGCACCGCTGGGAAATTGGCCGAATCCAGCACCACTCCGATGTCTTCACGCAAGACAGTATCTGTATCCGTCATCTCCCGGCCCAGCAGCCGGATCGTTCCGCTGTCAATCTTAACTGTGTTCAGAATGGACTTGATGGTTGTCGTCTTCCCAGCCCCGTTCTCCCCTACAAACCCCATAATCGTTCCGCTCGGAATAGCAAATGATACATTGTCCAGCATAAAGCCGGAATCGGCATAGGACTTGGTCAGTCCTGTGATTTCCAAACTAAGATTCATGATTTCCCTCCTTGTAAAAGATAGTCAGCATATCCACCATCGTCTCCAGTTTGATTCCGCTTGCGCGGGCGATTTCGGCTGCCTTCATTAGATGCTCATCCACCTTCTTCAGCTGCTCTTCCTGAAAAACATCCTGGTTCACGGCCGAGACGAAGCTTCCGCGCCCGACCGTTGTCTCGATGAATCCGTCGCGCTGCAGGTCCTCATACGCCTTCTGTACAGTGATGACACTGACCTGAATGGACTTGGCCAAAGCACGCATTGAAGGGATGGGATCTCCTGCCTGAAGCTCTCCGCTCATAATCTTACCCTTGATCTGCGAGGTGATCTGCTCATAAATGGGCTTGTTCCGGTTACTGCTGATAATGATCTCCACACGCTTCCTCCTTGCGCGACCAGTGTACTTATTGTACCAGTACAATATAACTGATCTATAGGCTTTTGTAAATCCGTATTTACAAAAAAAGAACTGACCCCTTATGGGGTCAGCCTTATAGCTTACATCTCTGCATTAGAAAACTCTACATGAATTGATACCACCTCTGACTGCGAACCGATACGGATCGGCGGTCCCCAGAAGCCATAGCCTGAAGAGACAATCGTATGGAGCCGGCCTTTCTGGAGGTAACCCCAATCATTCTCGAACACACGGGAAGTGATTAGATTCGCCGGGGCGATCTGCCCGCGATGGGTATGGCCGGAGACCATCAGGTCGATGCCCTGCTCCTCTGCGGTAGCGAACTCCACCGGCTGATGCTCCAGCATCATAACCGGCTTAGATTGATCTATGTCTCTGGTCAAATCAGCCAGCTTGGCCCGCTCCTTGTCGCTGTAATCCTTCCGCCCGATCAGCGTCAGCCAGCCGCCCACCTCAACGTTCCCATCGTAGAGCACCTGAATCCCGCTCTCCTCCAGCAGGCGGATAATCTCCTCCGTCCCGCCCTTGAAGCGGTCATGATTCCCCAAGGAAGCATACACACCTAGCGGAGCTTCAAGCTTCGCCAGCACAGTGCCGAGGCCCTTCTCTTTATAAGGTCTGACATCATCATCCACAATATCGCCCGGGAGCAGAATCAGATCGGGTTGCAGGGCATTGATCTCCTGTACCATCTGCTCTGCATGGCGTTTGCCGGATAAATAGCCGAAATGCATATCCGAAGCCATCACAATATGAAGCTTACCGCTTGCCGGGCCCGGCTTGTTGATCTGCACATCATAGGAACGCACCACCGGACTATAGGCATTGTAGCTGCCATATCCGATCAGTCCTATTAATATCACCAGCGTAAGGATACCCGACCACTTCTGGACGGCCCGGCGCGGCAGCCTGCTCAGCTTCGTAAGCCAGACGGCCAGATGCACCAGCGGCAGCAGCATGATTAATAGGCTGAACACAGCCAGCCAATAGCTGCCGATTACGCTTAGAACCGCCGAACCTGCCACCACTCTGGAGAGAATCAGCGAGCTGGCCAGGAAGACCAGGGCGATGATATAGAACAGGCGGAACCGGCCCGAGACGACCGGCTTGATCCAGCTCCAGCCGCTCCAGCCAATATAGAAGACGATTAATGCGTATACCGCAATAAATACCAGCCCAAGGATGATGAACATATTCTCAACTCCTAAATATATAGCTTGCTCTTGATTAAGTCCTGTTGCGTCCCATAGAATAGTAGAGTTAAATGACAACGCGGAGGATAACATCATGGCATACCGTTTTTTCCCAAGGCTGCAGGGGAACAGCCGGGGCTGCTTGGCCTTTGAACCCTTCTTTCTGATTCCCTTCAGTATGTTCTCAACTTATGCCACCCTGTACATGTACGAGCTCGGACTGAACGAGCTGAATATCGGCTGGATTACGACCATCGGGCTGGTTGTCCAGGTGTTCTCTTCGTTAATCAGCGGGTATCTGACTGACCGGATGGGACGCAAGCGGGCGATTCTGTACTTTGACCTGCTCAGCTGGAGCCTGGTTACACTGCTGTGGGCCTTCTCACAGAACCTGTGGTTCTTCGCAGCTGCTGCCGTAATCAATGGCTTCCAGCGTGTGCCGCATATCGCCTTCTACTGCCTCATTGTAGAGGATACCCGGCCCTCGGACCGCACCTATGTATTCACGCTGCTGCAGATTATCGGGGTCATCGGAGGCTTGTTTGCACCACTCGGAGGCCTGCTTGTCCATCAGTTCGGCCTGGTTCCGGGCATGAGAATCATGTATGTGCTGGCCTTCCTGTTCATGACCTTCCAATTCGTCGGCCGTCAGCTGACTACCCGGGAGACTGAAGCCGGCATCCGTAAACGCCAGGAGACCCGGGAGCTGGGCCTCAGAGAGAGCCTAGCGGAATATGGCGGGGCCTTCCGCGATCTGGGGGCGGAGCGCAGCCTGCTGCTAATCTTTGCCGTCTACATTCTGTTCAACTTCCAGGCCACACTCAAAAGCACGTATCTGTACCTGTATCTGGCAGATTATATTCATCTGGACAGTGGACTGCTCTCGTTGTTCCCGGCGGTCTCCTCGGTCATCATGCTGCTCACCTTGTGGCTGCTGATGCCGCGAATCCCGGATCAGAGCGCCAACCGGGCCATGATGGCCGGCCTCGGATTATCCGCCCTGTCGAACGCCATGCTGGTCGTCTACCCGTCCGCAAGCTACGTCTGGATTGGTCTTAGCACCATTCTGGCCGCCGTCGGATTGATGATCAGCTCCCCGTATCTGGAGGCTGCCGTGCAGAACGCCATTGAGGATGACAAACGGGCCAAGGTCTTCTCCATGCTGTCCGTGCTGATCCTGCTGTTCACCGCCCCTGCCGGCATCATCGGCGGCTGGGCGTATAAGCTGGACCCGCGCATTCCGCTCGTACTGGTAACCATAGCCTTCGGCGCGTCCTGCCTGCTGCTTCATATGTATCGTAAACGCACTGCACAACTGAACGGTTGAACCCGCCAGCAACAGTACAACAGGGATGTCCGCTGCACCTTGAAGCAGGTGCGGGACATCCCTGTGCTTGCCTGTTGTTATGACGATGAGGAATCGCTCTTGATCTCCTCCTTCTCCAGTGCGGCCTTCAGGTCGTCCTGGATACGGCGGTTCCAGAGCGGAACCCCGGTGCGGTAGGCCGCCCGGCCGGTCAGATGGGCGGAGAGCGGCGAGGTCATGAAGACGAAGACGATGCCAAGCAGCAGCTTCGCACTAATGAAGTCCAGGAAGAAGGCGAAGTAGAGAAAGGCTCCGCTGAGGATACAGAGTACGCCCAGCGTTGCGCTTTTGGCTGCGGCATGTGACCGTAAATAGACATCCGGCAGGCGGATCAGGCCGACCGAGCTGACGGCGCTGAGCAGAGCCCCGGTCAGAATAAGCAGCACGAACAGAAGTTCAACCGCGCTCTTGATCATCTCCATGTTCAAACACCACCCCCCGTTCAATATATCTGGCCAAGGCCATCGTTCCGATAAAAGAGAGAATTCCGATCAGCAGAATATATTCGATGAATGCCTGGGTCTTGAACAGAATTGAGAGCACCGCCACCATCGCCAGCAGGTTGATGCCGATCGTGTCAAGTGCTGCGACCCGGTCAGGCAGCGAGGGGCCTTTGACCAGACGCCAGGCGCAAATCGCAATCGAGAGCACCATAATCGAGAGGGATAGCATGAGGATAAAATGAATCATGAACGGCTCACCTCCAGTATCGCCCGCTCAAATTTATTGCGGATATTGGCATCGAACTGTTCCGCGTCCCGGATATCCATTGCATGAATGTATAAGGTCCGGTTATCTTTGGAGACCTCCAGCACCACGGAGCCCGGCGTCAGGCAGAGCAGGGTAATCAGCACAGCGACCTCCCAGTCCGATTCCAGCTCCGTATGGTACATCAGAATAGCCGGGCGGATGTTCAGGCTGGGCCGGAGCACCGCCTTCACCACCACATAGCTGGAGGCGACCAGCTCCCGCAGCAGCAGGGCGATCAGCTTCAGCACTGCCCATATTTTGGCTAAATATAGCCGTCCGTCGAAGAACCGCCGCATAATTACCAGCACCGCCACCCCCAGCGCATACCCGACGATGAAGCCGGAGGCCGTCCAGTCATTGTTCAGGAACATCCACAGGAAGGCGATCATGAGATTCAATAATATTTGAAAGGCCATCTTCATCTACTCCTTCATGACAGCGTTAATGTACGCAGCCGGATCAGCAAGCACCGCGCCGGCCTGTGACACATAGCCGTTCACCCACTCAGCGCCGATTCCCATCAGGATGACAAGCACGAACAGTACAGCGGCCGGGGCCATCATGGCTTTGTAATGCAGCGGACGAATCTCTTCCTCGTTCTTCTCGCCCCCCCAGAACGCCTGCTGAAACACCTTAATCAGCGAATACAAGACGACGAAGCTGGAGGCCAGCGCAATCAGTGAGAGTGCGGTATGCTGCTCCCCGAAGCCGCTGCGGACCATCATGACCTTCCCGGCGAAGCCGCTCAGCGGAGGAACACCCACCAGGGCCAGCGCAAGAACGAAGAACATCCAGCCCGTCCACGGATACCGGCGGATCAGTCCGCCCATCAGTCTGAGCTGCTCCGTCCCTGAAGCGGCAAGAATCAGCCCGCCCAGGAAGAACAGCAGTGCCTTGGCTACGATATCATGCATCAGATAGAAGACTACCCCGTTCAGGGAATCCTGGGTCGCTACAGAGATGCCGAAGGCAATGAAGCCTACGCTAATGACAATATTATAATTGAATATCCGGCTAAGATCATTATAGGCCAGCGCTCCGACAGCTCCCAGAATCATCGTGGCTCCGGCCATCCAGCCGATCAGCGAATGCGTAACGCCCAGATCATGGACAAAAATCAGCGAGAACGTGCGGATGATCGCGTACAGCCCCACCTTGGTCAGCAAAGCGCCGAACAAGGCTCTTACCGCCTGCGGCGGGGCACTGTACGAATCCGGCAGCCAGAAGAACAGCAGCAGACCCGCCTTCAGCGAGAAGACCAGCAGCAGCAGCACAGCAATCACATTCATGACACCGCCCTGTCCGGCCTCGGCAACCCGAACGGCCAGATGGGCCATATTCAGCGTACCTGTCGCTGCATAGAGATAAGCGATGGCTGCCACGAACAGACTGGAGGAGATCACATTAACAAGGATATACTTAAGTGTCTCGCGCAGCTGAACCCGGGTCCCGCCCAATACGATCATGGCATAGGAGGCAACCAGCAGCACCTCGAAGCAGACGAACAGGTTGAACAGATCTCCCGTCAGGAACGAGCCGTACACACCAGTCAGCAGGAAATGGAAGAACGTATAGTAGTAGAACCGTTCCCGCTCCTCCCCGATACTTGCGAAGGAGAAGAACAGACAAGCCGCCCCCACCACCGCAGCCGTCAGGACAAGCAGCGCCGCGAACATATCGGCAACGAAGACGATGCCGTAGGGCGGCAGCCACCCGCCCATATACAGCGTCTGAATTCCGTACGTATTGACCTGGTAGACAATCATTATAGCTATGGCTATATTAACGAACACACTGATTGCGCTGATGATCCGCTGGAGCTTGACATACTCCTTCAGGAAAATCAGAATGACGCCCGTAAAGGCCGGAATCAGCAAAGGCAGCACCAGCAGATTATTCATGGCCTTCCCCCCTTGCCCCTTCCACATCATCCGTCCCCGCCGAGCGGTATGCCCGGTAGGCCAGCACAATGAAGAACGCGGATACGCCGAAGCTGATTACAATAGACGTAAGGATAAGCGCCTGCGGCAGCGGATCGACATAGCTGTCCGCCTTCTCGCCAAGCAGCGGCGAAGCGCCCGTCTTCAGTCCCGCCATCGTCAGCAGCAGCAGATGAACGCCATGAGTGATTAACGTCGTCCCCAGAAGAATGCGGAGCAATCCCTTGGAGAGGACCAGATATACACCTACCGTGAACAAGACACCGATCGCCAGGGCAATTAGGATCTCCATCAGTTATCCCTCCCGATCGTAAAGATAATATTCATCGTGACGCCAATGACCGACAGGTAGACCCCAAGGTCGAACAGCATCGCGGTAGTCAGCTCCGTCTTGCCCATCACCGGCAGATCGAAGTAGCGGAAGGCCTGGGTCAGGAACGGAACATCGAATACGAAGGAACCGATCCCGGTGAGAAAAGCAAGCGCAATCCCCACCCCGATCAACTTGCGGTAATCCACCGGCAGCAACTTCTCCACGAATTCCGTCCCGAAGGCAATGGCAATAAGCACAAGCGCCGCTGCAGCCATCAAGGCTCCGATGAAGCCGCCGCCCGGCTGGTTATGACCGGCAAAGAACAGGTACAGCGAGAAGGTAATAATGATGACAAAGGCTACCTTGGCGACCGATTGCAGCAGCACATCGTTGCTGCGGGCATATCGCGGCAGGTTATTAGCCAACCCTTTTCGGGCTACAGCCGGCTTATGGTCCGTGTCAAGCTGCAGCTTGATCATGGAATATATGGCCAGCGAAGCGAGGCCCAGCACCGTAATTTCAAACATCGTATCGAACCCGCGGAAGTCAACGAGCAACACGTTAACGATATTTTTGCCGCCGCCGAGCTTGTAGCTGTTCTCTGTGTAGTAGCTGGAGATGGACTCAAACGGACTGCTGCCGAGCGCAGCGAGTGCGACCAGGGTCATCGTTACGCCGAAGCCCAGTGCAATGATCAGCTTAGGCAGCTTCCGCCGCAGCCGGACCTTCTCCCGCTTGAGCTGCGGCAGATGCCGGAAGCAGAGCAGGAACAGCGTGACCGAGACCACTTCCACAATCATCTGCGTCAGCGCCAGATCCGGGGCCCGGAAGAGGATAAAGAGCAGGGTCACCATATACCCTACCATCCCTGTCAGCAGAATCGCGGCCACTCTGGATTTCGCGAAGGGAATAGCCAGCGCTCCGGTCAATAGAACCAGCACAGCCACCACTTCAAAGAAGGTAACCGGCGCATACTGGCCCTGCCCGAAGGTAATGCCTTCGGAGACCAGCAAGGTTCCGCTGACTACCGCAATAATGATCGCGAAGATGTACATCAGATAATGGCGCATTGAGCCGGTCATATACCAGCCTGTCACCCAGCGGGATACCTGCTCCACGAGACGGATACTGCCGTCATAGACCTGGTTCAGCGTATAGCCGCTGCGCCATTCCTTATCAACGAGGCTGAGACGCCCATAAATTCGGTAGACGACAATCCCCAGAAGGACTACGCCCAGCGTCATCCAGAGCTCGGTGGTGAAGCCGTGCCAGAAATAAATATGCACATCAAAAGGTGATGCAGAGGCAAGCTGCGGGTGAATGGCATTCATGCCCGGCACAATCAGCGTATCGGCCAGGATATTCGGGAAAAAGCCGGTGACAATCGCCAGCAGCGCCAGGAGAACAGGAGGCAGCAGCAGGCCCAGCGGCGCCTCATGCGGCTGTTTGTCCAGCTTCTCCGGCTGGAACTTGCCAAAAAAGGTATGGAATACCATAATCATGCTGTATGCAAAGGTAAATATGCTTGCAATCCATGCCAGCACCGGGAACAGGGTGAAGAATGCTCCGGGGCTGAGGATATCCAGCTGTCTGATATTCAGCACAGCCGTGAAGAACATTTCCTTGCTCAGGAATCCGGCAAACGGCGGAAGACCCGCCATTGAGAAGCTGCCGATCAGCGCAATCGTGAAGGTTACCGGCATCAGCGATACCAGCCCCCCCAGCTTGCGCAGGTCGCGGGTATTCGTCTCATGGTCGACGATCCCGACCACCATGAAGAGCGAACCTTTGAATATGGCATGATTAAACAAATGAAAGAGCGCAGCCGTTGTTGCGGCGGTATAGAATACAGCCTGTTCCCCCGAGTAGAAGGAAGCGGCCGATCCCATGCCCAGCAGTCCCATAATCAGTCCGAGCTGACTGATGGTGGAATAAGCTAACAGAGCCTTCAGGTCCGTCTGCTTCATCGCCTGGATCGATCCATAGATCAAGGTGATCAGGCCGACGCCCGACACAATCCAAAACCACTCATGTTGCCCCGCAAACACCGGGCTGAAACGCGCCACCAGATAGAGACCCGCCTTCACCATGGTTGCCGAGTGCAGATACGCACTGACCGGAGTCGGCGCTTCCATTGCATCGGGCAGCCAGATATGGAACGGGAACTGGGCCGATTTGGTGAAGGCACCCAGCAGAATCAGCAGCATGGCCGGCAGGAACAGCGCGTGTCCGCTGATGCCGCCAACTTGGCTCCAGATCTCGCGGATACTGAAGGTACCCGTCATAACATACAGCATCAGGAAGCCTGCGAACATCGCCAGACCGCCGAAGACCGTAATCAGCATGGACTTCAGTGCGCCGTAGCGCGACTTCTGTCTCCGGTGCCAATAAGCGATCAGCAGGAAGGAGGATACACTTGTCATTTCCCAGAAGCCGTATAACACCATCAGATTATCAGACAGCACTACACCGAGCATGGCCCCCATGAACAATAGAAGATATACGTAGAACGGCGTTAGCTCTTCCTTGCGTTTGTCCAGATAGAAAATCGAATAGATGAAGACAAGCGTACCCATTCCTGTAATTAACAAGGCAAACAACAGACTTAATCCATCCAGATGGAAGACCAGATTAATGCCAAGGGAAGGTATCCACGACACAGTCTCATAGCCGGAATCGCCTCCCTTGATGACTGGAATCCGGGATAAGAAGTAGATGAATAGCGCCAGCGGCGCGGCTAATACCAGCCAGCCTCTATGGAGCCTGCGGAACCTGCCGCGCAGCAGTGCGATCATCAGAGCCAGGAGAAACGGAACCAGAACGGTGATATGCAGCAATGGCAAACCTCCTTTTCCAATCTATAGTGTGGTTGTGAAGACTGGTACTTACTTCCTTAAGGGAAAACCGCTTACAGCTTATCGGTTAATGTCCCTTCACAAATATGCAGATATCTGGCCTTGCCGTCTTGTTCAATCTTGAACAGGCCATTCTCAAATTCGGTATGAAGTTCATGAAAAAATTTGCCCTTGATGGCATCTGCACCCTCAGGCTCATCGCTGAGCTGGTACACACCATCGTTCTTCACCAGATAGGCAATTACGCCTTCTTCATGCGTCTCTTCCAGACCGGCGCGCATCCGCTGCACGGCCACCACATGCAGATCCATCATCTTCATCTTGCTGATCAGCTCATTGACGAAGTTGCGCTTGGTCAGCTCCTGCCACAGGGTCTGGGCAGACTGGCCGATGATGATCTGCGTCACCTCTTTCTCTTCGGCAGCTTCAACAATGACATCTGTCGTCTTGCGGCCCCGGCGCTTGCGTATCATGAACTCTGCCCCGGCTTCCTCTGCCAGTCGCTTCCAGACTGACATATACATTTCTTTGCTCTGATTATATTCATCACTGTCTGAAGTATCCACATTCAGAACATAGAGCGGTGCCCCGATCAGCTCGGACAACTGGACTCCACGCCGGATTAAACGCTCGCCATGCGGACCGTAATGAACACATACCATAATCTTTTCCTTATGAATGACTTTCGCCCTCCTGTTAACACGGGCCGAAAATACAAAAGGAGCCTAATGGCGTTAGGCCCCTTTCTGTTGTTTCAAACCCTGAAAGTTATACCTAAATTATATCTATTCCGATGCTGTTTGTAAAGTTTACGGACAAGCCCGCATTTGGTTTCAACCAGCGGCAGTGAATACCAGCACCCTTCCGTCTGTATTGAGAAGCTGGACGCCATTCGCCAGCTCTGCCAGCGGACGGTTCCAGTGCACATGCCCGCTGCAGACCAGAACTTCCGGCCCGGCCTCAAGCCGCTCACGGATGCCTGCATGTCCGGGTAAACCTGCGCCCGGCAGATCCGGGCTCTGATGCAGCAGCAGCAGATCGGGTCCGCACTTCAGCAAGCTGCCTAGTAATTCCAGATACTCTATCTCCGGCGTGCGGTTCGGCCGGTCCGCTCTCCCTGTGACACCTCCAAGCCCGGCTATAAGCAGACTCTCATGCTGCAGGACTGACGGTTCAGAGAACAAATGTGTTCCCGGTGTGGCGGCAAGCTCAGCTTCCCCGTGCGGAGTCAGAAGATCGTGGTTGCCGTTCACGCCCAGTACCTTTCCGAAGCTGCGGCGGAACGCCCGCCATACCTGCAGCGGATCGCCGCTTGAACCTCTTACAGCAGTATCTCCGTATAAATCACCGCATAAACAGACCAGCACCTTCTCCGGGCGGACACCCGGCAGATGTTGGATAAGCAGTTCCACCAGCGTCCCGGCAAGCTGCTCTCCCACCAAGACATCCCCATATTCCCCGCTTTCGGAAAGGGCAATTCCCTGAAGGTCAGAGGCGACAATCAGCGCATCCACGTCCTCCGGCAGTCCCAGCATCTCCCCCAAGTGTACCGGAAGCTCATCGTATATGATTCCCTGGCTGCCGGGCGCTGCACTGACAAAAGGAACTACCGCCAGCGGTTCCTCGGCAATCGTAACCACTCTAAGCCGTTCCCGACCTGCCTTGCGCCGCTTCATTCGGCACCTGCGCTTCTCGCGGCCTGCCACGCTTCCAGAATAGAGACCGGTGCTTTGCTGCTGCCCGAACCGCTGCCCTGCTCCGTCCAGAGCGGCGGATAATACCCGAAGACCTGATCCGGCGCAAGCTGCTGCACCTCCTCTTCCCAGCCCTCCCAGCGGAATGTCTCATAGAACAGATCCAGATCCCCTTCCGCCAGCCAGCCGATGAATCCGGAATAGGTCAATTCGGTCGTCTCCCATACTTGAGCATCCGGGGCATAATAATAGATCTGCCCGCTCTGTCCGAAGCGGCCTGTATCCAGACCGAAGAACCCGCCGGCCGCATCATAAGCTACGACCAGCAGCCCCGGCAGGGCAGCGAGCTCCTCAGAATCCGCGAGGCCGTTCCAGGAGGCCAGGCTGCCGCAGATTCCTGCCGCCCCGGCGCCGAGCAAGGTAATCCAGCCGTGCTCGAATACGATACCTCCGCTCTCATAGGCAATGGCGCCCAGATAGGATCTTGTGCTCACCTGCAGACGGACGAGCGTCTGTGCGGCGGCCTCCGGCTCAGCAGGCTCCAGCCGGTAGGTGCGCGGGCCCTGGCTAAGCAGTTCCCTGATCTCCTCCCACGCGTGGTTCTCCGTATCTACCAATTCTGCTACAGATAACAAGTGCATATTCTGACGCCTCTCTCTCTTATACTATATCTTATTGCCGCAATCTATAATTACCCCATAGAGGGGGAACTGCAATCCAAAATTGACCAGAGGTTTATTAACATTTTGCTGCATATAGCTGGCATGGTATGTAAGGTTCATAGAATTTCTTAATGGCCTTGCCAAAAATAATTGATTGGCAAATTCATGTCAGGTTTTATAGAATTCTTTTAAATTCTAAATAACACGGGATAGCCCGAAATACAACAGACAGGGAGTGCTTTCTAAAGTGTCCATCGTTCCTACAGCAACGTCAGAGGTTTCCAATGAGGCTGTGCAATATGTGCAGCAGATTTATGCGGAGGTCCAGAAACGCGACCCGCAGGAGCCTGAATTCCATCAGGCCGTCCAGGAGTTCCTTGAGAGTATCACCCCCGTTCTGACCCGTCATCCGAAATACATGGAGCAAGGAATTCTGGAGCGTCTGGTTGAGCCTGAGCGCAGCATTTCCTTCCGTATCCCCTGGGTGGACGATTCAGGCCGCACGCGGGTTAACCGCGGGTACCGCATCCAGTATAACAGTGCAATCGGACCCTACAAGGGCGGCTTGCGCTTCCATCCCTCCGTCTACCTCGGCATCGTAAAGTTTCTTGGCTTCGAGCAGATTTTCAAGAATGCGCTGACCGGACTGCCGATGGGCGGAGGCAAGGGAGGCAGCGATTTCGATCCCAAGGACAAGTCGGATCAGGAGATCATGCGCTTCACGCAGAGCTTCATGACCGAGCTGTACCGCCATATCGGACCGGATACAGATGTTCCGGCCGGCGACATCGGCGTCGGTGCGCGGGAGATCGGCTACATGTTCGGCCAGTACAAACGGATTCACGGCGGGCATACCGCCGGGGTTCTTACCGGCAAAGGGCTTCTGTACGGCGGCAGTCTGGCGCGCAAGGAAGCTACCGGCTATGGCTGTGTGTACTTCGTGCAGGAGATGCTGGCAGAACGCGGAGCCAGCTTCCAGGACCGCAAGGTGGTTGTCTCCGGCTCCGGGAATGTCTCCATTTATGCGATTGAGAAGGCGCAGCAGCTTGGCGCACTCGTCATCGCTTGTAGTGATTCAAACGGCTATATTCACGACCCGCAGGGCATCAACCTTGATACAGTCAAAAGACTGAAGGAAACCGAACGCCTTCGCATCAGCGAATACGTCAAAGAACATCCGCACGCTGAATATGTAGCAGGCTGTAGCGGAATCTGGAACATCCCGTGTGATATCGCCCTGCCTTGTGCCACTCAGAACGAGCTGGATAAGGCCGCTGCCGGGCAGCTGATTCTGAACGGAGTCCTGGCCATTGGCGAAGGGGCCAATATGCCGACCACCATCGACGCGGTGGAGCTGTTCCTTGAGAATCAGGTGCTCTTTGCACCGGCCAAGGCCGCCAATGCAGGCGGCGTAGCAGTGTCGGGACTGGAAATGAGCCAGAACAGCATGCGGCTGTCGTGGACCTTTGAAGAGGTCGATGAGAAGCTGCAAGGCATTATGAAGAACATCTACCGCAGAACCGTACAGGCGGCAGAGGAATACGGCGTCGCCGGCAACCTGGTCGCCGGAGCCAACATTGCCGGCTTCCTGAGAGTCGCAGATACGATGATCGCCCAGGGTGTAGTATAACATTGATTTCACAAAGAGGTGTCCCCGAAGCCAGTACGGCCGGGGGACACCTCTTATTTCGTTGTTGAAGCGCTATAGCCGCGTTATTTACGTCTGTTTGTGGTTAGACAGGCTGCACCCGGGGGGAAGGTTGGACACTCGCTCATTTAGCTCACATCCGCCGGATTCTGGTGCACTAATGCTCCTCATTCGCTCCTTTAGCCCACTTCTCCTGGATTCAGGTGCATTAATGCTCCTCAGCCACCTTATTCAGTTGCGCCACTAAAGGGATTGATCCCTTTGATCTCCCTTCAGCCAGCCGTCCGCGACAGCACAAAGGGCAGCCCATATCAGGCTGCCCCTGCTTCAAGTTCCTACAGCAGTTCGCGCCGCAGGTCCTCTGCTGATCTCGGCGACAGGTGGCCGAGCGGAATATCGAACACTGTCTTCGCCCCGGTGTGACCTTCACGCTTCAGGCGGACGGCTGCACGGGCGTAAGCGGCCAGCACACTGGCGGTGAACTCCGGATTGCTGTCCAGCTTCAGCCCGAATTCAGCAATCTGCTTGCTGCCGCTGCCGGTAACTCCGCTGCGGATGACGAAGCCGCCATGCGGCATCCCGGAATGCTTCTCAGCCAGCTCTTCGGCCGATACGAAGTTAACGGTCGTATCATAATCGGCGAAGTAATTCGGCATCTCCACAATGCTGCGGGTGATCGCCTCGCGGTCAGCGCCTTCTTCCGCCACTACATAGCATTCGCGGCGGTGCTTCTCGCGGGTGGACAGCTGCGGCGTCTCGCCTGCACGGATGCTGTCAATGACCTCCTGGACAGGGATCGTATATTGCACGCCCGCCTTCACGCCGGGAACACGGCGGATCGCATCGGAATGTCCCTGGCTGACTCCCTTGCCCCAGAAGGTGTAGTCCTCGCCCACTGGCAGGATGGACTGCATGAGCAGACGGTTCATCGAGAACATTCCCGGGTCCCAGCCCGTGGAGATGACGCTGACTGAGCCGCCTTCTTGTGCGGACTTGTCCACGGATGCGAAGAATTCCGGGATTTTGGCATGGGTGTCGAAGCTGTCCACGGTATTGAACCACCGGGCCAGCTGCGGGGTTTGCTCAGGCAGGTCCGTTGCAGAGCCGCCGCACAGAATCATTACATCAATTTTGCCTATATACTGTTCAGCTGCGGAGATATGCTCTGTTACTGTGCCTGTAATCTCAGCGAGCTGCTGCGGCTCTCTGCGGGTGAAGATAGCGACCAGCTCCATGTCAGGATTCTGCGCAATCGCCTGCTGTACCCCTTTACCCAAATTTCCGTAACCGACAATACCTACTCTAATTCGTGAAGTCATATTTACTGTAATCCTCCCTTGCCGGGTAACCCCGAGATGATGAATCCTTCAAAAGTTAAGTATATATACATCACACCAAATGTAAACAATTAAGTTGCCAAGCCACGGCCGAACAGCGAAGAAGACCGGTCTTCTCAGCCTGAGAGTACCAGTCTTCCGTACATCTAAGAATAAATTTTCCGACAGGTCCCCCCGACTTATTGCGCTGTACCTAGCAGGCTTTTCGTGATGAAATCCAGCTGTGCCTCCAGCGAAATCGGATCGTTATAGAAGGAGCCCTTCTCATCAATGAAATAGACCTGATGGTTCTTCACCGCGGGCAGAGACTTCCACACCTCGCTGTCATAAACGACATTCGCATCCCCGTCATCCCAGCCCCAATTACTGGTGAAAATATAATCTCCGGCATACTCCGGCAGCAGCTCCAGCGACAGGTCCCCGCCGAAGCCCTCCCCGTCAATCAGGGTGGTGCGGATAATCTCCGGTGCTTTCAGGCCAAGGTCTCTATACAGAATCTCGCCGCCTCTTCCGCCCTTGTCGCCCCAGGCATAGATGCCCTTCGCATACGGCTGTAGGATCGACACAGTCTTATCGCCAACCACTTCAGTGATTTTCGGCTTCACTTCGGCGATCTTCGCATTCCACGAATCTATCCATTGCTGCGCCTCAGCCTCTTTGCCGGTGATTTTGCCGAATTCCAGCAGCAGATCCTGTGGTGTTCCCCCGCCGTACTTCAGTCTGACTACCGGGGCGATCTTCGTGAGCTGCTCGTACTGAGCGTCTTCCATATAGTCGAACATAAGAATCAGATCTGGGTCCAGCTTCAGGATCGCTTCCGCGTTCGGTTCCTTGCCTATATTCACGATATGGTCGAGCCGGCCTTCATGGAACGGATTCTTCAGTGAATCATCAGCGGCGGCAACCGGCTTCACACCGAGCACCAGTAAATTGCCGATGGCACTGCCGGTCAGATCGATGATCCGCTGCGGATTGGCCGGAATGGTGACCTCTCCTTTGCTGTCCCTGTAGATTTTGGTCGTTGCCGCTGACTGGTCTGCCGCAGTCTCAGAGACCGCTGCTTTCGCCGGCTGTGCCGCAGGGCTTGCCGCTGCATTCCCGTTCGCCGGAGCCTGGGCCCCCGAACAAGCGCTCAACAACAAAGTGATACACAAGAATAAGGCCGCGGTGGCCACAGATGCTGCCCTGGTTCTTTTAAACACAGGTAATCCCCCTTTAAGATACGAATGATAATGATTCTCATCTCTTGGGTTACTATAGCATCCGGGTGAATGGCCTACAAGGGCAGTTCTCGGATAAGCAGCAGGCAATTCTCGTATACCGCCCTCTGTCCTGAATTTCACTTTGAACTGTGACGGGGACGAGCCATAATGCTTTTTGAAATTCCGGCTCAAGGTGTGGGCATCCGGGTAACCTGTCCGCTCCGCAATCTCCTGCAGGCTAAGCTCCGTGTGCAGCAAGTCTTGTGCCGCCTTGTCCATGCGGATGCGGGTCAGCATACGGATGGGACCGGCCTGCAGCCGGCTTTTGAACAGCTTGCTTAAGAAGCTTACACTGCAATCAAAGCGCTCTGCCAGAACATCCAGCGTAAGCTGTTCACTGTAATGCTCCTGCATATACCTTAGCACCTGGGCCAGCAGATCCGGCCGAACCGGTTGAATTCCCTGCTCCTTCATCTGCCATAACAGCTCATGAACGAATTGCAGGAACAGCGACCTTACATAGATATGCTGCAGCGGATCGGCAGTGAGCCACCCGGAATGCATCTGTTCAAGCCGGGTCAGCAGCGCCACCGGGTAGGACGGGCCGAAGGTGTATTGAAGCCGGGTGGGGTTCTCCCGGTCCAACTGCATTACACGGCTGGACGGAGGCAGCATCAGCACGGCTTTATAGAGCACAAGGAAGTATTCAAAAGCCTCCTCCGCCCGCACGGCAAGTACAGCTCCCCGCCCCCCATGCGCCAGCTGATTGCGTCCCAGGGTGACCCTCAGCTCGTCCAGCTCTACCACCGCCTGTCCCTGAACAGCATACAGAAAGGCACTGGACGGCAGCCTGTAATGCGCGATCTCAAAGCCGGCCTCCAGCCTCCCGCTGCGGGTATCCATGATTTTGACCGATGCATGACTCCACCACTTCATATGATCGTTCAGATTCATCTCAGCTCTCCATTTATGTTCAATTCCGCTTAGTTCTAATCCGGTTAACCCTATTATAATTGATAACCGTTCTCAATAATAGCCCGATTCAGCGACTCCCGCCCTGCATAACATATCAAGGCCCGCGTCCATTCGACGCGGGCCTTGATGTCTGTCAACCTGTATACTATTGGCCTGACTTCGCCAGGAATTCATCAATCTGCCGCTGCACCTCTGCGATGATCTTATCGATACCGGCAGCCTTAACCTGCTGCTGGAGCTTGGCCAGCCCGGCATCTACATCCTTCACGGTTCCGTATTCCAGCGGAATGCCGTATTGCAGCATGACATTTCCGACGTTGGCTACTTCGGTCTTCACCTTGCTGTTATCGAAGACGAAGGTCTCCAGCGGGTAATGATACACCTCGCCCTCCCATTTGTCGGTCAGAGTGGTCGCTTCCGCCGGGAAGGAGGCATTATCCCGGTTCAGCGGCGAGTTGAAGCCCCAGTTGGAGAAGCCGGTGTAGTTGGCATTCTTCTCGGCGTTAGTGAATTTGTCGTCTCCGACCGGATTATAATGCACTGCCGTAATGCCGTTCATCATCAGATCATGCAGCTCTTTATCATTCTGCAGCAGATCGATGGCCATCAGCGCACGTTCCGGGTGCTTGGAGGTGGAATGAATCGCTACACCGTTCTGTGTAGAGACGGCAACCGATTTTTTCTTACCCTGGTTAATATCAGCAAGAGCCAGCTCATACGGTGAGTTCTTCTCACGCATATCGGTAATTAGGGCGCCAAGCGTACCCAGATTGTGGGTGATAGAGGCTGCCTTGCCTGCCTTGAACTCCTGCTGATGGTCCAGTTTACTGTTCAGTGCGCTCTTCGACCAGGCGTTGTGGTCCGCCAGATCTTTATAATAGTAGACAAGCTCCTTGAATTCAGGAGTTTCATATAAGTTGAACACCTTGCCCGTCGGATCGTCCAGCTTGAAGCCCATCGGCAGATCCAGGTCGAACAGGTTCCATTCGGTCTGCTGCTTCAGCAGGATGCGGTCCAGGTTATGCAGCTTCCAGTCCCCGGTCTCCGGCACGAATGGCGTGATCCCTTTCTCCTTCTCGGCAATGGTCTTGAGGTAGTTGGCATAGGATTCCGGGCTGTTGATCTCCGGCAGATTGTATTTCTTGCGCAGGTCCTCGCGGTACAGAATCAGCTTCTCGACGGTCTCCCCGCGGTTCTGGGGCACCATATAGAGCTTGCCGTTAACCTTCGCCTGGCCCCAGCCTACTTCCGGCATCGCTTTCCAGGTCATCGGTGTGTATTTCTGAAGCATCTCATCGGTCAGCTCAAGGAAGCCGCCCTTCAGCGCCTGATCGTTATAGCCGGCCCAGTTAGCCGCATAGATCATATCGAAATTCTCGTTGGCCGCCAGCTTAAGCGGATATTTCTGCGCCCAGTCCGACCAGTCCAGGAACTCGGCTTCGAGCGTTGCGTTGATTTTCTCCTTCAGCTTCTTGTTAATCTCTCCGAATACCTGGTCATAATCGACCGGCTTCGGGCCTACGAAGATCATCTTCAGGGAAACTGGCTGGGATGTATCCACAGTGCCGGAATCTGCGGCCGGCTGATTGGTTCTGGATGCTTCCGTTGCCGCGGATGAGGCCTTCGGCTCCGATGCGTTTCCACCGGCATTGCCGTTACCGCCTCCGCAAGCGCTAAGCAGAGAGATCAACAGGATACTGGACATCAGTGTCATTGCTTTTTTCTTATTCACTAGCATTTCCCCCCAGCTATATGTGTGTAATCGCTTACAAGAACAGTATAATCAAAAATCCCGCTCCGGCTAATGCAGCCAATCAACGATAATACATACTTTTGCAACGACTTTGAGTGCGGTAATACATAATCTTCCTGTGCTAGCCGCTCATTAAAAAAGACCCAAGGCAACCTCCGCCCGGGTCTGTATTCACATTCACATCAGCTTCTTAATCTCATCCAGCGGCAGTTCCACGGCTTTGGATACCGCCTCGGGAGAAAATCCGTGGAGCAGCAGTTTGCGGATAATCTCCGCCTGGCCTTCTTCTTTGCCTTTCTCAATACCTTCCGCAATCCCCTCTTCATACCCCCAGCGCTTCCAAGCTGGCATCAATTCCATAATAGCTTCCTCCTCCTCCGGATAGTGATCGATTAATTCTTTTAGAATCTCTTCGTCCTGTGCCCGGTCCGGCTTGAAGTACAGGTCCGCTACTGACATAATCAATGCCAATCTGCCCTGATCCAGCCGTGCCCTCAGCTTCATGAACATCCGCAGGAATTCCCGGCGCACCTCTCTCGCTTCTCTTGTAGTATACCCCATCTTCGCCAATAACGCAGCAGCCACCGCATTATCCGAATCGATGAACCGCCGCCAGTTCTGCTTGCGCAGCTCCACCTTAAGAAACTGGAAGCGCAGAATGTTGTGTTCCGGGATGGACATCTCCAGCGTGTCCTGTTCCTCCCTTACCTCATCCGAGGTAAAAATCGCAATCGGGATAATCAGCTTATGATCTTTGCGGTAGCGCTCGAACAGACGGCTGAAGTAGATAAACATTCTTTCGCGAAATTCATGATCCTTGTACGATTGCGGCTCCAGGTGAATCAGAATATAGCCGTCCAGCCCTTTGTAGCGGGTTTCCAGCAGCAGATCCAGCTCACGCGCCTCTTCGCCGACAATGTCCACCAGCAATTCCTGCATCAGAAACCGGGTCTCACTATAATCCAGCATAGCATCCAGCTCAGGAAAGAACAGCTCAATGAATTCCTGAAAAAATGTCTCCAGCAGCTTCTTAAAAGCTTCATCATGCGGTATAGAAATCTCTGTCGCCTCCCAGGTCAAGTATAGAATGCATGCATGTAATTATATTCCATTAAACTGGGATTACATATGATAAAAGGAACATACATTCGCATATAAATATGCTATCCCGCTTCAAATCCACTCCCTAAAATCAAACAACAAAAAACGACACCATCCCAATCAGCCTCCCTTGGCTGATCAGACAGTGCCGTCCTTCGGCAACTCATATCATACTTATCTGCTGCTTATTTCTCCAGGAATCCGGTAGACGGGTTCGTGATGAAGAAGCCTTCCTGCGGCACATAGAAATACTGAATCCATACGCCGTCCAGCAGCGGCTCGCGCGTATCGAGCAGAACCTCGATATCCTTATCGGTAGCGACCACTTCATCGTGCTCTGTCGGTGTGTCGAGAGCGACATCATAGTGTCCGTGGTCTCCGTGATTCTGGGTGATGACAACGCGGATCTTCTTGCCTTCCGCCTCCGGGCTATTCAGCATCTCTTTCAATACCTTGGCGGCATTACGGTTAATTTTCACTTTCATCCTATAGCGACCTCAATTCTTCATAATATGCAATAAGACATTCATTATAACATATTATAAGGTGCTATAGATAATTAAGCGGTTATTGCGCCTGTTGGCCCGACAGGGAGGCTAATACTTCATTTGTGATATCTTTGCCTCCTCTGAAGTTAGTGATAAGTCCGCCGATGGAATAGATCGGTCCCCAGGGAATTCCCCACCAGCCCAGCAGCAGCGTAAGCAAGGTGTATTTCAGCCCTTTTTTCACGGAACCCTCACCGGCCCGGATAAAATAAATGTTGGAGCTTCGTCTGAAGGTTACCAGAATAATAGAGAAGCAGTAGGTGTAAATGACGAATTTGCCGCCTTGCTGGATCTGGCTCATGATGTTTCCGCCGTCCATGTTCTCGATCCCTTTGATGATCATAGGAATTCCCCTTTAACGGTTTTTTATAATCCTTTTACCGCCAGAGGTTCCGAATTGAACCAGCACTCACCATTTAAAAATAGAGCCGACGCCACTCCCTTAATTAATCCAGCAAAGTCCCGTTGCTGCCGATCACCCGCTGATACCAGTAAAAGCTGTCCTTCCGCGATCGGTCCAGCGTCCCCTTGCCTTCATTGTCCTTATCCACGTAAATGAAGCCGTAGCGCTTCTTCATCTCCCCGGTTCCGGCACTGACCAGATCGATACAGCCCCACGGGGTGTAGCCGATCAGGTCCACGCCGTCCTCCAGCGCCTCGCCCATGGCCCGGATGTGCTCCCGCAGATAATCGATCCGGTAGCTGTCTTTGACCGAACCATCGGCCTCCACCGTATCCACTGCGCCCAGTCCATTCTCTACAACCATCACCGGGATGCCGTAACGGTTGTAGATGTTATTCAGCGACCACCGCAGGCCCTGCGGGTCAATCTGCCATTCCCAGGCGCTGGCCTGCAGATAGGGGTTCTTCAGGCCCAGCGACATGTTGCCGCCGATCTTCTCCTGGTCCGGGCTGGCACTCACGCAGGTGGAGGAATAGTAACTGCAGGTGTAGAAGTCCACACAGCCTTCCTTAAGAATCTGCGCGTCACCTTCCTCCATCTGCAGCTCAATCCGGTTCTCCCTGAAGTATCTGTAGGCGAAGCCCGGATAAGCCCCGCGGACCTGAACATCCGAGCAGAGGAAATTGCTGAGATTATCCTTCTGCTGGGCCAACAGCACATCCTCGGGATTGCAGGTCAGCGGATAAGAGCACATGTAGGCAATCATGCAGCCGATCTTGAAATCCGGGTTGATCTCATGCCCCAGCTTCACGGCTCTCGCACTGGCAACGAACTGGTGGTGCAGCGCCTGATATCTTAACTGCTCATTGTCAACCATCCCTGATCCAGTCAGCTCCGTATTGCCCTGCGGCATCATTGCTCCGGCCATGAAGGTTCCAAACGGCATGGTCAGGATATTAATCTCATTGAAGGTCAGCCAGTACTTCACGGTATCTTTATAGCGGTTGAAAAGGACCTCACAATACCGCACATAAAAGTCTATCGTTCTGCGGTCCGCCCATCCGTTGTAGGCTTCAGCCAGATGGTAAGGGGCTTCATAATGGGAGATCGTCACCAGCGGCTCAATGCCGTGCTTGCGCAGCTCGGCGAAGACGCGGTCATAGAACTTCAGCCCCTCTTCGTTCGGCTCCGCATCATCCCCGTTCGGAAAAATCCGGGACCAGGCGACCGACATACGGAACACCTTGAAGCCCATTTCGGCAAACAGCGCGATATCCTCTTCATACCGGTGATAAAAGTCTATCGCTTCATGGCTTGGATAATGCGCCCCGGCTTCAAGCACCGGCGTGATTCGGCGTGATACGGTATGGGTTCCGGCGGTCATCATATCCGCTGTGCTTAGTCCTTTGCCGCCCGCATTGTAGCCCCCTTCCAGCTGATTGGCCGCTGTCGCGCCGCCCCACAGGAAGCCCTCTGGAAATGTTCTAAATTTCTCGTTCATACTTATTCCTCCTTATGATTGGTTAACAGCAACAGGTTAGATCATGACGGTCAGCAGCTTTTCCCGGTAATCAATGTTCTTCTGATCAGTCTCAATGACATCCAGGACATCACCGGAGTTGGAGATAATGACAGGTGTGGTCAGCGTGTAGCCCGCCTCTCTGATCGCTGCGGCATCGAATTCCATCAGAAGCTGGCCTTTGGTGACGGTGTCGCCCTGCTTGGCTCTGGGGGTGAAATATTTGCCCTTCAGCTTGACCGTATCCTTCCCGACGTGGATCAGAATATCGACCCCGTTGCTGCTGGTAATCCCGATAGCATGGCCGGAGGCGAACAAGGTGGTCAGTACCCCGTCTACCGGAGAGTAGACCTTGCCTTCGAGCGGTTCAATCGCTATCCCCTTACCCATTGCCCCTGTAGAGAATGCTTCATCTGTCAGCTCGGACAGCGCTCTGACCTGCCCCTTCAAGGGACTTGCCACTGTCTCCTGCTTCACCAGGTTCCCGCGCGGCGTCTCTGTACTGCGCTTCTCTGCCGTTTCCTCATCCTTGAAGCCGGAGAAGAAGACGAGCAGGAAGCCGAGGATGAAGCTGATGACAATCGCTGCGATCGCACCGTAAAAGCCTTTATCCATCCCCTCCGGGCTGATATAGCTGGGAATCCCGAAGATGCCGAGGCCGCCGAGGATATAGCCTTTGGTGCCCATCAGACCAACAATCCCGCCGCCGACCGCCGCAGCGATACAGCTTAATACGAATGGCTTCTTGCGCGGCAGCGTAACCCCGTAGATGGCAGGCTCGGTTACCCCGAAGATACCGGAGATGATCGCCGGAACCGACAAAGACTTGAGCTTGACGTTCTTCGTCCGCAGCAGAATGGCGAGAACCGCACCGGTCTGGGCAAAAGAAGCCCCGAACGAAGCTGCCAGGATCGGATCAGACTTCAGCACAGCCATGTTATTGATCGCAATCGGCACCAGACCCCAATGCAGCCCGAAGATCACGAAGACCTGCCAGAACGCGCCCACCAGCAATCCTTCAATGACGGGGCTTAAGTTGTAAAGGAACAAGGTTCCCTGCCCCAGCAGCTGTCCGGCCCAGGTGGAGACGGGACCAATGGCAATCAGTGCCAGCGGCACGGTGACCAGCAGCGTAAAGAACGGAACAAGGAAGGTGCGGACTACGCTGGGGATGACTTTTTTGAAGAAGCCCTCCAGCTTGGAGCCGATGTAGGTCGAGATAATAATCGGAATGACGCTTGAGGTGTAGGTCATCAGGATAACCGGAATCCCCAGGAAGGTGATGTACACCGGAGATTCAAAGATCGTCCCGCTAAAAAGTGTATACAGCGGCTCCCCGCCCGCCGTAATGCTGCTGAAGGACGGATACACCAGTGTTGCGCCAATGGCCATACCGATGAAGATATTCGAGCCGAATTTTTTGGCCGACGTATAACCCAGGAAAACCGGGAAGAAATAAAACAGGCAGTCCCCGAGCGCATTCAGAATCTCATACGTGCCCGAAGTCTTCGTAAACAGTCCAAGCGTCAGGAACAGGGCGGTGAAGCCCTTAATCATCCCGGTCGCGGCCAGTACGCCGAGGGTTGGCGAGAAAACCCCGGAGATAATATCAATGAACCGGTTGAACAGACTCATCCGCTCACTGGAGGCCTCCTCCGCCCCGCCATCCTGCAAGCCGCCTGCCGCCATCACCTGGGCATAGACCTCCGGGACATGATTGCCGATTACGACCTGGTACTGGCCGCCGCTCTGAATGACGGTAACGATGCCGTCCATATTCTTGAGCACCTCCGTATTCGCCAGGCTCTCATTCTTCAGCTTGAAGCGCAGGCGGGTGATACAGTGGGTGAGTCCGTTGATATTCTCTTTGCCTCCGACCTGCTTGATAATCTCTTTGGACAATGCCTCATATTTCACGATAAGCCCTCCCCATTCTTAATGAATGAACAAAAAGACGAAACCAAAGCCGGCAGCTTTCTGCCTGATTTGGTTTCGCCTGCATGACCAGTAACAATCCAAAATGGAAATCTATTCAGTTTGCCGCTGCGTCACCCGCTGGATATGAATCGTCAGGTACAGCATCTCCTCGTCGCGGAGCTTCACACCCAGATACTTCTCAATCTTCAGCACACAGCTATGCGCCTTCCTGTACTTCACCTTCACCTGCTTCAGCAGAAAATCATCCACCTGCTCCACCGGCTCTTGATTACGCGACCGCTGAAAGAAATACCGCAGATGGGTGATGAAGCGTTCATAGCTCACAGTCTTCTCATCAATCTCGTTGTTATATGAATATTTCACAATATTTAGAATGTCATCGATCTGCTGCGTCTGCCTGGTAAGGTCGGCAATCTTGTTCCCTGAGCTGTTCATTTGCGCATTGATCAGATGCAGTGCAATATTCCCGGCTTCATCCTCCGGCAGGCGGATGCGGGTGTACTGCTCAATCATTACCATAGCGTGCTTCCCGGCCGCATACTCCTTGGGATAACAGCGCTGAATCTCCCAGAGGAGCGGATTCTCGTTGCGGATGCCCTGGTCATGCAGCCTTAGCGCATGGGTCAAATGGTCCGTCAGGGTCACATAGATGTAATCGCTTAGCCGTGCCTTCAGAGTTTGCTTGGCATATTCGATAATATCGTAGCTCAAGGCTACATATTCGGCAGGCGCATCTGCCATCAGCGCCTTGAACCGTTCCGACGCCTCATTGTGCTTCAAGACAAAAGTCTTCTCAATCAGGGACACATCCACCGGATCACCCGGGCTTTTCTTGAACCCGATGCCGCGTCCCATCACCACCAGCTCATCGCTGCCGGAATCCTTGGCAATTATGGCATTGTTATTGAAAATCTTCTCGATAATCAACCCTCTGCCCTCCTTCACCCCGAATTTCATTCCAGCCCGGCCACAGGCTGCAGACAGGGTTAAGGGTATCCTGCGGCGTCCCGCAAGCCCTTAACATAAAGAAAGGCAAAACCCAAAACACGTGACCATGTTTTGGGTTTTGCCTTTGCAGTAACAATCCCAAATCCAGAATAACACTCCATTACGGTTTTGGCAACAAAAAAAATGTTTACGCTTTCATATTGCTTGAATGGAAAGAAAAAAGGAGCGCTCCCCTCTTCACAGGGAACGCTCCACTCCCTCCCGCCAGAACTCAGACGGAGGATGAACGCATGGCCCGGGCATTCCCCCAGCGCAGCTTATACAGCTCCGGCAGGACCACGCCCAGCAGCACCAGGACTACCCCGATCCACTGCAGCAGGCTCACCTGCTCATGCAGCACGAACGAGGACAGCAGCACAGCGACCGGCAGCTCGGCCGCTCCAAGAATCCCGGCCATGCCGCCGCCGATATGCGGCACT